>JAUMBL010000026.1:0-18615 GCA_032115775.1 Saprospiraceae bacterium | reverse complement strand
ATGTGATTCGGCAACAGGCGCAAAGAAAAATCATGCTCATCCTGTTGGCCGGCGTCTTGCTGCTGCTGCTTGCCGCGGTCTTTTTATTTATCCAGGCCAAGCGCAATGCGGCGATCCAGGTCGAACTCGAGCAGGCGCGGTATGAAAATCTGAACGAATCCATGATGGCGAAGGGACGAGAGCTAACTGCGAAGGCACTCATGATCGCCCATATAAATGAAGATATGGAGCAGATTCGCATGCAAATTATCCGACTGGCGCCCCATTGCAATAGCTCGGCGAAAGGAACGCTGCAGGAGCTGATCCGAATGATTGAAAAAAACAAGTCCACTAAAGCCTGGGAGGAGTTTGAGGAAAATCTCGCGCAGATCAATAGTGAATTGTACAAAAAACTGCTGGCGATAGATCCCAGTCTGAGCCCGACAGAATTGAAAATATGCGCCCTGATCGCGCAAAACCAAAGTTCCAAGGACATCGCAACCCTTACCAATCGGGGCGCGCAAACCATCGCCAACGTCCGGACCAAGCTGCGCAAGAAACTAAACCTGAGCTCGGACGACAACCTTACAGCCTTTATCCGCACTTTATAAGGCTCGGTTTTATAAACTCGAAAAAGCGCCTAATTATTTGATTTTCAGAAATATAACAGCAGATCGGTATAAAAAGGGTACCGGTGCGGTATAACTTCGGTAAAGGCAACGAATGCTTGCTACAGCCTCGAACAAGAGTTTTGTAGCAAATAATTCGCGTATGCTGGAAAACCCGATTCCAGATCTCCCGCCTCCCCGTTGTTTTTTTATATGGCACGCTTGTAAATCAGGCGCGCGAAACGGTGTATCGTCGGTTTCCGGCGGGCAGGCGCTTGGCGTGGACCACAGCCGTCCCGATTTCCCTGATATGATACTTCGCACGGTAGCTGCACCTCGGGTGCGGCCAATCCCTCTTTTCGCACGCGCGCTCCCGGGGGGGCTTGCAATAAACTGTGGAAGTTTGAATTACAGATTCAGTCTTTTTAAATTTAATTTCTTCAATAATTAAGGTATTCATTCTTTCAACGATTGATATTTATGAAACAAATCAGTCAACGCGTCTGTATGCTAGCCGCAGGCTGGCTCCTCGGCGCTTTTCTCCTTCCGCACCTCTCCGCCCAGACCGTCATCGGCGCCGACGCGCCCGATCCCTCGGCGATGCTGGATGTGCAAAGCACGAGCAAGGGTTTCCTGCCGCCGCGGATGACGACCGCCGAGCGCAACGCGATCTCGAATCCGGCCACGGGACTGCTTATATTTAATACGACGCTGAATTGCATCGAAATGAATGTGGGCGCCCCGACGCAGCCGCTCTGGGTCTGCCTGGGTCTGGTTTGCACGGTTTCGGTGGCCTCCGCCACCCCGACGTTGGATGCGAACACCGCCCTGACGCCGATCACGCACACCACCACGGGCGCCACGGGCATCGGCACGCCGACGGGGCTCCCGGACGGCGTAACGGCCGCCTGGGCGTCGAATACGATCACGATCAGCGGCACGCCCACGGCGGCGGGCACGTTCAATTACAGCATTCCGCTTGCGGACGGGTGCGGCTGTGTGACCGCAACGGGTACGATCACGGTGAATGCCCTCTACTCCTGCGGCGCGTACGTGGCTGCCGACGTTTGGAAAGCCTTCAAATGCCACAACCTCGGCGCCGACGAGAGCGCCGATCCGTTCACCCCGGACTGGAAACTCAACGGCAACTATTACCAGTGGGGGCGTAGCGCGGTGGCCGCCGACGGCCCAACCGGACCTTCGGACGAGGAAGCGAATGCCGGGACGATCGCCGGCTGGAATCCGGAGGACGCATCCGATGGCGCCTGGGTCGATGACAGTAAAACCGCGAATGATCCCTGTCCTGAGGGCTTCCGGGTACCCACTAAGGCGCAATGGGATGGGGTGCGCGACAACACGCTGAACCCGGTGTTAAGTTATACGGGAACTTGGGATAATAGCATTACCAATTACAGCTCCGGGCTGCGGATAGGCTCCGGTAATACGGGTTTGTTTTTGCCAGCCACCGGCCATCGGATCTACGACTCAGGCGAGGTATTTGGCCGGGGCAACAGCGGCTACTACTGGAGTAGTTCGGAGGATGGCTTCTACGCCAAGTACCTGTACTTCGAGCAGGACTTATCCTTCACGGTGGGCTTATTCCGCTCTTCTGGGATGCCCGTGCGTTGCATCGCACAATAATCCGGGGATTGTAGTTTGGACTATTTAAATATGATTAAAAAATATTACATCATGAAATTTTTTATTAAGCTATTCGCCCTTTTCCTGTTCGGCGTCCTGCCGGCGCTACACCTCTCCGCCCAGACCGTCATCGGCGCCGACGCGCCCGACCCCTCGGCGATGCTCGACGTACAAAGCACGAGCAAAGGTTTCCTGCCGCCGCGGATGACGACCGCCGAGCGCAACGCGATTTCGAATCCGGCCACGGGGCTACTTGTGTTTAATACGACGCTGAATTGCATCGAGATGAACGTGGGCGGCCCGGCGCAGCCGGCCTGGGCTTGCCTGCGCGTTGCCTGCACGGTTTCGGCGGCTTCCGCCACCCCGACGCTGGATGCCAACACCGCCCTGACGCCGATCACGCACACCACCACGGGCGCCACGGGCATCGGCACGCCGACGGGGCTCCCGGTCGGCGTAACGGCCGCCTGGGCGTCGAATACGATTACAATCAGCGGCACGCCCACGGCGGCGGGCACGTTCAATTACAGCATTCCGCTTGCGGGCGATTGCGGCAGCGTAACTGCCACTGGCACGATCACGGTGAATGCAGTTGCGTTAGGCTGCGGCGCTTATGTGGCTACCGGCGTTTGGAAAGCGTTTAAATGCCACAACCTCGGCGCCGACGAGAGCGCCGATCCGTTTACGCCGGATTGGAAACTCAACGGCAACTACTACCAGTGGGGGCGATCGGTCGTGGCCGCCAACGGCCCGACCGGCTCCGGGAGCGCGGAAGCGAATGCCGGGGCGATCACCGGCTGGAATACGACGGCCGCATCCAACGGCGCTTGGGTTGATAGCAGTAAAACAGCCAACGATCCCTGCCCTACGGGATTCCGGGTACCCACCAAGGCGCAGTGGGAGGCGGTGCTCGACGCCACGCTGAACCCGACTCGTAGCTATCCGGGAACCTCTTGGGACGCCGGCAGTACCAATTACAGTACCGGCCTGCGGATAGGATCCGGCGTCACAGGCTTGTTTTTGCCGGTAGCCGGTAACCGGCTTAACACGGATGGCACGCTGCTCAACCGGGGCGGCACCGGCTACTACTGGAGTAGTACGGAGGTTGGCAGCAACGCCTGGCGCCTGAGCTTCGTCAATAACTTCGCCGCCACGTTCCAAAGCAACCGTACCGGTGGAATGTCCGTGCGTTGCGTCGCACAATAATCCGGGGATTGGAGTCTGCACTATTTAATAGGATTAAAAAGTATTATATCATGAAATTTTTTATCAAACTATTTGCCCTCTGCCTGTTCGGCATCCTGCCGGCGCTACACCTCGCCGCCCAGACCGTCATCGGCGCCGACGCGCCCGACCCCTCGGCAATGCTCGACATACAAAGCACAAACAAAGGTTTCCTACCGCCGCGGATGACGACCGCCGAGCGCAACGCGATGTCGAATCCGGCTACGGGGCTGCTTGTCTTTAATACGACGCTGAATTGCATCGAGATGAAAGTGGGCGGCCCGGCGCAGCCGGCCTGGGCTTGCCTGCGCGTTGCCTGCACGGTTTCGGCGGCTTCCGCCATCCCGACGCTGGATGCCAACACTGCCCTGACGCCGATCACCCATACGACCACGGGCGCCACGGGCATCGGTACGCCGACGGGGCTCCCGGCCGGCGTAACGGCCGCCTGGGCTTCCAATACGATTACGATCAGCGGCACGCCCACGGCGGCGGGCACGTTCAATTACAGCATTCCGCTTGCGGGCGATTGCGGCAGCGTAACTGCCACGGGCACGATCACGGTGAATGCCTCCATCTCCTGCGGCGCTTACGTGGCAGCCGGCGAGTGGAAAGCCTTCAAATGCCACAACCTCGGCGCCGACGAGAGCGCCGATCCGTTCACGCCGGACTGGAAACTCAACGGACACTACTACCAGTGGGGGCGATCGGTGGTGGCCGCCAACGGCCCGACCGGCTCATCGAGCGGGGAGGCAAATGCCGGGGCGATCACCGGCTGGAATATATCGCCCGCATCCAACGGCGACTGGGCCGATGGCAGCAAAACAGCCAACGATCCCTGCCCTGCGGGTTTTCGGGTGCCTACCAAGGCGCAGTGGGATGCGGTGCTCGACACCACGCTGAATCCGACGCGTAGCTATCCGGGAACCTCTTGGGACGCCGACAATACCAATTACAGCTCCGGCCTGCGGGTCGGCTCCGGCTCAACCGGACTGTTTTTGCCGGTAGCCGGTAACCGGCTTAACACGGATGGCAGGCTGCTCAACCGGGGCGGCACCGGCTACTACTGGAGTAGTACGGAGGTTGGCAGCAACGCCTGGCGCCTGAGCTTCGTCAATAACTTCGCCGCCACGTTCCAAAGCAACCGTACCGGTGGAATGTCCGTGCGTTGCGTCGCAGAATAATCCGGCTATTGGAGTCTGCACTATTTAATAAGATTAAATAGTATTATATCATGAAATTTTTTATCAAACTATTTGCCCTCTGCCTGTTCGGCATCCTGCCGGCGCTACCCCTCGCCGCCCAGACCGTCATCGGCGCCGACGCGCCCGACCCCTCGGCAATGCTCGACATACAAAGCACAAACAAAGGTTTCCTACCGCCGCGGATGACGACCGCCGAGCGCAACGCGATATCGAATCCGGCTACGGGACTGCTTGTATTCAATACGACGCTGAATTGCATCGAGATGAACGTGGGCGCCCCGGCGCAGCCGGCCTGGGCTTGCCTGCGCGTTGCCTGCACGGTTTCGGCGGCCTCCGCCACCCCGACGCTGGATGCCAACACCGCCCTGGCGCCGATCACGCACACCACCACGGGCGCCACGGGCATCGGCACACCGACGGGGCTCCCGGCCGGCGTAACGGCCGCCTGGGCGTCGAATACGATTACAATCAGCGGCACGCCCACGGCGGCGGGCACGTTCAATTACAGCATTCCGCTTGCGGGCGATTGCGGCAGCGTAACTGCCACGGGTACGATCACGGTGAATGCCTCCATATCCTGCGGCGCCTATGTGGCTGCCGGCGTCTGGAAAGCCTTCAAATGCCACAACCTCGGCGCCGACGAGAGCGCCGATCCGTTCACGCCGAGCTGGAAACTCAACGGCGCCTACTACCAGTGGGGGCGCAGCGCCGTGGCCGCCCCCGGCCCGACCGGACCTTCGGCCGGGGAAGCGAATGCCGGGGCGATCACCGGCTGGAATACGACGGCCGCATCCAACGGCGCCTGGGCCGACGGCAGTAAAACAGCCAACGATCCCTGCCCTACGGGATTCCGGGTGCCGACCAAGGCGCAGTGGGATGCGGTGTGTAACACTACCCTGAATCCGACGCGCAGTTTTCCGGGAACCTGGTCGAACAGTAATACCAATTACAGTTCCGGCCTGCGGATTGGTTCCGGCGCCACGGGACTGTTTCTGCCGACAGCCGGCTACCGGGACAGCATCAATGGCTCGCTGAGCAACCGGGGCAGCAATGGCTTCTACTGGAGTAGTACGGCGGACGGCAGCAGCCTTTCCTCGTACCTGCTCTTTGACGCTGAATACGCCCTCACGATCAGCAACAACCGTAACCTCGGATTCTCCGTGCGTTGCGTCGCAGAATAATCCGGCTATTGGAGTCTGGACTATTTAATTCGTTCAATCAACGGATTGTACATCTTCTGGGAGATCACAGCATAAAATTGTGAAAAAACGCGGCGCTGCAATTGACCAGGAATCCGGTAAAAACAGGAAGCCCTGAAAGGCAACCTAAACAGCAGGTGCAAACCCTGTGCATTCGTACCGGTTTCCCACCGGCAGCCGATCATTGAATTTTATTAAATCTTTATCATGAAAAACAATATCTTACAACAAATCGTGTTCGCCCTCGCGCTCCTGGGCAGCACCGCCCTCTCCGCCCAGCATATCGTGAGCGGCTGCGAAAAGGTGACCGGCCCGCAAACCTTCTGGGAGCCGGCATTCAAGGTGACCGCCACTGGGAACTTCATCAACTCCGGGACGGTGCGCTTTGCCGGGGTAACCACCCTGACGAACAACGGGGGCATGTCGGAGCAGGCGGGAAGCCCCTGCACGGCAGACTACGCAGATCCGTGCGGCGCTATGCCGGGCGTCGCCGGCGCAAATATCTTTGATAACACCGTCGCCAGTACGACGATCAACGGCACATCGGCGCTCCGGATGTATGCGGCGACGATTGACCGCAATATCCAACTCGACAATGAGTGGCAGATACTGAATGCGTTTACGTTTACCAGCGGCTTGGTGACCACCGACCGATCCGACCCGTCGCATTTCCTGCACTTTCGATCCGGGAGCAGCGTCGTTGATGCGGATGCAGACAGCCATGTGAACGGCTATGCCGGTTGGTCGGGTACAGGCCCATTTCTGCTGCCCGTCGGCAACGGTACGAAACAGATGCCGGTGGAGGTAGAAGGGGATTGCAGCAGCCTGTTCAAAGCGGCCTACTTTTCGGGCGATCCCGGCCTGGCAACCCTGCCCGTCGGCGCGCCGTTTAGTACTGCAAGCAACCCCCCTGGCGTCACGGTCTCCCAAAAGGAATACTGGGATATCCACGGCGCGACGGCGACGCCGATCACGCTGTTTTATGACGCCGACAGCGACCTGGATCTGATCGCCACCGATATTTCGCAGGTGGTGATTTTGGGCTGGGACGGCATGGGCTGGGTCAGCCTCGGCCAGTCGCAAAGTATCGGCGATCTGCAGGAAGGGCTGGTGATTTGCGATGCGGTGGTACCGGACAACTATAGGGTCTTTACCCTGGGCGCGGAGTCCGCCGCAGTCACTTGCCCAACGGATACGACGCTCCTCACCAACCTTGAAACGGACTACAACTGCTCGGTGTCGCTGCTGCTGAATCACCCCGATCTGGACGGCAATGACCCCATCACGCTCTCGATCGCGTTTGCCGCAGGCACGCCGACGCCCGTCGGCAGTCTGCCGACCGGCGGAACGGTCACGGAAGGCGGGAGTACGAGTTATGATTTCGGCGTCGGGGCGACGACGGTCACGTACACGTCCGAAGATCAAAATAGCAATACCAGTGCCTGTAGTTTTACGGTCACGGTCAATGATAACCAAAAACCGACGATCGCCTGCCCGGCCAACCAAACGGTCTCGGCCGACGTCAACTGCGCCGGCACGGTCGGCGATCGCACCGGCGATGCTACCACGTCCGACAACTGCGCCACGGCGGTCACAGTCTCCCAAAGCCCGGCTTCCACCACCGCCCTAAGCGGCCAAAACACGGCGGAAACGGTGACGCTGACGGCCGACGATGGCAACGGAAACACCGAAACCTGTACGTTCACGGTGACGCTGAAGGACGTCGCCGCCCCGACGATTACCGGCGCCCTGACGACCGGGGAAGTGGAGGGCTGCGCGCTTGCCGCCGCGCCCGCGGCGGCGACGACCGTTGCTGCACTGGAGGCCTTAACCGGCAACCTCGCCGTGTCGGATAATTGTACCTCGGACAACGCGCTGACGGTCTCCCACACCGACGCCAACGCGGGCGCCTGCCCAATCGTCCTTACCCGCACCTACACGATCACCGACGCGGCGGGCAATTCAACCATATTGACGCACACCCTGAATATAGACGATACGACCCCGCCTGCAGTGTCCGGGGATCTGGATCCCACCAGCCTGACCCTGTGCAACGTATCAGACACCACCGCCCCGGCGACGACGATCGCGGCGCTGGAAGCCCTCGACGCGGATAACGACCTGAATATCTCCGACGCCTGCACGGCAGACGGCAGCCTGAGTGTATCCTGCACGAGCAGCGTGACCGGCGCGAAGCCGACCTTCACGCTCACGCGGACGTATTTAATCACCGATGCATGCGGTAATACCACATTCTTGACCCACACCATACAGATCACCGTTACGTGCTTTACGATCAGCGGTAAGTTGCTGCACTCGAAGAGCCTGCCCGCACAGGTCGGCGTCGAAGCGGCGAATGTGCGCCTGACCGGCAGCCAGGCGGGTACATTCACCACGACCGCCAACGGCGAATACAGTTTTAACGTCAATACTGCCGGCTTCAATCCGCACACGGCGATCGTCCGGCCGCACAAAACAAACAACAAAACAAATGGGGTGTCCGTCGCCGATGCGACGCGGATCCAGCAGCATATCACCGGTACGGAGCCGCTGACCAGCGTGTACGACCTGATTGCGGCGGATGTCAACCGGAGTAAATCCGTGAGTTCCTCGGATGCCGTGTTGATTTCGCAGGCGCTGCGTGGCAATTCGAGCGCGCTCGCGCAGTTCGATTCCTCCTGGCGCTTTGTGTCGAGCAGCCATGTATTTCCTGATCCGCCGTATTACCCGACGCCGCCGATTGCGAGCAGTTTCTGGAACTTCCCCTTGCACCGCTCGTACACGAGTCTGATCCGGGATACCAGCAACCAGGACTTCATCGGCGTCAAATTGGGTGATGTGAGTTCGCCGACCTCTACGCCGAATCGCCCGGGCGCGGAAAACACGCTGACGCTGATCGCCAACGACCGGGTGCTCCGGGCGGGCGAGGAAGTCGAGGTGGCTTTCCGGGTGGTAAACTTCCAGGATCTGAGCGCGCTGCAGTTTGCCCTGCGTTTTGATGCCGGCCGGGTTGAGTACCGCGGATTCTCTTCGCCGGAGTCCTCGCCGTTGAAAGAAGGGCACTTTGGTTTTTACAGCGTGGAATCAGGCGAAATCCGGGCGGTCTGGAGTGTGCCGCAGGGCATGGATCTGCCGGACGGCGCGCGGGTGTTCAACCTGCGTTTCGCGGCGCTGGAGGAGGGCGTGCAACTCAGCCGGGTGCTACAACTGGACGACGAGGCGCTACCGCGCGAGGCCTACCACACGGACTTGTCGCCGCTGGCTGTGGAGCTGCAGTTTATCCAGCGCGCCCGCCCGACGGGCGTATCGTCGCGGGCATCCGAGGACGAGGGCGAACAACCGGCCGTCCTGCTGCTACAAAACCAACCCAATCCGTTCTCCGACCGCACGACGATCGGTTTCGTGCTGGGCGAGCCGATGCACGCCCGCTTGCGCGTGTTCGATCTTACCGGCCGGTTGCTGTTCGAGCGCGCTGCCAACTATCCGGCGGGCTACCAGGCAGTGGATTTCCAGTTGGATTCGAACGCCGATCGGGGGCTGCTGCTGTACGAGCTCACGACGCCTTTCGGCACGCAGACGCGGAAGATGATCGGGGGGGAATAAGGGGATGAGATCCCGCAGAATTCGCGGAATACGCTCATTCTGCGAAATTCGCGAATTCTGCGGGATCTCCGAATTCTGCGGGAGTCACGAATTCTGCGGGATTTTCTATTTTTGCCTTTTAAAGAAAATCCTGGACAATCGTGCTAATCCAATAATGATCCGACGCTCCCGCTTTACCGTTTTGTTATTCCTGCTTGCGCTTGCGCATTGGCGTTGCGCGCGGGAGATATTTATTGATCTGCCGGATGCGCCGCCGCAGATCGTGGCGGTGTCGCATTTTACGGACGGGCAGCCTTTTCGGGTGGAGGTTTCGATTAGCCAGGGCTTGTTTGATGCCGGCGACCCGACGATTCCGGAAGTTGCCGATGTGACCATTTCGAAAGGCGGGCAATTTTTGGACAAATTACGCCGAGCCTTCAGCGAAGACGGGAAATTGTACTGGGAGAGCCGGGATACGGCATTCACCGGCATTGATTATGCGCTTGCCGTGCGCATTGCCGGTTATCCGCTTGCGGAGGCCGGCAGCAGCGTCCCGGAACACGCCGGGCTGCGTCCCCTGTTGATAAATCCCGTGGAGATTCGGATTGAACCCCTCGCGGATGGTCGAAGCGCGCTGCGTGCGCCCCTGGTGTTGGAGGTGGCGGATATGCCGGAATCCGATCGGTTTTTCGCCTTTAACTTGAGGCACGAAACGGAGGTAATTCAGGTTGTCAACGGTCAACCGATTGTAGATTACAGCTACGAGAGCGGTTCTTTTTTTCTGGCCGACGGCCGCACTTTGTCGCTGCTGCACAATATCCCGGAACCGGTGGTGTTGATCAATGAGAAATTTTGGAGCAACAATCGCCGGACTATTTTCCTGGATGCGTTTATTCCGTTTGACCCGGAAACCGAACGCCCGCGCCGTATTTTTGTAGAATGGCGAACTTTGTCCGAAGAATTTTACCGTTACCACCTCTCGCTCGCCCGGCAGGGGGATAATTTACCGCTGAGCGACCCGGACGCGGTGTTTAACAATATCCGGGGCGGTCTGGGTAATTTTTCCGGTTACGCCGTTTCAGTGGATACGGTGGACTTGCCCAGGTGAAAGTTTAGCCGGATTGCAGTACGGCTGGCGCCCAAAGTCCTTTTTTCGCCTCAGCCGCAACCGGCAAAAATCTTCCTTTCTTTTCCGTTAGCCGCTTTTTTTCTTATAAAAACGCTACTTTTGCGGCCGATTTGATTCACTCCTTTTTTAAAAAAATACCATATTCAAATGAGTAAAGTAACCATCGTCGGCGCCGGGAACGTCGGCGCAACCTGCGCAAACGTGCTTGCGCATGCAGACATCTGCAACGAGATCGTTTTGATTGATATCCAAGGCAATGTGGCCAAGGGTAAGGCGCTGGATACCTGGCAGCAAGCGCCGGTGGATGGCTACTCCTCCCGTGTTGTCGGCGGCGACGATTACGCGCTGACCGCCAATTCCGATATCGTGATCATCACCGCCGGCGTGCCGCGCAAACCGGGTATGAGCCGCGACGATCTCATCGCCACCAATGCCAAAATCGTGGTTTCGGTGACGAAAGAGGTGCTGAAATACTCTAAAAATCCGATTATTATCGTCGTATCCAATCCGTTGGACGTGATGACGTATGCCTGCTGGCGCGCTTCCGGACTGAGCGACAAGCGGGTGCTCGGCATGGCCGGCATTCTGGATACGGCACGCTACCGCGCATTTCTCGCCGAAGAAATGAACGTGTCGCCCAAGGATATCCAGGCGATGCTGATGGGTGGACACGGAGACACCATGGTGCCGCTGCCGCGCTATACGACCGTGAGCGGAATTCCGGTGACGGAACTCTTGAAAAAAGATCGTTTGGACGCCATCATTGAGCGCACGAAATTCGGCGGCGGCGAACTCGTGAATCTTATGGGCACTTCGGCCTGGTACGCGCCCGGCGCTGCCGCCGCGCAAATGGCCGTTTCGATTCTGAAAGACGAAAAGCGCATTTTCCCCTGCTGCATCCGCATGAACGGCCAGTACAAGCTGAAAGACGTATTTGTGGGCGCACCCGTTAAACTCGGACGAAAAGGCATCCAGGAGGTTATTAAACTCCGTCTGAAAAAAGACGAACTCGCGTTGCTCCACCAGTCCGCCGGCTCGGTAAAAGAGGTGATGGATGCACTGGATGCCATGAACCTGCTTTAACGCACAAGGAAAATTTTCTGCCGGCAGTTCGGCGGGCAACCTGATTTTAAACGCCCCCGTACTGCCGGCAACCTTTTCGCGTTTTCGGTGTTTTGAATTAAAAAAGCATTATGACCGAAGTAACCCCTTCTCTTACGTCCGCTATCTGGACAAAAATGCGTTCTGAAGAGAGCGGCGAAACGCTGTTCCAAATTTCAGACACCCAGCCCGTATTGTTGGTTTTTCTCCGGCAATTCGGTTGCTCTTTCTGTCGGGAAGCCATCAGCGATATTAGTCGGATCCGGAAAAAACTAGAGGCCAAAGGCGTTCGTGTCGTCATGGTGCACATGGCGCCGGATCCCACTACCGCGATCAAGTTTTTTAAGAAATATAAATTATATCCCGTTGATCATATCTGTGATCCGGAAAAAAGGTTTTACAAAGCATTTGGCTTGGCCAAAGCCACGCCCAGTCAACTGCTCGGCTTTATGAATTGGGTGCGCGGATTCCAGGCAGGCGTGCTGGAAGGTCATGGTTTTGCTTATTATGGCGAAGAAATTGGCGATGGATTCCAGATGCCGGGTGTTTTTGTGCTTTATAAAGGCGAAATAAAACACTCCTATATCCACCAATTCCCGTACGACCGGCCGAATTATCAGGAGCTCGTGAACAGTTGCGATCTATAATTTCGGCAACCAACACGCCTCCGTGGGTCATTTTTTTCCTATTTTCATTTCTCTGATGGGCTGTTGCGTTGCGCTGGCAGGCCAAAACGATACGGCTACGACCATTCTGCCCGCGGCCATCGTGTCGGATTTTCGGCTCGATCGCCACGGCATAAGTATCTGGCTGGCCGATTCTACCATCGGTTTTGCCGATGCCGCCGATCGCCTCCGTTGGAGTAACGCGCTCCAGATGCGCAGTATCGGCCCCGGACTGCTCTCCACACCCTCTATTCGGGGGGCGGGCGCCGCCCGAACGCCGGTGTTCTGGAAAGGGATCAACCTGCAAAGTCCGATGAACGGGGTGTCCGACCTTTCGCTGGTACCGCTGTGGCCGGGCGATCAGTTGGAAATTCGACAGGGCGGGCAGAGCGCAGCCTTGAGCAGCGGCGCCATGTCGGGCAGCGTCCAGATCCAACCGGCCGCAGTCGGCGCCCGAGCCGGGCTGCATGGCCAGGCCGCCACCGGCTTCGGCAGCTTTGGAGCTTGGTATGGCTTGGTCGGATTGGAAGGCGCGCGCGCCGGCAGTCTGCGCGCATCTTGGACACAAGCCGAAAACAACTTCCCCTTCGTCAATACCACCTTGATCGGCGCCCCGGTTCAAAGACAAAAAAACAATCAATTCAAGCGACTGGATCTCCAGCACCACGGCGCCTGGCGCATCGGCAACGGACTGGAATTAGAATCCGCCCTGTGGGGCCAACGCGCCCGGCGCGCGATCCCGCCGGCCATGACGGAAGCGCCCGTTGAATCCTGGCAGCAAGACGATGCCCTGCGCGCCGTCTTTTCGCTGCGGCGCAGTCGCCTGCCCGACCGGCAGTGGCAGCAGCAATTCGCGATACTCGACGAACGGATCGTCTTCTTTCGCTCCGGCGATGCGGATTCCAGCGCCTCGCAAACCGCCCTTTGGCGTGGCGAATCCACCCGGGTTTTGTCCGGCGGCTGGATCTGGCGCGGCGGCGCGCAAGCCCAGTTTGTCCGCGCGCGGGCAGATGGCTACGCCGATACCGCCAGATGGCAAACACAAGGGCGATTGGCGCTGACGGGCGCGCTGGAAAAAATCAGCAAAAACTGGAAATATACCGTCCTCCTCCGCCAAGAGTGGGCGGAGGCGCAGGGAGCGCCTTTTAGCTGGTCGGCGGCGGTCACCCGGCGTTGGAAGCGTAATTGGTCGGTGCGAAGCCAAATAGCCCGCAATTTTACCTTACCAACCTTCAACGACCGTTTCTGGCAGGGGCTGGGCAAACCGGATTTAAAACCGGAGCGGGGCTATAGCGCGCAGGTTTTTCTTGAAAAAAATTGGAATCGCGACCGCGGGCAGATTCAAACGGAAGCCGGCGTTTTTCATTTGCTGCTGGATGATTGGATTCTCTGGCAGCCCGGCGCCGACGGATTGTTCCGACCGGATAACCTGCGCCAGGTTTGGTCCAGGGGGCTGGAATGGAACGCTTCCGCTATGCATCGCATCGGAAACCAGACGTTTCGGGTGCACGGCCGATTGCAGTACCTGCAGGTAACAAATACGAAAATCTATGGCGGCAGTACGGCCGCGCAGAACAAACAGCTGCCCTACACCCCCCAATTGAATGCATCCGTCGAATGCACGGCCGCCCTGCCCCGCGCCGGCCTGTCGTATATCCATCAGTGGACCAGCCGCCGCTTTACAACCAGCGACAACAGCCTTGCGCTGCCCGGCTTTCACACCGGATTCGTGCAAGCATACTACCAAATCTGCACGCATGGGCGGGTCGCCCTGCGCCTCGATAACTGCTGGAATACCGCCTATCAGTTGATCGCCTTCCGGCCGATGCCAGGGCGAAATTGGCAAGTGAGCGCGTTTTGGCAGTTTTAAATTAGCGACTTAGATTGGCTCCAAACGCCGTACAGCGTTCAAAGGATGCGCCGACGCCCCTTTAAACAAAATATTTTTTTGTTTAAAGGGGCGTAAATGGACTTTTTACACAACGCCATACTTTTTACACAACCCCTTAGTTATCGCCAGCACACACATTTTGACACGACCTATTTTATATTGCTCGTGTTGACTGAGTTATTTTGCGTGTGCGCCGTTTTCGAACCAAACCTGGTAATAATCTTTTACCGACAGCCGCATGGCTTCCTCGGTGATCATGAGCGGGTTGAAAGGATCAATCATGACGGCGAGTTCCTTGGTTTCGGTCTGACCGATGCTGCGCTCGATGGCGCCGGGGTGGGGTCCGTGCGGGATACCGGCCGGGTGTAGGGTGAGTTGGCCTGGTTTCACGTTGTTGCGCGACATGAAATCGCCGTCCACATAGTATAAAATCTCATCCGAATCCACGTTGGAGTGGTGGTAAGGCGCCGGGATAGACTCCGGGTGGTAGTCGTACAGTCGGGGCACAAAAGAGCAAACGACGAAATTGCGACCCTCAAAGGTCTGGTGGATTGGCGGCGGCAGGTGAATACGCCCCGTAATCGGCTCGAAATTGCGGATGTTGAAGGCATAGGGGTAGTGGTAGCCGTCCCATCCGATCACATCGAAGGGATGGTAGGGATACAGAATCGGGAAAATCGCCTGGCGTTTTTTTACCCGCACTTCGAATTCGCCGCGTTCTTCATGGGTTTCCAGCACTTCCGGGCGTTTGATATCGCGCTCGCAGAAGGGCGAGTGTTCCAGCATCTGGCCGAATTCGTTGCGGTAGCGTTTAGGGGTGAATACCGGGCCGCGGCTTTCGATGAAGAGCAGGCGGTTGTCTGCGGTTTCAAATTCGAGTTTGTAGATTGTACCGCGGGGGATGACCAGGTAATCGCCCGGTTCGAAGTCCACGTTTCCGAACATCGTTTGCAGGTCGCCCTTTCCGCGGTGCACGAAGATGATCTCGTCTGCATCGGCATTTTTGAAAAAATAATCCGGTGTGGCAGCGGGCGCCGCGAGGCCGATGCTCATATCCTCATTGACGAACAGCGTTTTGCGGCTTTGCAGATAGTCCGGCTCGGCAGGAATGTCAAACCCGTCGAATTTGAGCGGATAGATATTATTTTCTATCGCGATCTTCGGTTGTACGGTAACCGGCGCCTGGATCTGGCGGATTTGCGTGGGCGCATGCAGGTGATAGACCAGCGAGGACATACCGCTGAAACCCTGCGTGCCGACCAGTTCTTCCTGGTACAGCGCGCCGTCGGGCTGGCGGAACACGACGTGGCGTTTGGACGGTACGCGGCCTAATCGGTGATAAAATGGCATAGGACGGCATTAAATTGAATGAACAGGAAAGGCTCAAAACGCGCCCGTTTTACGTTGGACGTCACCCCAATCGGTTCCAACCAGTTGAAGCGCAACGGCTCGAAGAGCGTTTTGAATTCCATGCCGCAAGAGTAGGGGGATCCTGGTCATTCCCTGCTATACGGCCGTCATAGCGCGGCCTGATTTTCGTCAGTGGGGTTTTTGCAGGCTGATAGCACGGGTCAATCGCACTCAAAAATCCGCCGCCCGTTCTACTGTCACCCGGTCGCCGCTTACCGGGTGCGTGAACTCCAGCCGCTCGGCGTGCAGGTGCAGGCGCAGGCGCGTGCCTTTGGTACCGTATAATTCATCGCCCAGGATCGGGGCGTTCAATCCGGACGGGTGCGCGGCATGCACGCGCAACTGGTGGGTGCGCCCGGTGATCGGATAAAAATGTACCCGGGTGACGCCCTCGCCCCGCGCCGCCACTTCCCATTCCGTGCGCGCCGATTTGCCGTGGGTATAGCACACCATTTGACGGGGGCGGTCGTCCAAATCCACGCGCAGCGGCAGGTCAATCACCCCGTTTTCGACCTGCAGCGTCCCTTCCAGGATGGCCACATAGCGTTTTTTTACGCTGCGACTCAGAAACTGCGCTTGCAGCGCTTTATGTACTTCGGCGGTTTTGGCCACGAGCAGCAGTCCGGAGGTTCCCATATCCAATCGGTGCACCAGCAGCGGGCCGGTTGCATCCGGGTAGCGGCGTTTCATGCGCAGCAGTACGGAGTCCGACGCCTGTTTGCCCGGCACCGACAGCATGGCTGCGGGTTTGTGCACTACGGCGAGGAAGTCGTCTTCGTACACAATTTCCGGATCCTCCGGTGGGGCGATGTTCGACTGCAAAGGATTCGGATCCAGCGGCATATCTTCCAGCATGTGCGCCAGAATTGGTTCGCATTTACCCCTACAGGCCGGATAAAACTGCCCGTGTTTGCGTATTTCCCCCGCGGGCGATTCCCCCCACCAAAATTCCGCTAGGGCGATGGGCTTGAGTCGGTGCAGAAAAGCGTATTGCAGTAGTTTGGGCGCTGCGCACTCGCCCGCGCCCGCGGGCGGCGGCGCGGCGGCATTGCGCTGAAAAATATCTGCCAGGCTTTTGCGCTCGCCTGCCTGGTTGAGGAAGAAATAATGATCGAAAATATGTTGTTGCAGCGCCGCTGATTTTTCCCGCCGCTGATTTTTTAGGGTCTGCAGGTCGTTTTGCCTGGCGGCCGCCTGCTGCTCCAGATTTTCCAGTAGCGCCTTCCAGTGCCGTTTGAGGTCCTTCATTCGGAAATGGTCGTAGCGACTTGCTTGCATAAGCGACTCCGCCAGGGCTTGCTGCTCCGTTTCCGGCGCCCCTTCCGCCTGCCGCCGGCGTTCATCCCGATCCGCTTTGGCGATTTTGGCGCGCTGTCTCTCCGCTTCAATCTCTGCGACAGCCTCTTGTCTGGCTTTTTCCAGGCGTTCCTGCCAGGCCGTCAGGTCGGCATCCTGCTCCAATTGCGCAATCCGGCGGTTCAGCGCATTCAGTTCCTCCTCTCCACGGCGGTAGAAGCCCTGTTCATCGAGCAAATCAAAAACAGGCGGAACAAACCCCGGGTGGTGATTTTTTCCGCCCAGTTTGCCTGAAAACGCTGCCAGATACCCCAGGTTTCCGTCCGTTGTTTGCACGACCAGCACCCCGAACATCTTGCCATACGCCGTTTCACCGTTGGTTTCCGCGTTCCAAAAGGCGTGCTGCCATTGCGTTTGCCGCTCCAGGTATTCCTGAAGTTCCCGGGCTGCCTGCACGCTCAGGGGATGGGGCGTGTAGAGAAACGGGAAAGTGAAGCGCTCGGGTAGCGGCTCGGCGGGTAAAAATTGAAAAGGGTTGAAGCAGGATGGATTCACGCGGCAAAGATAGGGATGCGTGAAGCTTTTGCGCCAGCACGCGACCGGCTACGTAGTTAGAAACAAACATATTTTGTTCATGCTAAGTTTATTAAATTATTGTGCAATGTTTGTTTTTTACATTTTAGGCGTTTATTTGTCACTAATCACCAAAAGTGACGAAGAGCCACTTTTGGTGATTAGTGACACACATTTTTTCCGGGGTCAGACCTCCGGAATGTTACTAACATTTAGGGGGGTCAAACCTCCGGAATGAGGGGGTCAGATAAAATCGGAGCAGGGGGGTCAGATTGACCGGAATTTACACTTACGTTCATGGTCAATGAAAGTGTTGTCGCGCTTGTATGTCAACGAAAGTGGTGGCTGTGCAAAAGCACAAGTGGTGATAAGCAGTATTAGCAGGCTCATCCAAATTCATTTTAAGATACTCATTTTTTATGAAATTTTTGGATTGAATAATTTAAGTTAATGGACAAAAGAGGTTGAATATTGGTCGTCAATCGTTTACGACTTTCACCACCATAGGCCACAATTACATTAGAGTCCCTGATTATATCAATGGCATCAGATTTTCTCCGGATATATAGTGCATCAAGAGATGATTCAATGGAAACACCAAGGCGTTTTGAGAACTTTAAACTTCCCCCGATAATCCAAGAAAATCCAATATCATAGTTCCTTATTTTTTCATCGGTGAACAACTGCGAATCACCCGTCAGCCGATACCAATTTACATATTCGTACCTGCCCGTAAAATCAAACCCCGTAAACCACGCGTATCGTCCAGAAATAAACCGCCATTCATGTCCTAAACGTAGGTAAGGGGCATAAGATTGATAATCGCCTGTAAGGTCATTATCATCTGTTTTAACTAACCGGTCTTCACTATCAGTACCCAACCTAAAACGCCAAGCATTGCACCTATTGGGGCTGACATGATAGTTTCGGCGGAAAAATAGCGACTTGGCTGGCAATTGGTTGAGTTTGATCAATGGAAGCAGGTCAATACCTACCTCCCACTTAGAGGCGACAGGGATTGAGTCGTTTTTTCCTTGCGCATAGCACGACAAAAGGCAAAAACAGATAAAAAATGTGGATAGAAATAGTCTTTTTTGTTGCATTGTCATCTT
>JAUMBL010000025.1:0-10554 GCA_032115775.1 Saprospiraceae bacterium | reverse complement strand
GATTCCGTCCGGTGGATGGCCGAAAAAAGGTGGTGATTGTGGGCGCCGGCCCGGCCGGTTATTTCGCCGCACTGGAACTGATCGAACGGGGAATCAAACCCATCGTGCTCGACCGCGGCAAGGACGCTCGCGCCCGCCGCCGCGACCTGCGTGCCATCCAGCAGTTCGGTGAAGTCAATCCACACTCCAATTATTGCTTCGGCGAAGGCGGCGCCGGCACGTACTCGGACGGCAAGTTGTACACGCGCTCCGTAAAACGCGGCGATGTGTATAAATCGCTAAAACTGCTGGTCGAACACGGCGCAAAATCAGATATCCTGACCGATGCGCACCCGCATATCGGCTCCAATAAATTGCCTGGCGTGGTGCAAAATATCCGGGAAACCATCCTGCACTACGGCGGGGAGGTGCATTTCGGGGAATTGGCTACGGATTTTATACTGTCCGATGGGCGTATCACTGGCGTGCTGACGACACCGACGCCCGGCGGCGAGGGCAAAGGCGGCCTTTGGGAGGCTGATGCAGTGATTTTGGCGACGGGGCACTCGGCGCGGGATATTTACCGGCTGCTGCACGCCAAAGGCATCCGAATTGAAGCGAAACCTTTTGCGCTGGGCATTCGGGTGGAGCACCCGCAGCCATTGATTGATGAGATACAGTACCGGCAGCGTCCGCGGCACGATGCGCTTCCGGCGGCGAGTTACAGTTTGGTCTGCCAGGCAGACGGCGCCGGGGTATTCTCCTTTTGTATGTGTCCAGGCGGCCTGATTGTGCCGGCAGCCACGGCGCCCGGCGAGATCGTCGTGAACGGCATGAGCATGAGTCGTCGGGATTCGCCTTACGCCAATTCCGGGATTGTCACAGCGGTGGACGGTCCGGATCTGAAAGCCTGGGCTTCTCACGGCGTATTCGCCCACCTGGATTTTCAGGCCGAGGTGGAGCAAACCCTTTTCCGGGCGGGCGATGGCAGCCAAAAAGGGCCGGCTTTGCGCCTGCCGGATTTTTTGGCCGGCCGCTTGTCGGCAGCCCTACCGGATTCATCCTACATACCGGGTCTGTACGCGGCGCCTTTGTACGAGCTGCTGCCCGATTTTATTTACGCGCGCTTGCGGGAGGGAATGCGGCGTTTTGGCAAGATGATGCCCGGTTTTTACAGCACGGAATCAGTGGTGGTGGGCACGGAGAGCCGTACCAGCGCGCCGGTGCGGATTCCGCGCGATCCGCACAGTATGATGCACCCGGAGCTGCGCGGACTTTTCCCTTGCGGAGAAGGCGCCGGATATGCCGGAGGTATTATTTCGGCTGCGATGGACGGGCAGAATGTGGCGAAGGCTTGCGCGGCGGCGCTGGGGGTGGAAATCGGCGCGCGGAGTTAATAAGCGCATCTTTGGATTTCGGTTTGGGGCCGGACAGCCCGCCCGCTGCGTAGTTCGAGACGGTTTTAAAACAGTTACTTACTGCTAATTTAGCTATCTTTGCGACCGCAAAATCCCAATATTTCAATATCCGAATCCTTGCACGATATGTATCGCGAATTTAAACAACTCCACCTACCTTCCATAGACGCCGAAATCCTGCAATTTTGGGAGGCGGAAGGCATTTTCCAGCAATCCGTCGAACAGCGGCCCGCTGACCGGCCTTTCGTTTTTTATGAAGGCCCGCCTTCCGCAAACGGCATACCCGGCATCCATCACGTCATGGCGCGGGCCGTGAAAGACCTTTTCTGCCGCTATCAAACACTCAAAGGATTTCGCGTCGAACGCAAAGGCGGCTGGGATACCCACGGCCTGCCCATCGAACTCCAGGTGGAAAAAGAACTCGGCATTACCAAAGAAGATATCGGAAAAAAAATCTCGGTAAACGAGTACAATCAGGCCTGCCGCGCAACGGTCATGCAGTACAAAGACCTCTGGGACGATATTACACGGCGCATGGGCTATTGGGTGGACCTCGACAACCCGTATATCACCTTCGACAACCAATATATCGAAACCTGCTGGTGGTTGCTGCGCCGCTTGTACGATAAAAAAACAGCCGACGACCGGGCGTTTCTGTACAAAGGGTTCACGATCCAGCCGTATAGTCCTGCTGCCGGCACCGGATTGAGCTCGCACGAACTTAACCAGCCCGGCTGCTATCAAGAGGTGACGGATTTTTCTACTGTCGCGATGTTTAAAGTGCAGCGCGACGGCAAATCAGCGTTCCTTTTCGAAAACGACCAGGAGGATTTGCGTATCCTCGCCTGGACCACCACGCCTTGGACGCTGCCTTCCAACGTTGCCCTGACTGTCGGCCCCGACATCGAGTACGTGAAGGTAAAAACGCGCAGCCCGTACACCGGCGCGCCGGTCAGCGTCCTCCTCGCCCGCGAACGCATGCATGCCTACTTCAACCCTGACGACGCCGGTATGACCTTCGAAGGCTATCAGCCCGGCGATAAAAAACTGCCCTACAAAGTCGTGCAATCCCTGCACGGTCGCGACCTCGTCGGCACGCGCTACGAACAGCTCCTGCCTATGCCGGAACTCGTCGGCGAAGCGCTCGCCCGCGATGGATTCCGCGTAATTCCCGGCGATTTCGTGACCACGGAAGACGGCACCGGCGTGGTGCACACGGCGCCGTATTTCGGCGCCGACGACTTCCGCGCCTGCAAAGCCGCCGGCGTGCCGTTTATCGGCGTCCCTGATGAAAAAGGCCGGATTCTTCCGCTGGTGGATAAACAAGGCCGTTTTGTGCCCGAAGTGCCGCTTTTCGGCGGTATGTTCGTCAAAGCGGAATACTATCCGAAAGCGGTGCAGGAAGAAAAAGATTTCAAACCAACCGACCTGCTGATTTCCCTGCACCTCAAGGAAACAAACAAAGCCTTCAAAATCGAAAAATACAAACACAACTATCCACACTGCTGGCGCACGGGCAAACCGGTGCTGTACTACCCGCTCGATTCCTGGTTCATCCGCGCAAGCGCCGCGAAAGAACGCATGGCCGAACTCAACCAAACCATCAACTGGAAACCCGAACACACCGGCAGCGGCCGCTTCGGCGCCTGGCTCGAAAATCTGCAGGACTGGAATCTCTCCCGATCCCGGTACTGGGGCGTACCGCTCCCAATCTGGCGCACGGAAGACGAAAATGAGGAAATCTGCATCGGCTCCATGGCGCAACTGTCCGCAGAAGTAGATAAAGCGGTGAACGCAGGGCTTATGCCGCACAATCCGCTGAACGCCAACGACTCGTTCGACCTCCACCGCCCGTACATAGACGATATCATCCTTGTGGCGCCTTCCGGCAAACCCATGCGCCGTGAACTCGACCTTATTGACGTGTGGTTCGACTCCGGCTCCATGCCTTACGCGCAATGGGGACTGGACTACGACAAACTGCAGGCCGGCGCCGACCGCCCCTTCAACGCACCTTTCGATACGATGTATCCCGCCGATTTTATCGCAGAAGGCGTGGATCAAACCCGCGGATGGTTCTATACCCTGCACGCCATCGCCGTGATGGCCTTCGATAGCTTGGCGTATAAAAATGTGGTTTCAAACGGTTTGGTGCTGGATAAAGACGGCAATAAAATGTCCAAATCCAAAGGGAATGCCGTGGATCCCTTCGCTACGATCGGCGAATTCGGCGCCGATGCCACCCGCTGGTACATGATCGCCAACGCAAACCCCTGGGATAACCTTAAATTTGACGCCGACGGTATCCTGGAGGTGCGCAACAAATTCTTCGGCACGCTCTTCAATACCTACAACTTTTTCGCGCTGTATGCCAACCTTGACGGCTGGAAAATGAACGAACAGGACGTGCTCCCGCTCGCCCAACGCTCGGAACTCGACCGTTGGGCGCTCTCCAAACTCTATAGCCTGGTGGAAGACTATCGCGCCGCCATGGACGACTATGAGCCGACCCGCGCCGCTCGCGCAATCGAAGAGTTTGTGGACGAGCACCTCTCCAACTGGTACGTCCGCCTCTCCCGCCGCCGCTTCTGGCGCGGCGACCTGAACGCCGATAAACGCGCCGCCTACGAAACGCTGTTCGAGTGTCTCACTGTCACCGCCCAACTCAGCGCCAGCCTGGCGCCGTTTTTC
The DNA here is from genome assembly GCA_032115775.1 of Saprospiraceae bacterium. Lineage (GTDB taxonomy): Bacteria > Bacteroidota > Bacteroidia > Chitinophagales > Saprospiraceae > M3007. Next base: position 6,466 of record JAUMBL010000025.1, on the reverse strand, counting down.
TCCGACTGGCTCTATCGAAACCTGACCGACCCTATCCGCGAAGCCGCGCGTGCCAACCACACGCCTCTGCGCCACGCCTCGGTACACCTCACCGACCTGACGCAGGCGGATCCCGCAAAAATTGACAAAGACCTGGAGCGCAGGATGTACTACGCCCAACGCATCTGCTCGCTCGCACTTAGCATCCGAAAAAAAGAAAAACTCCGCGTGCGGCTACCGCTTCAGAAACTGCTGCTGCCGGTGCTCGACGAAAGCTTCATCGAAGAGGTAAACGGCGTGAAAGACCTGATCCTCTCCGAAATAAATGTAAAAGACCTGGAATTTATCACTGACGCGGACGGGCTGATTAAAAAATCGGCAAAAGCCAATTTCAAAACGCTCGGCGCCCGCCTGGGCAAGGATATGAAGGAGGCCGCGCAAATCATCGCCGGCTTTACAAATGAGGAAATTAATGCCTTGGAAAAATCCGGCGCCGTAGAAATTATGGTTCACGGTATCCCGCACGCCATCACCCCGGAGGACGTCGTAGTCAGCACCGAAGACTTGGAGGGCTGGAAAGTAGCCGCCGGACAAGGTGTCACCGTGGCGCTGGACGTCACCATGACCGATGCGCTGCTGGCCGAAGGTACCGCGCGCGACCTAGTCAATCGCATACAAAATCTGCGTAAGGAACAAGACTTCAACGTCACCGACCGCATCTGCGTCACGCTCGAACAGCACCCGGCAATCACCCGAGCCGTCACCGATTTTGCAGACTATATCAAAAGCGAGGTGCTAGCCGACCGGCTGGAACTGACCGACGAGCTCCCGGATAATAAAATCGAACTCAACGAAGACGTGTCGCTGGGTATTCGGGTGGAACTGTCCGGAAACCGGTAAACTATAATAATGTCACCCCTTCGGGGTTTTAACGGCAAAACGTCGACCGCTAGAATAATGTCTCCCCTTCGGGGTTTGGCTAAGTAGTTACCGAAATGATAAGATTATGCTGCGACTCCTGGTCTTTTTTTTCTTCCTCTTCCCTATGATCGCCCATTCGCAATCGCCGGCAACACCTTTTACGAAACGCCTCGACGGCGCCTGGGAATTTCGCCAGGCCAATACCGGCGATTGGCTGCCGATCGCGCTTCCCGCCGGCGTGCATACGGCCCTAATGGGGCATGGCAAGCTCGACGATCCGTACTATCGAGATAACGAACTCAAGCAGCAGTGGATCGAGCAGGAAGACTGGGAATTCCAGTGCACGTTTTTCGTGCAGGAAGAGATGCTGGCCCGCAAGCACATCGAAATGCGCCTCCAGAGCCTCGATACCTACGCCCAAATCTATCTCAATGACACCCTGATCCTCGAAACGGATAATATGTTCCGCTCTTGGACGGTGGACGTCAAGTCCCTGCTCAAAAAAGGTGATAATACCCTGCATATTTACTTTGAAAGCCCCGTTAAAAAGGTCGCTGCCGACTGGCAGGAGCTGGGTTATGAACTGCCCGGGGGCATCCGCACCATGACCCGCAAAGCGCAGTTTCACTATGGTTGGGACTGGGGGCCGCGCTTGGTCGGCTGCGGGGTCTATAAAGAGCCCGAACTGCTGGTTTGGGATGATTTTTTGATCGAAAACGTCTTTTTCGCCACCTCGGAAATCTCGGAAAACAGCGCCCGCATGACCGCCCATTTCCGCTATCGCTCCGAAGTAAGCGGAAAGGTCACGGTCTTTACCAAATACAACAAAAACAAATCGGTGGACGAGCGCGTGCTCGAAACCGGCATCCATGAAGACTCCGTCTGGTTTACCGTCCCCAACCCCCGCCTCTGGTGGTGCGCCGGTATGGGCGAACCGTATCTCTACGATTTTTCCCTCGAACTTCGACAGGACGGCAAAACCCTCGATAAAGCCGATGCGCGCGCGGGCATCCGAACCATCGAACTGGTGACCGCGCCGGACGATAAAGGTGCGCAGTTTTATTTTAAATTGAACGGCAAGCCGGTGTTCTGTAAAGGCGCCAATTATATCCCGCAGGATATGTTTCAGGAGCGCGTCGCCCCCGCGCAATACAAACGCCTGCTCGACGACGTGGCGGCGTCGAATATGAACATGCTCCGCGTGTGGGGCGGCGGGATTTACGAAGACGACCTGTTTTACCAACTCTGCGACGCCCGCGGCATCCTCGTCTGGCAAGACTTTATGTACGCTTGCGCTATGTACCCCGGAAATGGCGCGTTTCTGAAAAACGCAGCGGCAGAAGCCCGCGAACAAATCGAACGCCTGCGCCAGCACCCCTGCATCGCCCTGTGGTGCGGCAATAATGAAAACAACGAAGCGTGGCATAACTGGGGCTGGCAAATGCAGTTCAACGAAGCGCAGCGCACGCAGCGCTGGCGAGATTATAAAACGCTGTTCATGGACTTGCTGCCCGCGTATGTAGCCGATGCCGGCGGCGGCGTGCCGTACTGGGAAAGTTCGCCTAAATTCGGAAGGGCCAATCCCAAATCGCTCACAGAAGGCGACGCACACTACTGGGGCGTATGGCACGACGAAGAGCCTTTTTCGGTGCTCGACAAAAAAGTACCCCGTTTTATGAGCGAATTTGGCTTCCAGTCGTTCCCCGAATGGCGCACCATCGAATCCTTCAGCCTGCCGGAGGACCGCGCGCTGGACAGCCCGGTCATGCGCGTCCACCAAAAACACCCACGCGGCAACGCGCTCATCGCCGAATATATGCAGCGAGACTACCGCATGCCGGAAAATTTCGCCGACTTCGTCTATGTCAGCCAACTGCTCCAGGCAGAAGGTATGCGGCTTGGTATCGAAGCCCATCGCCGCAATAAACCCTATTGCATGGGTACGCTCTACTGGCAGCTCAACGACGTGTGGCCCGTCGCCTCTTGGTCGAGCATAGACTACTACGGCCGCTGGAAAGCCTTGCACTACTTCGTCCGGGAGGCCTATAGCCCGGTCGCTGCATTGCCCTTCCTCGAGGACGATATCCTGCAGGTGTACGGCGTGTCCGACCTGCCGGCGGATACCACCCTCGTCCTGCGCGTGCGCGCGCTGAGCTTCGACGGGAAAAATCTGTTCGACCAAACAACGCCGGAGCAACGTATCCGACCTGACTCCAGCCTTCAGATCTGGCAGGGCACACTCCGGACGATGCTGGGAAAACACAAAAAAGAGGACGCCGTGGTGGAAATCACCCTCCGCACCGCCGAAGGCCGGCTTGCTTATCGCCGGTTGTTTTATTTTGAAAAACCCAAAAAACTCGATCTCCCTAACCCGCGCATCAGTATGCAGGCAGACAGCATCAATGACGGCTATCAAATTACCCTGCAGGCCGATAAACTCGCCAAGAACGTCTGCCTGCAATCTACTGTCGCCGGTTTTTTTGACGATAATTACTTCGATCTCCTGCCCGGCGAGCGAAAAACGGTATTGTTTAAAACAAAACAAGTTCTTGACAACCCGCAAGCGGCGTTTTCTTTAAAACATCTCGGCGGCGTCGAATGATGTCGGCGCGTGTTTTTACTGTGATTTGTTTGATTTTGGGGGCATTATGATAAAACATGTACGCAAAATCCGGCCAGGCACCGGATAAGACCTTTTCTTACAACGGTTTTTCCCAGATTCTAAAGCGTTTAATGGGTTTTGCGCCCATGCGTTCGAATTCTGCGCGCATTGGTTTATTGGTTTCCAGGATCAAGTGACTTTCCATCGTTTGCATGCCGGCCTTGCGGGCGCTTTCGATCATATTCCAGCCCATGAGGATATCCAGTCCGCGGCCGCGCAGCGGCGCTGCGACGGCGCCGAGTAGCAGATCCAGTTGGGTAGCGCGGCGGGCGGCCTGCAGGATATGCCACCAGCCGAAGGGAAAAATGCGTCCGCGCGCGCGTTGGATGCCGGGCGTCATATTGGGTAGTCCGAGCATGAAAGCCGCCAGTTTGCCGCGGTCATCGGCGATTACTTTAACAAACCGTGGATCCAGGATGGGGAGATAGCGGTCAGCCGTTTCCTGCATTTCCTGTTCATCCAGGGGTACGAAGCCATAGAGATCCTGGTAGGTTTCGTTCATAAGTTGGAAGACCGGCACGATCCAGGGGCGGAGTTGTTTTTTGTTTTGAAAATGGATCAGCGTGTAGGGCAAATTGCGTTGCACCCGTTCGCAGATGCGGGCGTAGGCCGGTGGGACGTCCTGGTGGATATCTATGCGGTAGTCCAGACAGTCTAATTTTTTGGCATAGCCGCGGCGCTCCACGAAACCTGGGAGATAGGATTGGTTGGTCGCGGTGACAAGGATCGGTAGTTCGTTGAAGCCTTCAATTTGGAGGCCTTCCGGGTCTTTATCAGAAAAACCGAACGGGCCGATAATTCGGGTCATGCCGTGCGTGCGCGCCCAGTTTTCCACCGCGTCGAGCAAGGCAAAAGCCGCCTCTTCGTCGTTGAAGCATTCGAAATGCGCGAAGCGCGCGTTTTTCTCAGTGATGGCTTGGTTGTGCGGGTGATGAATGATTCCCATGACCCTACCTACCGGCCGGTTTTCGCGCCAGGCTAGGAACAGTGCGGTATCGCAATACCGGAAGGCTTTATTTTTGGCTGGGTTGTAGTACGTCCGCTCGTCCATAAAAAACGGCGGCAGCCAGTTGGGGTTTTGCGCGTGGATTTTTTCCGGTAAATATATATAGGTGTGTAGGTCGTGTCGGGTAGTTACCGGGCGGATAGAGACAGGCATGCGGAAGCGATTTAGATGGTCGGCTTGCTGGGGAAGGTTTTGCAAAAGAAGTGATTTTTTGCATATTTTAGGGTTTTTATGCGGCATCCGGGTTACCAAAATAAAATAGTCCCCTTAATATCCCCGATTTACCGCAATCGCAATGGTCGCCATACTAATTTTTCCTGCGCCGGCGTCCAGCAGTGTTTGTGCGGCGGCTTCCAGCGTAGCGCCGGTTGTGAGTACATCATCCACCAGTAAAAAATGGCGACCGGCCAGCAGATCCGGTCGGGGCGTGTGGAAGACCGTGCGGACATTTTCGAAGCGATCCAGTCTTTTTTTTCGGGTTTGCGTGTCGTTAGAGGCGGGTTTTTGGAGCAGGTGTGGCAGGTTTGGAATTTCCAGCGCGTCCGAGAGGCCTTGTGCGAACACGGCGCTTTGATTATAGCCGCGCACGCGTTCTTTTTCGCGGTGTAAAGGGATGGGAATGATTCCGTCGAGGTTCGACAGGTGTGCTGCGCCGGCGATTTGCCGGCCGAGTTCGCGGCCCAGGCGTTGTCCGATATCGGGTTTGTCCTTGTATTTCAGCAAGTGCAGTGCTTGCTGCACCGGACTTTTTCTGCGAAAGTAATACATCGCCGCGCCGGTGTGCAGCGGCAGTCGGCCCCAGAATCGGTTGGTAAATTCGTTTTCCTGGTGGAGCAGATGGTCTGTGGGTTCTAAGCGGAGCCGGCACCGCACGCAGAAACAGGCATTTCCGGCTGGCAATTCGCGGTTACAGCCGACGCATAGGAGGGGATAGAGCAGGTGCACGAAACCGTGCCAAATTTCCAGGAGCGGGGAATGGGTCATAAGCGAAGGTTTTTGCCGTTTCTGGTGGGTTCGGCGCGTTTGGGTAAAAATACCATGTGTCTCCCGGGTAATTTGCCAGGCGGCACATATTTTAATAAACCCAATACGCGCATGTACGCATCTTGATGCAAAAAAACGGCAGAATGTTGGTAAACAACGGTTTAAATGGCGCGCGGCCTTGTGGGCTGAGCGTGTGTTCCGTTAGTTTGTGGAGAAATATAACCAACCGTACCTGTTCGACCGGTCGCGCCTGCGTCTGGGAAACCTTGTTTTGCCGGTTTGCGCCGGTGGATCGTTCGCTGATTCGATTGGGCGGGTGCGGCAAAACATCGAACATCCATGAAGCTTACCGACCTTGACGAACTCCGGGATATTGCGGCCATGTCCTACGTCCTGCACCAGATGATACTTGCCCTTCGGAACTCCCATTTACAAATCAATGCTGCGGAGTTGTCGAGCATGCTGTCCCTGCATAAATCCGAAATTTCCCGCATGCGCTTGTTGCACTGCAGGCCGCAGTATCTACGGGGCGTGCAAAAAAATTCGTTGTACCGCGTCGTGCGTCATTTGCAGCAGCAGTTTCCAACCTTTGTAATCTACCGGCGGAACGACGGCCGCCTGCTTGTTCGGCTGCTCAAACGCCTGGGAGCGCACCGAATACCGGCTTCTCGGCGACAGATTCCGGTATTGCCACCGCCTTTAAAGCGCGATATCCGACCGGGTACCACGAAGTGGTTTTTGTTGCAGCAGGTTTAGTGCGATGCCCGCAAACTTTTTTTCAAATTTTCTTTGCGCTATAAAAAAACCTTGTACCTTTGCGCCCGCTTCGGAAGAGAGGCAGAGAGAGATGAGGTGTTTGAAGAAAAGTTTAGGGTTGGCGTTGAAAAAAAAGATATAAAAAAGTTTGGTTTTAG
>JAUMBL010000024.1:0-7808 GCA_032115775.1 Saprospiraceae bacterium | reverse complement strand
CCTGCGTGGTGCAATGCGGGGATGCCTACGATTTGCCGGCTGCCAATTTGCAAAAATGCGGTTTCCCGAGTCAGAACGATTTGGGCACATTCGTTGGCGGCACGCCGGCGGTGGTGCAGGAGTGTTTCTAGGGTATGCCCTAGGATTTTCTCGCCGAGTCAAAAATGATTCATTTTTGACTCGGCGATTTTATTTTCGCCGCGTTTAGCGACCGATTCTGCTTTTTCGCCATTCGGAGGGCGCCACGCCGAAGCGTTTTTTAAACGAGGCTGAGAAGTGGGAATATTCTTTAAATCCGACGTTGAAGGCCACTTCTTTAGTGCTCATATCCGGGTGTTTTTCCAGTAATTTCATCGCTTTTTTGAGGCGGAAGTTTCGGAGAAGTTCCATGACGCCTTCGTCCGATATTTTCGAAATTTTTCTGTAGAGTTGCGCTTTGCTGATATTCAGCAGGGCGGCCAGTTCGATTGCATCGAAATTTTCCGAGGCGTAATGATTTTCGAACGCGTCGAGGATTTTTTGCATAAACGCGTCGTTGCTGGAGACCACCGTTTGGGTGAAGGTTTCCGGCATTTCTGCCGCTTCTTTGAGGCTGGATTCGCCTGTGGCAATAGCGGCGTATCGTTTTTTCCAGCGTTGTTGGAGTCGGTTAAGGTTATGGAGCGTCAGGATCAGTTCCCGGTTGTTGAAGGGTTTGCCGAGGTATGCGTCGGCGCCGTGTTCCTGGCCTTCAAGTCTGTCTTGGATTTCATTTTTTGCGCTTAGCATGACCACCGGGATATGGTTGGTGAGTTGGTGCGCCTTCAGTTCTTGGGTCATGGCGATGCCGTCCATGATCGGCATCATGACATCGGTGAGGATGATATCGGGAATTTGTTCGATGGCCATTTCGAGGCCTTCTTTCCCGTTTTTGGCGAAGGTCAGGTTAAAGTACGGCTGGAGCACTTGTTTGAGATAAGATTGGATGGCGGGGTGGTCGTCCACGATCAGCAGTTGCGGCGCCTCCGGTCCGGCCTTAATAGATTGGGCGCGCAGCATTTCGTCTGCGACGGGCGCCTGGGCGTCGGGGTTGTTTGCAACCGGTATGCCAGTTGGCGCGCGCATGGGGAGTTCGAGGCTGAACTTGGCGCCTTTTCCGAGGGTGCTTTCTACCAATATTTTTCCGCCGAGCAGTTCTGTAAGGTCTTTTACAAAAGATAGGCCCAGCCCGAAATGATTTGTTTCAAGGCTTTTTTGACTGCCTTGGAAATATTTTTCAAAGATATGCGGCAGGTCTTCGGGGGCGATGCCCGTACCGGTATCTGAGATCGAGATCCGGGCGGTATGTTGGTCTGCCGGTTCGAGTTGGATTGAGATTTTGCCATCGGGCGGGGTGTATTTCATGGCGTTGGCGAGCAGGTTATTGAGTATATACTGCGTTCTGGTTTGATCCATATCTAGGGTAGCGTTCGGCATATTTGCGGTCAGGGAGAGGTCAATTTGGCCGGCTGCTGCGACCGGTTTCCAGGCTTCCACTATTTTTTCCAAAAATACGACTATATCCAGCCTTTCGTATCGGAGTTGGATTGATTTATCCTGCAGTCGGGTGACGTCAATCAGTTCGTGGATGAGGTTGAGCATATTATTCCCTTCGCGGATGACGGCTTCCGGGTATCCCCGGTCGGTATCCTGGCTGTGGAGCCGCCGCAGGTATTCGCCGGCGCCCATGATGATGGTGAGCGGCGTTTTGAATTCATGGGCGATGTAAGCGAAGAATCGGTTTTTAAATTCGTCCATGGCGTGGAGGCGTTCCACTTCTTTGCGGTTTAGGTCGGCGGTGAATTGGAGCGATAGCCTTTTGCGTTGGTACCGGAATCCGGCGCTGATGAGTGCGGCGAGCGCCAGCGTATAAAAGCAGTAAGCTGGGATCCCGGCATACCAAGGCGGGGCGATGCGGATTGGAAGGCTTATTTTTTTCGCTTGCGACCAGGGTTCGCCGGAGGTGGCTGCCTCCACTTCGAGTGTATAGTTGTCGGGCGCCAGGCCGGCCAGTTCCACCGTTCTTTTTTGGCCCATTAAAATCCAGTCTTTATGCAGGCCATGCAAGCGGTATCTATACAATACGGCTTCCGGGATGGCAGCGGCCGGCACAGAAAAATGAATTGCGATAAATCGATCATCATGCGACAGCCGTAAGGAAAAATTTTTCCGTTCGTCCAAGGAAACTTTTGCTCCCGGGATTCCGGCTTTAGCCGGTTTGCGGTTCACTTGAATATCGGCGACGACCAGGTCTCCTCCAACCGGTTGCGGCTTAAGGGCGTCCGGTTTGATGGTGATCAGTCCGGCGCCCCCCATGTAAACCATTCCCGAGGCGTCTTTAAATATAGCGGCGGAGTTCAGGGAAATTTTAGGGATATGTTTTAGGTGGGCGTAGTTGACAAACACATCGGTTGCCGGTTCGTATTGAAGGATTCCTTTGTTTGTGGCCAGCCACAGTTTGTTTTCCCGATCGGCTGTCATGCCGATGACGAGATTCAGTTCGTTATCGGTGTCCAGGTATTCCAGTTTTTCATTTTTAGAATCGAAGTACGCGAGTCCGCCGGACATCGTAGCCAGCCAGAGTTGGTCTGGATTTTCGGCGTGCGGGCAGATGCTAAAAATCCAAGGGCTTCTGAAAATCGGGCCGTTTTTCCCTTCGTTGTGATATGATTTAAAATCGGCGCCCCTGGGGGAGTACGAGATGCGGATTAGTCCGACGTCGCTACCGATCCAGATGCGGCCTTTTTTATCTTCGGCGATACAGCGCGCCATTTGTTCGCCCTGATCTACTTTTTGGGGGAAGAGATAGTTAAGTCGCCAGTGTTTAGCCGTTTGGGTTTGCTGATCGAATCGCAGGACTTCGCCGCCGGTACCTGCTACCCAGATGGCGCCCTTGGAGTCCTTGTAGAGCATAATTGGATCCAGGGTAAAGGATTCCAGGGCGTGGATGCGCCGCAGGAATTTGGCGCCTGGATCGAATACGGCCAGCCAGAGTTGTTGTCGGTATTCGGTGATCAGGATGATATTTTTGTAGGATTCATCAAAAATGGCTGCTTTGACCGTTTCCGTTTTATCGAGCGCGCCGGCCCAGATTGGGTTTGATACTTGGCCGGTTTTCGGGTCAACGAATTTTTCTGCGGCATACATACCTGCCCAGATTTTTCCATCCGGCATTGGGCTTGGGTTACAGAAATTGATGTCGGGGAACTGGAACTGAAATGCGTTTAAGTCCGGTTCGATTATCCGCAGGCCGTAACCGATCGTACCGATCCATATTTTACCGCTTCGGTCCACGATTCGTGCGAAGCTTTGGGGTTGGTCGAGTGTGGCGATGACGGTGCTATTCTCAATTTCGTCCGATGTTTTAGGGTATTTTCCTGGATCGAGTTGAAAAATGCGTTTTTCGAAAAACTGGCAAACGAAGTCATTGCCGGTTGCCGATTTCAATAGGCCGTACCGTTCGTCCGGGTGCATCGAATTTCCATAGTCATGACTGGGAAAAATCAGGGTTCGTTGTGTGATGCCGGATAAAAGAATATCGGTTGGTTTTGGGGCTGGGCTGAACGTTTTATTTCGGAGATCCAGGTTTAAATAACCTCCTGCCTCGTTCGCCAGGAGGCAGGAAAATTTTCCGGTTTGGAAGAAGAGGCGGATTGCGGTACCGAATCCTTCCGGCAGTTTCGGTTCGTTGATTACCAGTGTAGGCTGCGCGGCTTTTTCCTGACTGGAGAAAATGGACAACTGCGCATTATTTCGGATTGCGCAGACCCTTGTTTTTCCTCCTTCGAGATTTGTACACCATATATTATTGTCGCCGTCCACGAGCAGGTCGCGGATAAAACCGGCAGGAGCCTTGGAGTTTAGCTTTGTAAGCGGGATAAATTTTTCCGAGTAGGGATTGAACAGCGCCAGTCCGTTGTCGGTACCGAGCCAGAGCATGCCGTTGCGGTCTTCCGTGATTGCGGTGATGATGGGGGTGTGCAGCGCCCATTCGTCGAGTTGGTTCGGCGTGAAGGCTTTGCACTGATAGCCGTCGAAGCGGTTGAGGCCGTAGATGGTACCGACCCAGATATAGCCGCGGGAATCCTGGAACAGGCTGGATACGTAGCCGTGGGAGAGGCCGTTTTCGGGGGTGATGGATCGGACATGGAAGGTTTGCGCGGGTAGTTTCAGCGCTATTACGATCAAGTAAAATAGCGTGAACCGGCTTGTTGTTTTATTCATACACAGGGTAGTCGGATACAGCAAATGTACTTCAGAAATACAATCTTTTACAGAAAAAACGGTGAAAAATCGCGCTTGGGATAAATGTATATTTGATTGAGACAAATACATAAGCGCACGCCTGCGCCCCCCCATACTTTTGCATTCTGAAGCGTCGGCGCCTGCCGGCGTCTCCATTCGGTTTGATAAGCGATCTATATTTTAATAACGATATTTTAATTTTATGAGAGGTTTATTTACCCTGTTAACCTTTTTGCGGCTGGTTTCCGGCTCATTTCGTCCAAATTTTTTTCTTTGGATTTTTTCGCAAAAATTTGAATCAAGTCTTGTCTGTGCGCGGCAACGGTCGCGCAGAGCAACCGGCGCGTTAAACCGGTCGGGCGAATCGGCGGTATTTCGGTTGCGGGGTTTCGTTGGATTTTCGGGTAATCGAGTGCAGCAGATGTACTTTATGGTCATTTCGATTGTGCTGGGAATTGCTGGTTCGGGTTTGGCGCAGGCGCCGACTTGCAATTGCAAAGAGTACTTGTATGTGAACGAGCCCAACGGGGTGGTGCACAAAATGGAAATTACGGCCGGCAGCGGATCGTTGACAGAGGTAGGGGGGGTTAACGGGATTCCGTGGGTTAATAACAGTTCCGTATTTCCATTTCCGCATGGGTTAGGTGTTGACCGGAATGGACTGCTATATATCGGCACCAGTTTCGGTGCGCCGAACAAAATCCGGCGGGTGGACTGCCTCGGTAACATCAAGTCCGTATCGGAATTCGTGGCGCCATCTTCGGGCGACTGGGGATTTTTGCTTACGAATATTCAGTCGTACGACGGATTTATCTACGCAAACGGACCGAATAACCGGATTTACAAAATTGATCCATGTACCGGGGGAACGGTTGGATATATTGTTTTGTCCGGCGCCAATTCGAGCGATTGGGGGCTTTACATTGACGGAAGCGGCAAGTTTTTTGCGACGTCGCCGGACGGTAAAATTTATGCTTTTACCCCGACTGCTGCCAATTTTACGGCCAATACCTCTTTTTCGTCAATTATTGATCTCGGCGCCAATCCCGCTTACGGAGGCTTAAGTCCGGTCTATTCCAATACAGGTTTACAGGGAATTACGACGGATGCTGACGGCAACATTTATGTAGTGGAGGGGAATCGCGATGCCAACGGAACGCCTTCCAGGCTGCTCAAGTTCACCGCAGCCGGATCTTTTATTGCTGCAGGCCCGATTGACAACAACGGTGGAAACAATGCCGGGTGGAACCAGATGGTCGGCATAGTTTACAGTGTTTCGTCCAATAAACTATATACAACCTCTTTAAATCCGAACGAGGATTGCATTTATCGCTGGAATACAGATCTTACCCCGGATGGCGCCGCAGTAGGGTCGGTACCCAACCCGTTTGGACAGTGCAAGGCCATTGGTATTCTGACGGAGTGTTGCCCCACGAGCGGCACATTGGAGGTGTCTGCCTGTGGCGCTGCTTCTACGAACCGGATTTCCTTGTCTGATTTTTTAAATGACGCCTGCGGAGGCGTTGTTTGCGACGGCCGATGGGCGTTTCAGCCTGGCGGTTCCAATCTGGATTTTAGAGCATGCGACCTGACGGTCGCACCGTCGCCTACTACGCCCGGTTGCGGCACATTCAATGTTACAGCCGCCGCCGGATCGCCTTGTGCAGCCTATACGATTACAGTTGACGTTGCGCTTTTGCCGGAAATTACCGCTCAACAAATTGCGGGTAGCCAGACAGTTTGCGCAACGGACAATCCGACGGCTTTTACCGTGACGACTGGAGCAGTCGCCACTCCTGCCGGCGCCACGATCCTCTATCAGTGGCAAAAGAGTACAATCTCCTGTTCTGCAGGCTTTACGGATATCCCCGGCGCAACCTCCGAAACCTTCGATCCGGATCCGGTGACGGAGACCACCTATTTTCGCGTCAGAGCCTATGTGGAAGGTTGCGAAGGCGGCTTGTGTGAAGATTTCAGCAATTGTGTTACACTGACATCCAGTACGATTTGTGCGCCGACTTGCAACTGCAAAGAGTACATTTACCTCAACGAGCCGGCGGCGCAAAGCGTGCTCAAATTCGGCTTCGACCCTGATCCCAATCAGGTGGAGTTGGTTAAATTAAACAATGATGCGGGTACGATGCCCTGGTATCAAAATACAGATCCGAACGGGCTTACTTCTCCGCACGGGATCGCTTTCGACAATCAGGGGTATTTGTACATCGGAGAAACCGGCGTGTCGAACTCGCATATCCGGCGCTTCGAATGCGGCGGTGTGATCGTGCCGGAAAGCGTCTTCCGAATACCCGATACCAATACCCCCCAGACCGGGGTCAAGCAGAATTTCTTCTCGATCGGTAATATATTGTACAGCAATGACCTCGGGGGGCCTCAGGCATGGAGTACCTGTACGGGCAACGATACGCTGGGGCAGGCGCGCCTAGGATACTATGATGCAGAAACGGGCGAACTTACACCGATGCCCAATACGGATGCCAGCAGGAATAATTTATGGGGATTACACTACAATAGCGTTACCGAAAAAATATATGCGACGGCGCGTCAGGGGGGGAGATCAGATAAAGACCCGGCGCAAAAACATCTCGTTTGGGTGTTTACTAAAAGCGAACTGGACGCGGCGATTGCGCCGGGTGGCCCCATCATTCCGCCGTTCCTGACGATGAAACCTTCCGGCGCCTTGGAGATCGGGGATAAGTTCACGCCGAATGAACAGGAAAGTTTATTCGGAATCGTTTCGGATAACGACGGTAATTTTTTTATAGTAAAATCAAGCATTGACAGAGGGAGCAATGCGTTGATTTTAAAATATAATGCTGCCGGAGAATACCAGGGGAGCTCGCCGATTGACCCTGTAAACGGCAAGAGCATAATAAATGGCGTTGAGGTAAATGGCTGGAACAAGGCGATCGGCATCACTTGGTCTGAAACTACCAACCGTTTGTACGTATCAAATTTTTCGACCAATGCAGATGAAGACTGCATCGCCGTTTTTGACGCTGCGACCATGGCATACCTCGGTCCCGGCGCGGCCAATCCGCCCGGCGCCGGCGCCGGTGATCAGGGTAAGGCTATCGGCATTATCAAGGAATGCTGTCCGGTCGCCGGCGCAAGCGCCTCCGTCACGCTGACGAATGTGCAGGTAGGGGAGACCTATTATTTGGGTGATTTGATCAGTAACTCCTGTAACGGGGTAGTTTGCGGCGGTTCCTGGAACGATCCCAATGTGGATGGATTTACGTACAATTCCTGTGATAACAGTATTACCATAACTTCCTCCAACATTTGCGGAACTTTTACCCTCTCCGGGAATAATTCGCAATGTGGCGAGTTTGATTTGATTCTGACGGTTTGTACTCAAACCAGAGACTATGGGGATTTGCCTGCCGGTTATCCGGTGCGCTCAGCCGAAGACGGCGCCACGCACGGTTTATCGCCCACGCCTGCGGTTTATCTAGGCGCTTCGGTGGATTCAGAGGACGACGGTCAGCCCGACAGCGACGCCGGCGAAACGGACGGCGGCGACA
>JAUMBL010000023.1:0-90350 GCA_032115775.1 Saprospiraceae bacterium | reverse complement strand
CCATTTTTTGCCAGACGAAGCGATTTTTTGCAGGCCGTAGCAGCGCTACGGTCAAAAAAAATTGCGAAGTATGGCGGAAAATGGGACTTTTTGGGCCAGACAGCGAGCCGGCTAAGTAGTTACGAAAATAAAATGGGACTTTTGGAGCCAGACAGCGAGCCGGCTAAGCAGTTACGTACCTTTTACAATTCCTTGCGCTGTGTTACGAGCATTATTTTTTGGCGTGGTTTTATTGTTCGCCCTTTTGGGGGCGGCGGCCTGCGGCGATCGCGGCGAATGCCGGCTTCCTGCCGGGCGTTATTCCAATCGGGAAGGGCAAATACTGATATTCCTGTCCAAGGGCCAGGCATTATGGCTTACACAATTCGGGAGCGTGTACGACACCACGACGCTGCGGTATCGCGCGGATTGCAGTGCGGCGCCGACGCAGATAGACATGGACGGTTTTCAGGGCGCCATGTACGAAGGGCGGCAACTGTACGGTCTGCTGGATTGGAGCAGCGACAGCAGTTTCCGGTTTATTTATGAGATCGGGGACAGCCCGTCCGTACGCCCTACGACCTTCGAGAGCGAGCTGACGCAGCAGTTTTACCAGGAAGAGTAATTGGTACTACTTAGTCGGGCGATCCGGAACGCGCTGACCGATCAGTTGGCAAAATCCGACAGGAACTTCAGGCGCATCAGTTTGATTTCCTCGAACGTAATTTCTTCGTCTTTGAGTTCTTTGTACGCTAAGTTCAGGTCGTCGTTGGGCGCCTCCTTGAAGTAGTCGATGATAATTTCCCGAACCGATTCGTCCACCGTTTTCGTGAGGTAGTAATCGAGTCGGAGTTTGGTGCCGGATTGCACGATGACGTAGAGGTCGTCCAGCAGTTCGTCCAAGGTCAGATCGTTTGAGCGCGCGATATCCTCCAGGGGGATTTTGCGATCAATCGCGGTGATGATACCCACCTTTGTTTTGGATTTATTGACCAGCGTTTTGATCGTCAGGTCTGTTAGCCGGTCAATATCATTTTCCTCGACATATTTTTTGATCGTATCGAGGAAGGGTTGGGCGTACCGTTGGGCTTTACCCAGCGACACCCCGCTGATTTTGGTCATATCCTCCATCGAGATGGGGTACTGCGTGGCCATTTCTTCGAGCGAGGGGTCTTGGAAGATGACGTAAGGCGGCAGATTTTGTTTTTTTGCGACGATCCGCCGGACGTCCTTGAGCATATTCATCAACGTTTCGTCGAGTACGGCCGTACCGCCCTTCTCGTCGTCCAGGTCGTAGTCGCCGTCGTCGTAGTTGTGGTTGACCGTGATTTGCATGGGGTACGGATTTTTGAGGAACTTGCGTCCTTCTTCCGACACCTTGAGCAGGCCGAACTGTTCGACTTCTTTATAGACCAGGTTATTGACCATGGCGTGTCGGATCACCGAATTCCAGAACTGCTCGTCTTTATCGTCGCCGATACCGAAGTTATCCATTTCCGAGAACCGATAGTCCTTCATTTCCTTTGTTTCCCGGCCGAGCAGAAAATCCACGATGGTTTTCATCAGGTAATTTTCATTGAGGTCGAGTACAGCTTGAACGACCATTTGCATTTCTGCCTGCACCTCGATTCTTTCCTTTGGGTTTCGGCAGTTGTCGCACATTTTGCCGCAGTGGTCTTCCGCGAATTCCTCCCCGAAGTAGTGGAGCAGAAATCGGCGGCGGCAGGAGGCCGTTTCGGCGTACGCGACGACTTCCTGCATGAGTTGGGCGCCCATTTCGCGTTCCGCAACCGGTTTGTCGCGGAGGAATTTCTCCAGTCGGAGAATATCGTTGTAGTTATAGAAAGCGATGCACTTGCCCTGGAGTCCGTCGCGGCCGGCGCGGCCGGTTTCCTGGTAATAATTTTCGATGCTTTTCGGCATATCATAGTGAAAGACGAAGCGCACGTCGGGCTTATCAATGCCCATCCCGAAGGCGATCGTCGCACAGATCACGTCAATATCCTCCATCAGGAAGGCGTCCTGAGTAGCGGAGCGCGTTTTCGGGTCGAGGCCGGCGTGGTAGGGCGCCGATTTGATATCATTCACGTTGAGCATTTCGGCGATATCTTCCGCCGTTTTGCGATTTTGGACATAAATGATTCCGGATTCTCCGCGAAACTCCTCTTTAATGACTTGGATGATTTGTTTGATCGTCTGGTCTTTTTTAGTTTTCGAGCGGATTTCGTAGAAAAGGTTTCCCCGGTTAAAAGAAGACATAAACGTATGCGGTTCGTGCATATCTAGGTTCTTCAGAATATCCTGGCGCACTTTCGGTGTAGCGGTGGCCGTCAGGGCGATAATGGGCACATTTTTGGAGATGGCATCGAGCATGACGCGGATGCGGCGGTACTCCGGCCGAAAATCGTGTCCCCATTCCGAAATACAGTGCGCTTCGTCCACGGCTACGAACGAGATATTATTGATACTAAAAAACTCGATATTTTCCTCTTTCGTCAGCGTTTCCGGCGCGACGTACAGCAGTTTTGTTTTGCCGTCGGTGATATCCTGTTTCACCTTTTTCATCTGCGCCTTGGTCAACGACGAGTTGAGGAAGTGGGCCACATCGTCCTGAGAAGAATATCCGCGGATACTGTCCACCTGATTTTTCATCAGGGCGATCAGCGGGCTGATGATGATGGCTGTTCCGGGCATCATCAGGGCGGGCAACTGATAGCAAAGGCTTTTCCCTCCGCCCGTCGGCATGATGACAAACGTATCCTTCCCGTCCAGGACGCTCTGCACAATCGTTCGTTGATTTGATTTAAACGCATCAAAACCAAAATACTTTTGCAAACTTTCAAGCAGAACATCGCGCTCTGCAGTAACTGCGCTCATATTGCTATTAAACCTTAATGATAAAAACCTTTTGTTCTCCAAACCGCGATTGCGGCTGCTCAAGATCGGCTTTTTCAATGAAATGAAAAGTTAAAAAATCCCAACGACCTGTTCTGCGCGCTGTTTGATCTGAAAATACCGATTTTTCGCCGTTTTTTGGGTCGAAAAACAACAGACGACCTAAAAAAAACGATTTAAACGGCAAAAAATCCCGACTGCAAAGCAACCAACCCAACTTAACAGGCACACTTTTTTGACCAGCCGCAAAGGGCTTTTCAAAAAAGACGCCAAAGATATAAAAATTTTCACAAAAAAACCGCGCGGATTTTTTATTTTAATTTTTATACAATTTTCGCGGCATTCCGGATTTAATTTTGCCCCGGCGTTGAATAAGCAGAAAATTAAGAATATTATTTTGATAAATATGATCAACCGGCAGGAGTCCCCCATTTTGCGCGCAGCGTGTCAAACGATTGAAATTGAAGCGGAAACGCTCCAAAAACTCGCTAAAAGTTTGGGGGAGACGGAAGATTTCCTCGCTGCGGTGGAAGCCGTGGCGGCGGGGCGCGGCCGCCTGGTCGTGACCGGGATCGGGAAAAGCGCGATCGTGGCGCAAAAAATAGTCGCCACGCTGAATTCCACCGGCGCGCCGGCTTTATTCCTCCATGCCGCCGATGCCATCCACGGCGACCTCGGTATGGTGCAGCCGGAGGATATCGTATTGTGCATTTCTAAAAGCGGCGAAACGCCTGAAATAAAGGTGCTGGCGCCGCTGGTGCGCAACTTCGGCAACCGGCTCGTAGCCATGACGGCCAACCGAAATTCTACCCTGGCTATTTTGGCCGACTGGGTGCTCTGGACGCCCATTGAGGCGGAAGCGGATCCAAACAACCTGGCGCCCACAGCCAGTACCACCGCTCAAATGGCGCTCGGCGACGCGCTCGCCGTCGCCTTGCTCACCCTGCGCGGTTTCTCGCCCGGTGATTTCGCCCGCTTCCACCCCGGCGGCGCCTTGGGGAAACAACTGTACCTGCGCGTCGGCGACCTCTACCCGCACCACGGCCGCCCAGCCGTCGGACCAGACGCCTCCCTGCAGGAAGTGATTCTTGAAATCAGCGCCAATCGCCTCGGCGCCACCGCCGTCTTGGATGCCGACGACCGACTCTGCGGAATTATCACCGACGGCGATCTGCGCCGAATGCTGAGCAGTCCGGTAGATCTGCTCCACACCGCCGCCGCAGATATTATGACTACACACCCCAGAACCATCGGCCCGGACGCGCTCGCCGTCGAAGCGCTCGCACAAATGCGCGAACATTCCATTACCCAATTGCCCGTGCTCCAGGATCAGGCGTACCTCGGATTTGTGCACCTACACGACTTGCTCAAGGAGGGGATTGTATAGGGGGGTTACTTTTGCGACTTGCGGGTGTTTTTAAGTAAAAAAACAGCCGCCGCTGCAGACAATGCCAACGCCGCCGTGCAAGAAAAAGCAAACGAAAACCCCCGAATCTCCGCCAGCCAGCCGATGGCCGGCGGCCCGATCAGAAATCCCAGGAAACTATACGTCGCATAGGTCGCCAACCCGGCGCCCTGCGCATAGCCCTCCACCCGGGCCGAGGCGTTGAACAGGATCGGGGCGCCCAGCGCTACGCCGGCGCCCAGCATCAGGAAACCGAGCAAACCCGCCGTCGGCGACGGCGCCAGGATGATGACCGCCAACGCCAGCGCAGAAGCGCCGGCGGTAAAGTACAGCAGTCGCCGCTCGCCCACATACGGAATGAGCGCATCGCCGGTGAACCGCATCGCCATCATAGAAAAGGAGAAAAACGTAAAACCCAATGCGGCCGTTTGCGCCTCGGCGCCCAAACGATCGCGCAAATACACCGCGCTCCAATCGAACGCCACCCCCTCGCAAAAACTGACGGTCAGCCCAATGTAGATCATCAGCAATAACGCCCGGTTGGGCCAAACGAATCCGGGCGTCCCGGCGCGCAACGCCGCCTGCCGCTGCTCGTCCGGAACCTGCGCGATGACCGGACGAAGCCTGCCCCAGGCGCCCGCGGCGACAAGCAGACCCGCCGCAGTCAGGTGCAACCAGGGCGCCACGCCGACGGCAATCATCGCCGCCGAACCGGCAGAACCCACCACACCACCCACGCTCCACATGCCGTGGCAGGTGGACATGATGTGCACGCCCTCCGCCCGCTCGATATTGGTCGCACAGGTATTCATTGCCACATTCAGTACCGCAATCGCCGCGCCGGTGAGGAAGAGCGCGCCCAAGAGTGTCCAGCGTTCCGGCATCCAGATAGGCAATGCAAAACAAAGCGCCATCAGCACCGCGCTCACATTGGTGGCCGGCGCCAGCCCGAACCGCGCAATCAAACGCGGCGAAATCGGGTTGGCGGCCAGCAAGCCCAGCGGCAGTCCGAACAAAGCCAGTCCCAACTGCGCATCGTTCAGCCCAAGCACGCTTTTTACGTGGGGGATATGCGTGACCCAACTGCCGAACATAAAGCTGTCGGCGGCAAATACAAGTCCGATAGACCGATACATCCGGTTCGACCAAAAAAGGCGTAAATTACCGGCAACCTGAGCCGGAATCTGGAGCAAAAAATGGAAGGAGGCGTTCAAAGCAAGTACAAATTACCCGGCAAAATTCGGAATATTTGCCGCGGTTCCCGCCCCCACCTCGCAAATTTATTCCGCGCACGTTTCCAATTTGATCTTACATTAGCTGAATGCAAACCTGGCCGGCCATACTTTTACCCTGGATCGCAGCCCTTTACGCCGCGTTATGCGTCCTGTTTTATTTCGGGCAGGACTATTTTTTCTTTCGGCCGGAACGGCTGCCCAGCTGGTTTAAGTTTCAGTATCCCTTCCCTTTCCGGGAGGTGGACTTCGATATGGAGGACGGCGGCCGGGTAAATGCCCTGCATTTCCGGGTGCCCAACAGCCGCGGCGTGGTGTTTTATATTAAAGGCAACTCGCGTAGCATCAAGGGATGGGGAAAATTTGCCAAGGATTTTATTGGCAAAGGCTTTGATTTCTTTATTCTCGATTATCGCGGCTTCGGCAAAAGCAAAGGACGGCGAACGGAATCAATCCTGTTCAGCGACCTGCAGCAGGCCTACAAATGGCTCTCCGCGCAGTACCCGGAAAGCCAGATCGTCCTGTACGGACGATCGCTGGGCAGCGGACTGGCGACGCGCATCGCCTCCTGGAACCACCCGCGGCTCCTGATCCTCGATTGCCCCTATTACTCTTTTCTGTACAACGCGCGCCGGTTCGGATTCTGGCTGCCCCTGCAATGGCTGCTGCGCTATCCCATTCGCACCGACCGCTTCCTCACCAAGGTGCAATGCCCGGTGCATATCCTGCACGGCGTGCGCGATCGCCTTTTTCCCATCCGACAAAGCCGTATGTTGCAGAAACTGGCGCCCCAAACCGTCCAACTCCATCCCATCCCCGGCGCAGGCCACAATAACCTGCCCGATTACCCCGAATACCACGATTTGCTGTACGATATCCTGCACGAAACCCCGGCGCCGGATACGCTCGGGCAAATCCAAATCGCCTGATTCTTTCACCACGTATTTTTTTCCCCATGCGTTATTGCATCCTCCCGGCGGTGCTGCTCCTGCTCGCCGCTGCCTGTACCCCAAATAAACCGGCTGACAAAGCCACCCTTATCCTGCTGAATGGAACCGTATGGACGGCCGACAGCCTGCAGCCGACGGCCGAAGCCGTCGCCATGCGCGGAGAACGCATCCTGTTCGTGGGCGACAATGCCGGCGCCCAGGCCTTCGCGTCCGATAGCACCCAAATCATCCAACTGCACGGCGCGTTCGTCACGCCCGGATTCATCGAAGGGCACGGACACTTCAGCGCTCTGGGCCGCGCACTCCAAAATCTGAACCTCATGCCCACGAAAAGCTGGCAGGAGATCGTCCGCCTCGCCGGCGAAAAAGCCGCCGCAACGCCCAAAGGTGCCTGGATAGAAGGGCGGGGCTGGCACCAGGAAAAATGGAACCAGGATGCAGGGCCCGTCGTAAACGGCTATCCCTTCCACGACGCCCTCAGCGCGGCCACCCCCGACCACCCGGTCGTATTCCACCACGCCAGCGGCCACGCGCTCCTCGCGAACCGGCAAGCGATGGATCGCGCCGGTATTTCCCGCGAAACGCCCGATCCCGTCGGCGGCCGAATCGTACGCGACGCCGCCGGAAGGCTCACCGGCGTTTTCGAAGAAAATGCCATGCTCCTGATCGAGCGCCCCCTCGAAATGTGGAAAAACCAACGCTCCGAAGCCCAAAAACAAGCCGATTTCGACCAGTCCGTCCGCGCCGCAAGCGCCAAATGCCTGTCTAACGGTATTTGTTCCTTCCAGGACGCCGGCAGCAGCTTCTGGGAAATCGAGCAGTACAAACGCCTCGCAGAAAACGGCAAACTCGATCTCCGGCTCTGGATCATGGTGGCCCAACCGCCCGTGGCCGAACTCGACCGCCTCGCCGCTTTCCCGCAAATCGGACTGGGCGACGGCTACTGCACGGTGCGCGCCGTGAAGGCCTATCTCGACGGCGCCCTAGGCTCTTACGGCGCCTGGCTCCTCGAACCGTACAATGATAAACCCGGTTTCACCGGACAAAACGTTACCCCGGCCGATACCCTCGCCGCCATCGCCGCCGCCTGCCGCGACCGCGGCATGCAGTTTTGCGTGCATGCGATCGGCGACCGCGCAAACCGCGAAACGCTCCGCATATTCGAACAGTACGCACCCGGAAAGGACGCACGGTGGCGCGTGGAACACGCGCAACATATCGCCCCGGAAGATATCCCCCGATTCGCCCAACAAGGCGTGGTCGCCTCCATGCAGGCCATCCATTGTACCAGCGACGCGCCCTTCGTGGAAAAACGCCTGGGGGCAGAACGCGCCCGAAGCGGTGCATACGTCTGGCGCGACCTGATCGACAGCGGCGCCCAACTCGCCAACGGCACCGACACACCCGTGGAAGACGCCGACCCGCGCGCCTGCCTGTACGCAAGCGTCACCCGCAAACGCCCCGACAATCCGATCGCCTTCTACCCCGAACAGGCCATGTCGCGCGAAGAAGCCCTCCTGTCCTACACCCGCTGGAACGCCCGCGCCGCCTTCGAGGAACATGAAAAAGGCAGCCTCGAAAAAGGCAAGCGGGCCGACGTCACTGTCTGGTCCGCAAATCTCCTCCAATGCCCGGTAGATTCTATGCTGCAGGCAGAGGTGCGCTATACGATCGTTGGCGGGAAAATCCGGTTTTCCAGTAAATGATAGCAAATCAAATTGTAACCGCACTTATATGTAAGCCGCATACATAATTAGCAAATACGCTACATATTTTGAATAATAATTGCGCAAAGTTTATCAAAAAAAATACCTTTGCATTCGTGTTCAAACTAACCTGTCATTATTAAGCACTCTTAACAGTGGAATACGGATATTTCAAGCGGAGAGACCGGGGCGATTCCCGCGACCGCGACCAGGGCGGCGCCCGGGATCGCGGTGAGTTTCGCGAACGCGGCGGTTTCCGGGAGCGCGGCGGCGACCGCGACCTGGAAGAAAGCGTTTTCTCCAAACGCGTGCGCGCCGGCAAACGCCGCACCTACTTCTTCGATGTGCGCAAAACCCGCGCCAACGACTTTTTTATCACGATCACAGAAAGCACCCGGCGGGAAGACGGCTTCGGCTACAAGCGCCACAAGATTTTCCTCTATAAAGAGGACTTCAACCGCTTCGCAGCATCGCTCAACGAGGTCGTGCAACATGTCAAAACGGAACTTATGCCCGATTTTGATTATGAAGAATTCGACCGCCGCCAAGCCGAATGGGAAGCGCAAAACCGCTTTCCGGAAGATGAAGAGGGTGATCGAAACGATTCCCCCGAAGACGACGAACAGTACGGGAAAGACGGCGGCAAAAAAAATGAGGACGAGATGGACTGGTAAAACCAAGTCAGTCTCTCACCATGGGTACGGTTTTTTTCACCAAGTCAAATTGGCGCATCCCTTGCCTTTTCCGATCTGTTGAAATGCCCCCGCACATACGCCGGATAAATACGCAAGCGAAGCCGCTCCCCTGACTGGGGCGCCGCTTCGCTTTTTTTGTACCCACCGAATCGCATAAATTCCATATTTGCCCTTTTCCGACACGCTATCAAGCCGATTTTTACGTTAAGATGCAGGAAAAATTGCCGCGCCCACGCCAAAAGCGTAACTTCGCGGCGCATTTTATCCTTGCAGTAACTACTTAGCCGGTCGCGTCTGAGACAAAAAAGGATCCATTTTTTGCCAGACGAAGCGATTTTTTGCAGGCCGTAGCAGCGCTACGGTCAAGAAAAATTGCGAAGTATGGCGGAAAATGAGACTTTTTGGGCCAGACAGCGAGCCGGCTAAGTAGTTACTCCTTGCATATAACAGTTAAATGGCCCTGTAACCAAACTGCCGTCACTCCTAACCTTTTTATTATTCCTTATTATTTTTCATGGATACGCTAAAGCAACTTTTTTTCGAAAAATCGCAGGCACTGGGTAAAGAAGTAAAAGACCTGCTCAAAGAACACGGCGATACGATCGTGGATGATGTGCGCATCGAACAGATGTACGGCGGCATGCGCGATATCACCTCTATGATCTGGGAAACCTCGCTCCTGGACGCAGAAGAGGGCATCCGATTCCGCGGCTATTCCATTCCCGAACTCCGGGAAAAACTCCCAACTGCGCCCAACGGTAAGGAACCGCTTCCCGAAGGCCTCTTCTGGCTGATGCTCGTGGGAGATGTTCCAACCAAAGAACAGGTGAAATGGCTCACCGAAAACTGGGTGCGCCGCGCAAATATCCCAGAACACGTGTTCAAAGCCATAGATAACCTGCCCTTGGACGCGCACCCCATGACCCAACTCTCGGTCGCCGTCATGGCCATGCAAAATACCAGTATGTTCGCACAACGGTATAATGCCGGCATGAATAAAAGCGAGTACTGGGATGCTACCTACGAAGATACCATGAACCTCGTAGCCCGCCTGCCGCGCATCGCCGCGTATATCTACCGCCGTATTTACCACAACGGCGACCAGATTTTGCCGGATATCTCGCTCGACTGGGGCGGCAACTTCGCCCACATGCTCGGATTCCCGGATAACGGCTTTAAAGAATATATGCGCCTGTTCCTGACAATCCACGCCGACCACGAGGGGGGCAACGCCTCCGCGCATACCACGCACCTCGTAGGCTCTACCCTCAGCGATCCCTATCTCTCGTTCAGCGCCGCCCTCAATGCACTCGCCGGACCGCTGCACGGCCTGGCCAACCAAGAGGTGATCCGCTGGGTGATCAAAATGACGGATACGCTCGGTACCACCAAACCCACGCGTGAACAAATCAGCGAATATGTGAAAAGCACGCTCGCCAGCGGCCGCGTAATCCCAGGGTACGGCCACGCCGTACTCCGCAAACCGGATCCGCGATTTATGGCGCAACGCCAGTTCGCCGAAGACAATGTCTCAGACAGCGATTTGGTGAAAATCGTCTGGAAAATTTTCGACGTGGTGCCTCCCATCCTCTCCAGCCTCGGAAAGGTCAAAAATCCCTGGCCGAATGTGGACGCGCACTCGGGCGCCCTGCTCATGCACTACGGTATGAAGGAGCATAACTACTACACGGTGCTCTTCGGCGTCAGCCGCGCACTCGGCGTGCTGGCCGCCCAATGCTGGGCGCGCGCACTCGGCCTGCCACTCGAACGCCCCAAATCGGTGACCACCGCTTGGGTTAAAGAGTTTCTCGCTAAACAGGCCAACCTCGCCGCTACCGAACAAAACTAGGCACGTGTTTAAAAACATGATCCTTTCCAATACCATCTAAACCGCCGCCGAAAATGTTTTTCCGCCATTTTCTCCTCGCAGCGCTCTTTCTGATACCTGCCTTCTCCGCCCGGGGAGGCAGGTATTTTGATTTTAACCTGCAAGCCCGCCAAATTTATCAAGCAAGCTTCGACACCCGATTTGAAAAAGCGCGCCAATCCCTCGCCACTTTTCAACGCAAGGAGCCGGATAACCAAATCGCGGTTTTTCTCGAACACTATATCGACTTTCTGACCACCGTCGCCGGCAATCAGGACGACGACTACCAGCGATTCCAAAAACAACTGCTGCCCCGGATTGACAAAATCTCCAGGGGGGATGCCAATTCACCCTGGCGCTTGTTCTGCCAGGCAGAAATGCGCCTCCAAGGCGCTCTGCTCGCCGGCCGCTCCGGAAATTATCTTTCCGGACTTAGCGATGTGAAACTGGCCTACGCCCTGCTCGCCGAAAATAGGCGCCGATTCCCCGACTTCATGCCCAACCTCAAAAGCCTCGGACTGCTCAATGTACTCATCGGCAGTATCCCGGAAGAATACCGCTGGACGGTGAAAGCGCTGGGCGGCATAGACGCCGACCTCGAAACCGGACGAAACGAACTAGCCAAAGCAGCCGAACTGGCCGCCAAAGACCCCACCCGCCCCTTCGCCGCCGAAACAATCCTTATCCTCGGATTTGTACAACTGTACGCCGAAGAACGCAAAGACCTGGCCTGGAAAACAATCCAATCCGCCGGTTTTAACCCCCGCACCGGCCCGCTCGCAGCCTACCTGCTCGCCGTGTCCGCCGCCCGAACCGGCCGAAACGACGAGGCCATCCAGTATCTCGAAGCCTGCCCCGCCGGCGGCGATTATGCGCCATTCCCCTATCGCTATTTTTCCCTGGGACTTTATAAACTCTATCGCCTCGACGCCGATGCCGACAAATCCCTCGAACGCTTCCTCAAAGAAGTGAAAAGCGATATCGGCGTGGCGGAAGCCATGCAAAAACTGGCTTGGTTCCACTGCACACGCGGCAATGCCGCCGCATACAAAGAAATAATGCAGAAAATCGCCAAAAAGGGCGCCCAACGAAGCGATACCGACCAAGCCGCGCTCCAGGAAGCCCTGCGCGGGGAAAAACCTAACCCCACGCTCCTGCGCGCCCGACTGCTATTCGACGGCGGTTATTACCAGCGCGCGTATGACCTGCTACAAAAAGAAAAAAGCAGCCTGGAAACGGAAACTGAACTCCGCCTCGAAGCTACCTACCGCCTCGGCCGCTGCGCACATGAACTACGCCGGCTCGATGAGGCCGTCCGATATTACGGCCAAACGATCGAACTCGGCGCCGAACTACCGCTGTACTACGCCTGCAACGCCGCCCTGCAACTCGGCCTGGCCTATGAAACCAAGGCGGATTACCCGCGCGCGCGGGAAGCGTTTAATAAATGCCTGGCGATGAAGCCGGACAGCTATGCGGCGAGCCTGCACGCCAGGGCAAAAGCGGGAATTAAACGGTTGTCGGAATAATATTTCGCCGCCTCCGGCGGCGAAATAAAATAGTGTTTTGGTGCCTAATTTTTTATTTTTTCTAAAAAAAATAAAAAATTAGGCACCAAAACAAAATATTTTCTTGTTTGGAGGATCGTCAATGGACTTATTACACAGCCCCGTAAAATAGTGCTGTGGGGTATTTTACACAAATTTTGAACCCTGTTAATCGCCCTGCGCCATCCAGGGCGCTTTTTCCCGCTTTTTGCCGGATAAAAACAAATACATACCCGGAATAACCAGCAAGGTCAATACCAGCGAAAACAACAAACCGCCTACGATCACCATACCCAACGGGATACGGCTCGTGGAAGCCGATCCGAGCGCAAGCGCAATCGGCAGGGCGCCCAACACGGTCGCCAGGGTCGTCATCAGAATCGGTCGTAGGCGCGCTTTGGAGGCCTCCAGCACCGCATCGAATTTATTCATGCCCGCATCGCGCTTCTGGTTGGCGAATTCGACGATCAGAATACCGTTTTTGGTCACGATCCCGATCAGCATGATCATGCCGATCTGGCTGAAAATATTAAAAGTGTTATCCGTAATCGCCAGGGTGAGATACGCGCCCGCGATGGCCGGCGGTACGGTCAGCATGATGATGAACGGATCGCGGAAACTTTCAAACTGCGCCGCCAAAATCAGATAGATCAGCAGGAGCGCCAACAAAAAAGCGTAGGAGGTATTCCCGCTACTCTCCCGAAAATCCCGCGAAGGGCCGGCCAAATCCGTCTGAAAGGAATCGTCTAATTCCTGCGCTGCAATGCGCTCCATCGCTTCGATACCCTCGCCGAGGGTTTTCCCGGGCGCCAACGCTGCACTGATCGTAGCCGCCTTATAGCGATTGTAGTGGTAAATCACCGGCGGGTTGCTGGTTTCCTCGAACCGGACGATATTGTCCAGTTGAATCATCGCCCCTTGATTGTTGCGCACGTACAAGGCCGCCAGATCCACCGGTTCGTCGCGGTCGCTCCGATCCACCTGCCCGATCACCTGATACTGCCTGCCGTTCATCAAAAAGTAGCTGAACCGCCGGCCGGAGAGCGCTAGTTGCAGCGTTTGGCTGACATCGAACACACTTACGCCAAGTTCGGCCGCTTTGAGGCGATCTATATAAATTTGGATTTCCGGTTTATTGAATTTGAGATCCACATCCACGTTGGCAAAAGTAGAATCCAGCCGCGCGGCATCCAAAAAACGCGGCACGGACTCGCTTAGTCGGCCGAAATTCAAATTTTGTATAACAAACTGCACCGGTAGCCTCAAGCCCGCGCCGAAACTTGTAGAGATGGTCTGCTCCTGATTGGGAAACACCCGTGCGCCCGTATATCGGCGCGTCATGCCTAGAAGTTGGTCGTAAATTTCCTGCTGGCTCCGCGTACGAAGCGCCGGGTCGGGCAGCATCAGGCTGAAAAATCCGGTATTCGCGCTGCCGGCGCCCCCCCGGCCGGGGGCGGTAAGCCCGAACACCATCTGGTATTCCGGAATTGAGTCCATCACCTGATCCACCAATTCGGCGATGATCATTTCCGTTTGATCAAAGTCTGTCCCCTCCGGCGCTGCTACGGTGGCGCGGATCACGCTTCGATCCTCCAGGGGCGCCAGTTCGGATTTGATACGACCCTGATAAAATCCAATGATACCGAAACAAGCAACTAAAATGATCAGGCTGATCCAGCGCACTCGAAGAAACGCCTGTAAAAAACGGCCGTACCAGGATTCCATCCCGCTGAAAAACGGTTCGGTCGCATGGTAAAATTTCCCGTGGCGAGTATTACCACCCAGTTTTACGTTCAGCACCGGCGTGAGCGTCAGCGATACGAAAGCGGAAATGAGTACCGCGCCGGCCACCACGATACCAAATTCGCGAAATAGGCGGCCGGTAAACCCCTGCAAAAAAATCACTGGTACGAATACCACAGCCAGGGTCAGCGAGGTGGAAATCACGGCGAAAAAGATTTCGCGCGTTCCTTCCCGTGCTGCCTGCCATTTATCCATGCCCTTTTCGATACGTTTGTAAATATTTTCCGTGACCACGATGCCGTCGTCCACCACCAGCCCCGTTGCGAGCACGATCGCCAGCAAGGTCAGGACGTTGATGGAAAAATCCAGCAGATACATGATAAAAAAGGCGCCGATCAGCGAAACCGGAATATCAATCAGCGGACGCAATGCAATTACCCAGTTTCGGAAAAACAGGAAAATAATGAGGACGACCAGGAGAATGGCAATTCCGATTGTTTCCGTGACTTCTTCAATGGCCTGTCTTACGAAGCGGGAGCGATCCAGCCCCACCTCGCTGACGATATCCGGCGGCAGTTCTTTCTTTATTTTTTCGTACCGACGGTAGAACTCGTCGGCAATTTCGATCAGATTAGCGCCCGGTTGGGGAATAATAGCCAGCGATACGTTGGTGATATTATTTCTGCGGGCGCTGAACTCTTCATTTTCCGGCCCCAGGACGGCTTCGCCGACGTCGCGGAAGCGTACCGTCTGGCCATTGGTCTGGCTGATGATCATGTTGTTAAAGTCGTCCTCCGTGCTGAGCCGGCCTGCGGTTTTGACCGTCAGTTCCGTGGCGTTACCGCGAATTTTTCCGCCGGGTAGTTCCACGTTTTGGCGGTTCAGCGCCGCTTGAACGTCCTGTACTGTGAGTTGGTGCGCGGTCAGGCGGGCTGGGTCTATCCACAGGCGCATAGCCGGCCGTTTATCGCCGAAAACCTGCACCTGGCTGACGCCCGGGATCGTCTGAATTTTTTCCAGCAGGTTGTTTTCGGCGTACTCGCTGAGCTCCATTACGCTGCGCGTGCTGCTTTGGAGCGGCAAGAACATGACCGGGTCGCTATTTGCATCCGACTTGCTGACAACTGGCGGCGCGTCTATATCCTGCGGCAGGTTGCGTTGAGCCTGGCTCACTTTATCGCGCACATCGTTGGCGGCCCGTTCCAGATCGGCGCCCAGTTCGAATTCCACCGTGATCGTCGAGCTGCCAAGCGCCGATTGCGAGGAGATCGTTCGGATGCCGGCGATGCCGTTGATGATTTTTTCCAGCGGTTCTGTGATTTGGCTTTCCACCACATCGGCGTTGGCGCCTGTGTAGGCGGTACGTACCGTAATAACCGGCGGGTCAATCGCGGGGTATTCCCGGACGCCGAGGTAGCGGTATCCGATGATACCAAAAAAAACAATCAGGATACTCATCACGGTGGCGAACACCGGCCTGCGCAGGGAAAAATCGGCTATACTCATAATTCAGGCTGCTGATATGACAGCAAAGGCAAAGTTCGGGCTTTGGATTTGAAACTTAGAAAGAAATTAAGACGTTTGCGGCTGTTGAGCAGATCCCCCAGTGCTTTGCTACATTAAATGAATACCACGCTAATGTTTGCCTTCCAGCCAGCGCGTTAGTTCGGATTGATACAGTTCGAATTCCCGCAGATTGTTGTGACTTCCGTCTTGGATGGTTACGAACCGGTCGTCCGGCTTCAGGCATTTTTGAAGATTTCGGGCGGAGGCGTAGGGCACGACGCGGTCGCGGGTTCCGTGAAAGATCAATATCGGCAGGGTCGATTGGCGGATATGGCGGTCATTGGGAAAGAAAAAAGCCGGTTTCAGCGGAATATCCCGATTGCCGACATAACTGGCGAGTAGTCCCGGGATATTATCGAAGGGCGTTTCCAAGATCACTGTTCGAGCGCGGACGTGCGCGGCCAGGTAGCCGGCCATGCCGGTTCCCAGTGATCGGCCGTAGAGTACGATGCGGTCTGCGGGATACTCCCGGTGCAGGCGATCATAGAGCAGGCGCGCGTCCTCGAAGTACGCGCGTTCGTTGGGTTCGCCCGAACTTTTTCCGTAACCGCGGTAATCGGGGATAAAAAAATCAAATCCCCGGCTGGTAAAATCCTGATGAAGTTGGCCCCAGCGTTGCAAATTGCCGCGATTGCCATGGAAATAGAGTACGACCCCTCTGGAGTTTGGTTGCCGACTTGGAAAAAACAGCGCATTGAGTTGCGCGCCATCGGGCGTTTCGATCCGATGCTCGTCGAACGGCGCGTCAAAAACGAAGCGGTGCGTTTGCGGCAGCGTCACCGGGCGGAACAGGAACTGCTTTTGCAGAAAAACCGAAAAGGAATCTGTGAGATTGAGCATGGGGGTTCTGCATGACTACAAATCAATTTTCATCCACAAAGGGCAATGGTCCGAGTGCACGACCTGGTTCAAATGCCGGGCGTCCACCAGTTTATCTGCCATATTATCGGTAACAGACTGATAATCTATGCGCCACCCCTTATTTTTGCCACGAGAGCCAGCACGAAACGACCACCAGCTGTATTCCACGAGATCGGGATACTGGCGCCGGAAGGCGTCTGTAAAACCGCTGTTGAACCACTTGGTCAGCCAATTGCGTTCTTCCGGCAGAAAACCGCTGGATTTTTTATTGCCTTTCGGGTCGTGGATATCAATTTCCGTGTGCGCGATGTTGTAGTCACCGACCACGATAAGTTTGGGGCGTTCTTTTTTTAGTTCTTCGATCCAGCGGTAGAAATCGTCCAGAAATTCCATTTTAAAGGCTTGGCGTTCTTCCCCGGTGGTACCGGAGGGGAAGTAGCAGTTGAGCAACGACCAGTCGCCGAAATCGGTACGCAGAATCCGTCCTTCCCGGTCGTATTTTTCGATACCGCAGCCGTACGCCACGTGATCTGGTTCCCGCTTGCTGAGGGTAGCCACCCCGCTATAGCCTTTTTTTTCTGCCGAATACCAGTATTGTTTATATCCGAGCGCATCGAAGTGCATGCTGCCCACGTCCTCTTGTTGCGCCTTAGTTTCCTGCAGGCAGACGATGTCGAATTGCTCCTGACCCAGCCATTCCAGCAGACTCTTGGAGATTGCCGACCGCACCCCATTTACGTTATAAGAAACAATCGAAATCATAACAATTTATTTATCAATCCGGCAGCGCGCACTCATCTTCCGACCAAGGTTCCCACCTCTTCTCCCAGCACGATTCTGCGCAAATTATCGGGGTTATTGATATCAAAGACGATAATCGGCATATCATTTTCTTCGCAGAGGGTAAAGGCCGTCATATCCATGACTTTCAGTCCGAGGCTGATGACTTTAGAGAAGCTGAGGTTATCGAATCGGATGGCGGAGGGGTCTTTTTCGGGGTCGGCGGTGTAGATACCGTCCACGCGGGTGCCTTTCAGGATGACGTCGGCGCTGATTTCGCTGGCGCGGAGGGCGGCGGCGCTGTCCGTGGTAAAGAAGGGGTTTCCGGTGCCTGCTGCGCAGATCACGACGCGGCCTTTTTCGAGGTGGCGGATTGCGCGGCGGCGGATATAGGGTTCGGCGATACTTTCCATTTTGAGGGCGGTCATCAGGCGGGTATGGACGCCCAGATTCTCGAGGGCGCTTTGGAGCGCCATGCCGTTGATGACGGTGGCGAGCATACCCATGTAGTCGCCGGTGACATTTTCGATGCCGGAGCTTTCGGCCTGGATCCCTCGGAAGATATTACCGCCGCCGATCACGATGGCGATTTCGACGCCCATGAGGTTGAGTTCCTTTATTTGGCGAGCGTAATGCTGCAGCATTTGGGGTTCGATACCAAAGCCCTGTTTGCCCATGAGGCTTTCTCCGGAGAGTTTCAGGAGGATCCGTTTATATTTCAGGTTGCTCATGAAGAAAAAGTTATGGCTGATTTTATCTTGGGTACAAAGGTCGGAATTCTTTTGCGTACTCGTACCGGGGTAATCTGGCGTCTATAAATTTTTTCCTGTAAAAAAAAGGGGGGGGGCACAAGCATTTTGCCGCCCCCGGCGGCAAAATAAAATAATGTTTTGTCGCCTGTTTTTTTGGTTTTTCTAAAAAAACCAAAAAAACAGGCGACAAAACAAAATATTTTTTTGTTTAGTGGATCGTTCACGGACTTATGATACACCCCCTGTGCGAAAACGCTCAAGAGCGCCTATTTCTACCGCTTATTGCGCAAATCGTTCATCGCGCAGGAACTCTTCATCGCTGAGTGTTTTCAGAAAGGCCAGGAGTTGTGTTTTTTCTGATGGGCTGAGCGGTATTCCGAGCGAACCATCGGGTTGTCGCAGGAGTGGGTCAAGCGTAGGCGTATCTTTTACACCCTGCGTGTAATGCGCTAATACCGATTCCAGGGTTTTGAACTTCCCGTTGTGCATATAAGGCGCGGTAACTTCTATATTTCGAAGCGAGGGGACTTTAAATTTGCCGATATCTTCCGGGATAGAACTTACTTCGAACCGACCTTGGTCTAGCGTAAAATCAGACAGGATACCATTATTGCGGAAAGATTGATCGGTAAAAAGATCCGTTGCATGGCAGTTTTGGCACTTGTTTTTGAATACTTCCAGCCCTTCCAGTTCTTCGGGGCTCAACTCCCCACCGGGCTCGCGGCGCACGTATTTGTCATACCGGGAATTGGCGCTCACGATTGCAGCCATGAACTGCGACATTGCCATCAGGAAACGTGCGGTGGTGATTTCTTCGGATCCGAAAGCGGCGCGAAACATGCCTGGGTAAGCGGCGTCGTTCCGAAGTTTTTCCAATACACGAGCCGGATCTTCATCCATTTCTACCGGATTTTGGATCGGGTTCAGCGAGATCATATCCATGTGTGGTACGCCGCCATCCCAGAAAAAAGTTTTATACCAGGCCATATTCTGGATCGCTAATGCGTTGCGTTTGCCGAACAGATTATCAATCCCATGGCTGGTCGGGTGATCCGGATGGCTAAAGGCGGAATAGGAGATATGGCAATCGCCGCATGCGATGGTGTTGTCGCGTGAAAGGATGGGGTCGTAAAAGAGTTTTTTCCCCAAGGCGAAACCATCAGGCGTAACCGGATTGGCGCGCAGATCGTACACGATAGGCGGGAAATTGGAGGGAATGAACACCTCAATATTTTCCCTGACAGGATCTTTTTTACAGGAGAAAAACATGCCGGCAACGAGGATGAAAAAAAGGATACCACGTCCAGCCGGGTATTTTGCCTGGATCAAGACGGCATACGGTGAAACAACGTTTACTATATTTTGGAAGCTTGGTAAACGCAGTTGGCGCCGCTTTACAAAGTCCGATACGGCGCGATACAAAAGGTACTTTTGCATGATTCAGAAGTTAATACGATAACGAATAGAGAAGAGTCGGGCGTCGCGTTTTCTGCTATCGTGTGTCCGGATTTCAATCTCCGAGTGCGCGAAATTTTGTTTTAACGGACTCAAAATCTGCAGTGATAGCCGGGCAGCCACAGCGAAAATTGTAACTACCTAACCGGTGCGCTGTCCGACCCCAAAAGTCCCATTTTTTATCTCAGACGCGACCGGCTAAGTAGTTACAAATAAAATTTGCTGCTCGGAACCCAAAATCCAACTTTGCGCTAAAGCGCGCCACAAATTTTCAGCCCGACAGCCCACCTTTCAACAGCCCTTCGACTACGGATTATGCACGTGATCCAACGTAAACATATCTTTGTAATTTTCCGCTACTGTAGCCGAGTAGGGGCCTGCATGGGAGGTAGGCGTAGTAGCGATACTGATATTTGTCGGGTTCGTAAACATTTCCAGGATATCCACCAGCATGTGGAAGTGCGGAGCGGATTTGTCTTTGCGCACAGTCGCGGAATCGCCATGGTGGAGCGATAGTTGCACGGTTTTAACATTGTTCAGCGTCGGGCTGTTCAGGCCGCCAAACAACCCGGTGTGGTATTGGAAAAATCGGCCGCCGAGCGCGGGATTATCCGGCGCCTGGGGAGATTCGCCCTCCACTTTCACAAAAATATATCCGGCATTCCAACTCCAGTACATACCGCTGGCGCCGATAGCAGGATCGAGCACGCCGGTTCGTTCAGCGGCCGGGCTAACGCTTTTCGCGCTGTCCACGCCGATAGTGAAGCGCACGCCGGTATAATTACCGGCCGGCACGTTATCAATTTTAATCTCGCGGCTATCCGGATCGCTGTGCTTGATCAGGAAATAACTTTCGTCTTTAGGTACGATGTATTCCGTTCCATCATCCTGAATGAGTACGAAATTACTGACGAAATAGTTGAACGTAGTAAACTTCACTTCGTCGCCGTTCGCGGTGGTGTAGGTCGCACCGAAGTTGAGCGGCAGATCGCCGGCACGGTGGTCGAATTCAAATTCAACGCTACCGAAGCCATCAATGACTTCGTCGTCTTTTTTGCAGGAGGAAATAGCGAGTGCGAGAACGAAGAGGGCAATGAACCCGAAGAATTGATTTCTCATAAAAAATAAAAATATTAGTTGTTAAAAAATGTAACTACTTAGCAGGCTCGCTGTCTGACCCAAAAAGTCCCATTTTCCGCCATACTTCGCAATTTTTTTTGACCGTAGCGGCTGCTACGGCCTGCAAAAAATCACTTCGTCTGGCAAAAAATGGATCCTTTTTGTCTCAGACGCGACCGGCTAAGTAGTTACTAAAAAATGTAATTAACGGAGGCAGTCCAGCGGCTGCGTGTTTTTGCTTTACCATGTCCGAGATTTTGTGCTACCGGGGTTTGATAATTAATGCCCAGGTTGAATCGGCCTGCGATTAGATCCAGTCCGGTTGCCGCCGAGCAATACCAGCCGCCCGTGGCTTCCGGGGCGTTATGGCCATCGCGGTCTTCGGCGGATAATTCGCTGAACACACCGGCGTTGGGTAGCAGGGTGGCACGGCCTTTACCCAGCCAATGGAATACCCTGAGTGCGCCGCTAATCCGGTTCCCAAAGCGATAATCGTTTGTGTTCGCCGTATTCAACTTAGCGGTCAAATCGGTATTCAATCCCCATTGATGGCGGCGGATCGTGTAATTGGCCGCGACCAGGAGGTCAAAACTTCCGCTACCTGGTTGCAGATTAGCCGGAATCAGCAGGCCGTCACTGGTTGCGAGCCGACTATTGCCGGTTGGAAGTTTAAATCCGCCGCCCACCATCAGGGTATGGCGCCACTGCGCTGATGGCGCGGTTTGTACAGGGAGATAGTACGCGAGCATAGAAATATCTCCTAAGCCTTGCGCATGGATGTGCGTGTTCTCCCCCGTACGGTTAAATACGCGGTAAGGGAGCGCCAGGAGTATTTGCACTCGGGGATTGACCATCAAGCGGGTCAGCAAGTCCAAGCTCTGCACGTGCTCCTTGGAAATATCCGCGCCGGCAGCCAAAGCCGCGCGGGTATGCCCGGATACGGACCACTGTTCCGACCAACGCAACCCGGCAAAATTGCCGTGAAACTGCGGAAGCATGCCGATATACTGGCCGGTGATGGAACAACCGCACACATCGCAAGCCAGGCTTGCCGGCAAGCATGCCAGCAAAGCCAATGCGAAGAACATTGTTCCCATGAATCCGAAATAAATTGAAAGTGGGTAACTACTTAGCCGGTCGCGTCTGAGATAAAAACGGGACTTTTGGAGCCAAGCGAGCCAGTGCCGCGTCCGGCAAATAGCGCATGCATACGGCGACCCATTTCATGGGCTATTCACCGGACGCGGCACTAGCTAAGTAGTTACGAATTTGTATAGTCGTCAGGCAGAAAAGACGACGTACCCTGCCGGTGGTTTAAAGCGGTTAGCTTTAGGCAGGCATGTCAGGCATGTCAAATAAGGAGGAAATGCGATCCTTTCGTCGTGATCGTCCGCAATATGTAAAAGAAACGCCTGAGCGTTGGGGAAAAAAAGTTGGATATCCTTTATTTGAGAAAATGATTCCGGAAGAATCGGCTCGCCAGCTTTATTATCTGTATTCAGAGCCATTTTCTTTTTGAGATAGCATTTGCCGTTGCACTGCAGTTCAGGCCTGGACTTATTTTCGCAGTTCTTGATATACAGCACCCGATTATAATGATAATGCAATACCCACACCGTCCGGACGGAAGCCTGACCGATAACAGTCAAAAGCAAAAAGGTTATGAACGCACATTTCATCCTTGCAAAGATAGGGTGAATAAAAAACGATTAATGCCATGAATTGTGATAATTCTGTCATTTAAGGCTTATTTAGTCCGTGCGTTCATACATTATTACAAAAAAGGCTGCCTTCCGGAGAAAGCAGCCTTCCTATTTTTCGTCTCGATATAGCCGATCTTACAGCGCCACGTGTTTGAAACCCGTGACCGTGAGGTCTTTATTGATACTTTGCAGGTATTGCTGTACCGTCTGGTCGTTATTTTTCACGAATTTCTGGCTCAGCAGCGTATTTTCCTGGAAGAACTTATTGAGACGGCCGAGTGCAATTTTCTCGAGCATATCCTCCGCTTTGCCTTCATTACGGGCGAGTTCTTTGCCGATTTCGATTTCTTTTTCGACAATTTTCGGATCTACATCGTCTTTGCTGACAGAAACCGGACCCATGGCGGCGATTTGCATAGCCACATCGCGGCCTGCTTCTGCTGCGGCATCGCCCGCTTGGTTCAGGGCAACGATTACCGAGCGTTTGTTATTCGAGTGGTTATAGGTGACCACCAGATCGCCGGTGATTTTTTCATAGCGGCTGAGTTCGATTTTTTCACCCACGATTCCGTTTTGCTCGCCCACTTTTTCGCCGATGGTTACATTGCCTTCGAAGGGAAGCGCCAGGAGATCTTCCAGAGAAGCCGGCATTTGCGCAAGGGCGATATCGGCAAATTTTTGCGTGAGCCCGATAAAGCCTTCATTGCGCGCCACGAAGTCCGTTTCGCAGTTGAGTGCCACGATGATACCGTTTTTTTGGTCGGCGGTCGAGCGTGCGATCACTACGCCTTCGCGCGCCTCGCGGTCTTCGCGTTTAGCGGCTTTAGCGATTCCTTTTTTACGGAGGACATCCACGGCGGCATCGTAATCGCCTCCGGCCTCTTCGAGGGCTTTTTTGCAATCCATCATACCGGCGCCGGTCATTTGACGGAGTTTATTAATATCGGTTGCGGAGATTTTAATTTCGCTCATATTTATAGGCTGTAAAAGTGATCAAAAAGATTGGGCTTGCCGGTTGCGCGGTCAAAAATCGGGCAAGACGGGATTGCCCGCGCGTTTCGGCGAGTTATTACTTTGTTAAGTTTACGCTTCCGCGTCGTCCTTCTCGTTGCCTTTGATGGCTTTGCGTTCCTCGAGTCCTTCGCGAATAGCAGCGGCGAGGTATTGCACGACAAAAGTGATAGATTTAGAAGCGTCGTCGTTGCTGGGGATGACATAATCCACCAGGGTAGGGTCGGAGTTGGTATCCACCATACCGAACGTTTTGATGTTCAGTTTACGCGATTCTGCGAGTGCGAGGTGTTCGTGGTGGATATCCACGATAAACACGGCGGAGGGCAGGCGATTGAGGTTTGCGATACCGCCGAGTTGCTTCTGCAGTTTTGCGTGTTCGCGCGACAGCGTGAGGCGTTCTTTCTTGGTGATGCTGGTCAGCGATGTATCGGTGAGCATGCGCTCGATATTATTCATTTTTTTGACCGACTTACGGATCGTCATAAAGTTGGTCATCATACCGCCCAGCCAGCGGTCGGTTACGAACGGCATACCGACGCTTTCGGCGGCTTTTTGCACGATTTCGCGCGCTTGTTTTTTGGTAGCGACGAAGAGTACTTTTTTACCGCTTTTAGCCATGGCTTTCATGGCGAGTGCCGAGCGTTCGAGGCATTCGGCGGTGCGGTTGAGGTCAATGATATGGATTCCCTTATGCTCCATGAAGATATAGGGCGTCATTTTGGGATTCCATTTTTTGCGCATGTGGCCGAAGTGACAGCCGGCGTCGAGCAATTCTTTATAAGTAGGCTTCTGCATGATGTAAGTCAGATTTGAAGAATTCGAAGGATAGAACCGAAAGGGCAGGCGCGCGGACGGCTGCCCGGTTGCTCGAATTGTTTAGCGTTTGGAGAATTGGAAGCGTTTGCGCGCTTTGGGTTGGCCATATTTCTTCCGTTCCACGGCGCGGCTGTCGCGCGTCAGGAATTTGCGCTCCTTCAGCGGTTTTTTGAACTCCTCGTTGAGTTTCACCAGCGCGCGGCTGATACCCAGACGGGCAGCTTCGGCCTGGCCTTTATAGCCGCCGCCGCGCACGTTGATTTTGAGGTCGTAGATATTATCCGCACCGACGACGCCGAACGGATCAACCACATTATGTTGGATGTGTATTTGCGGGAAATATTCGCGGTAGTCCTTACCGTTCACGGTAATTTTACCTTCTCCCTTCATCAAATAGACCCGGGCTACGGCAGTTTTACGGCGCCCGATGGCATTAATCATTTCCATATTGAACAAAAAATGGATAAGCGATTGAAAAATGGTGTTTATTTCAGCTCCAGCAATTGGGGTTGTTGGGCGGCGTGCGGGTGTTCCGCTTCAGCGTACACGAAGAGTTTCTTGCGCATTTGACGACCCAACTTCGTTTTCGGAATCATGCCTTTTACACCGCGCTCGATAATACGGCGGGCGTCTTTTTCCAGCATCTCCTCGGCCGTAGTCAGCTTCAAGCCACCAGGGTGCAGCGAGTAATTTTTGTACTCCTTCTGCGCCCATTTTTTGCCCGTGAAACGGATCTTATCGGCGTTGATTACGATTACGTAATCGCCCGTATCGTCGTGCGGGGTGAAGGATGGCTTGTTTTTCCCCATCAGGATGCTCGCGATTTTGGCGCACAAACGTCCGACAACCATGTTCTCGGCGTTGATGACGTACCATTTGCGCTGCCCGTGCATCTCCAGGCTGCTGACCGATTTGGTCCGGTAACTCAGCGTATTCATTGTACGATTGTTATAACGTTAAATTATTTCTTTTAAAACACAGAAAACAACTAAACCCTTGATTATCAGCAAAATTTTTGCCTTCCAAGAATCATTTTTTCTGAAAGCGGTCGCAAATGTAGCGCTTCTTTCCGGAACACACAAGCTATCCGGAAAAAAATATTTAATAAAAAACGCTTAAGATATTGAAAATGAGGGGAAATTTTGACTGCCGATTATCCCATCGGGGTATTTGGGGCAGTCAGCACATCGATCATTGTTTTGAGTGCCACAAAAATAGGTTCACGAGCCTCTTTGCCAATAATGCCCCCCGGTTCGTCTTCGTCTTCGGTGACCGCTTCTTCTGCAAAGGCGAGTAGGTCTTCCTGCGGATAGCCTTCAAAGAAGGGGTTTAGCCGGTCGCTGAAGTGCTTGCCGGTGCTGTTTTCCATGATTTCATAGTTTTTTTCTTCGGCTTCGCCGATGGCCTCCTCGCTGACCGGCTGCGGCGCGCCATAGGCGTTGTGGATACTGCGCCACAGAATCAGGGCGAGATATTCCAGATATCCTCTCTCATCCTCGTTGAGGAGGTGAAAATTTTCATCGTTAAAAATATAGGCGATCAGCACCGGCTGGTTGGCGGTAAACTGCTCCATGATTTCCTCATATTGCTCATCGGAAATCTGATCAAGCTCATCAATGACTTTATCAATGGCACTGGAAGTGATGGGTTTCATAGAAAGATCGGTTTTTGAAGGCGCGGACGGGAATAAAAATTCCGGCGCGCGCCCGATACAATGCAAAGGTAGCACATTTTTAGCAAGCGCGGCGCGTGCGCTCCTACAAATCCAGCACTTTCCGTTTGAGTTCGAAATTTCTGCCCAGATACACCTTACGCACCAGTTCATCGGCGGCGAGTTCTTCGGCGGTTCCGGTGCGCAGGATGCTGCCTTCCACGAGCAGGTAGGCGCGGTCGGTGATGGAGAGGGTTTCCTGCACGTTGTGATCGGTTATCAGGATGCCGATATTTTTGGTTTTCAGTTTGGCGACGATATACTGAATATCCTCCACGGCGATGGGGTCAATTCCGGCAAAAGGCTCGTCGAGCAGAATAAATTTCGGGTCGGAAGCGAGTGCACGGGCGATTTCCGTACGGCGGCGTTCGCCTCCGGAGAGCGTATCGCCGGCGCTTTTGCGCACTTTTTGGAGATTGAACTCCTCGATTAGTTGCTCAAGTTTGTCTTTCTGCGCCATTTTATCAGGCGTGGTCATTTCGAGCACGGCCAGGATATTATCTTCCACGCTGAGTTTGCGGAACACGCTCGGTTCCTGGGGCAGGTAGCCGATACCTTTTTGAGCGCGTTTGTACATGGGGAGACCGGTGATTTCCTCGTCATTGAGATACACGTGGCCTTCGGTGGGCTGGATAAAACCCACGACCATATAAAAAGAGGTAGTTTTGCCGGCGCCGTTTGGTCCGAGCAGGCCGACGATTTCGCCCTGTCGTACGTTAAAATTCACATCCCGGACTACGGTGCGTTTGCCGTAGATTTTGAGGAGGCGATCGGCGCGGAGTACCATCATCAGGCGAGCAATTTTTTCACCATTTCCGAGATGGCGCGGCCTTCGGCTTTTCCGGCCAGTTGTTTGCTGGCGGCGCCCATGACCTTCCCGAAGTCGGCGGCGGAGCTGGCGCCTACCTGGGCGATAACGGCCTGGATGGCGGCTTCGAGTTCGGCGCCTTCCATCATTTGGGGCAGGTATTTTTTGATGATTTCGATTTCCTCGCGCTCGATTTTCGCGAGGTCTTCGCGGCCATTTTTTTCATAAATTTCGAGCGAATCCTGGCGAGATTTAAGCAGTTTTTGCACCATCGCCACTTCGCGCGCTTCGTCTATAGCCTGTCCGCTGCCGTCCGTTTTAGCGAGTAGGATAGCGCTTTTAATGGCGCGGATACTGCGGAGTGCGATCTCGTCTTTGGCTTTCATGGCGACGACGAGGTCTTGGTTTATTTTTGTTTCTAAACTCATCATGACGCGTTTATTTCCAGATTGTTTTTTCGGCGATAGCGCCGCGTTTTCCCGGTATTTCCGGCATTTCGTGGCGGCCGATATAAAACAGACCCAGGCAGCGTTCGCCGGGCTGCAGTTTCAGAAAATCGTCGGCTTCGAGGGCGGCCTTAGGCGAGCTCCAGAAGCATCCCAGGCCGAGTTCGGTACAGCTCAGCCACATATTCTGCACCGCCATGGCTACGGCGGCGATTTCCTCAAATTCCGGCACCCGGGTTTCGGGGTCGCGTTGCATACAAATAGCGATCACGGCGCCGGCGCGGCGCGGGTTTTCGCCATTTTTCAGGTATTTTTCCTCCGAAAACTGCTCGGCGGGCGTTATTTTTTTGTAGTATTCCGACAGGTAATCGCCCAGGGCATTCCGGCTTGCTTCCGACAGAAACACCTGGAAACGCCAAGGTTCCGTGAGCCGGTGCGTAGGCGCCCAGTTCGCGTTTTCAAGCAGCAATTCGATTTCTTCGCGGCTGACCGGCGCACCGGGCAGGTAGCTCTTGGGAAAAATAGAGCGGCGGCTGCGAATAAGCGTGGTAATAGACATTATCTTGGTGTTGACGATTTGGCGCGCGGATTAGAGCAGCGCTTCGATGATATTTTCTTCCGTAATGCCGTCGGCTTCCGCCCGGAAATTGCGGATGATCCGGTGGCGCAGCACGAGGTTGGCCACGGCCTGCACGTCTTCGATATCCGGCGAGTATTTCCCGCGGATGGCGGCGTGGCATTTCGCGCCGAGCACCAGGTACTGGCTGGCACGCGGGCCTGCACCCCAGGCGAGGTAATCGTTGGTTTCTTTGATAGCACCCGGAGTGTTAGGGCGGGTTTTGGACACCAGTTTCACTGCGTACTCCAGCACATTGTCTGCCACCGGGATTTTGCGGATCACCTGGTGGAACGCCAGGATATCCGTGGCGGTAAGAATATGGCGCAATTCCACCTGATGGGCCGAAGTCGTATTTTTTACCACGGCTACCTCTTGTTCGTAGCTCGGGTAGTTTAGTGGAATATTGAACATAAAGCGGTCGAGCTGCGCTTCCGGCAGCGGGTAGGTACCCTCCTGTTCGATCGGGTTTTGTGTTGCGAGTACGAAAAAAGGCGCCTGTAGTTCGTGGCGGGCGCCGCTGACGGTCACGGCACGTTCCTGCATCGCTTCCAGCAGCGCGGCCTGCGTTTTGGGCGGCGTGCGGTTGATCTCGTCGGCCAGCACGATATTGGCGAAAATCGGGCCGCGATTGAAGCGGAAATGGCGGTCTTCGCCCAGTATCTCTGCTCCGATAATATCGGAGGGCATCAGGTCGGGCGTAAACTGAATCCGCTTGAAATCCAGATCCAGCACTTTGGCGATGGTGCTCACGAGCAGGGTTTTAGCCAGTCCGGGCACCCCGACCAGCAGCGAGTGGCCATTGGAGAACAGCGAAATAATGACCGCCCGTACAACGTCCTCCTGGCCTACGATGATTTTGCCGATCTCGGCGGAAAGGTCTTTATAAGCTTTCGAGAGCGCGTCAACGGCCTCAACATCCGATTTAAACTGCGACATGGAATGGATTGAAAGGTTAAGTATTTAAAATGGCGAATTAAACGCCGCTTACATGGCATTTGTTTTGTGCGAAGCGGCGCAAAGTTAGGGAGAATGTATGAGAAACCGTCTGGAATGTTTTTCCAGCCGGCAGCGCGCCGAAAAAGATCAGCGCTCAAACTCCACAATATACTCCGAGCAGTATTTACTCAGATCGGAGTACTTAAAAAACAGCCGGGCGCGTTTTCCCAGCCGCAGGCTGGTGCGTTTGTCGGCGATATCCTCCGGGGTATTCATTGGCTGGAGCGAGGGGTACCACATTACATGGCCGGGTTTGGCGACGAGCAGCTGCGGTTTGCTCCAATCTTGCGAATGGGCGCCTTCCCCGAGATCCTTCTGCGGGTTGAAGGAAATATAGAGTTCATCGCCGACCCACGATTGACCTTCCACTTTTCCCATCAGCATCACCCAGCAATTCAGGTAGGTATTCCAGCTCACGGAAGGGCCCCAGTGAAAGCCGCCGGTGGGCGCGGAAGCCGGGCCGCCGCCTTCGTTTCCAGGGATTTGCAGGGCGGTGATGGGTTTTCCGACGCCGTCCCAGGGGGCATTGAAACCCTTGCCGTCCCAACGCCTGGCTTTGCCCTGCGGTTGGTCTAAGTCGGCCAGCCGGATTCTGGCGACGCTGATACATTGTCCGCTCCGCTCCGTATCGGGGTTATAAGTGGTTGGGGCGTACACCCCGGGATAGCCGTATTCACCGTAGAAGAGGTAAAGGTAGTCACCCACGGCCACGGCTGAGGGGTCGCCCACGCCGCCGGCAAAGGTTTTGGAGGTGTTGTGCGGTTTCAGGATCATGCGCGGCTGTTTATCTTCGAGAAACAGGCCTTTATTTTCCCAGCTCCAACCGCCATCGGTTGATTTCATAATGCCGATCCGGCACACGGCAGCGGGCGTAATACGTTCAGTGAGGCCCAAGGGCCAGTTTTGATCCAGGTAGCCCGTTCCGGAAACGGAATCGTAGGGCAGCGTTTCCGGGTAATTTTCGTTGTGATAAACCGCGTACAGGGTGCGGCCGCGTGGGTCACGAGCGTCCTGATACACGGTTTCGAACCATACGGCGCCGTGCAGGCCGGCCTGGCCGATCGGGGCGTTGAGCGGCAAAGCCGGCGCAATGTACGCGGAGGCCGGATTGCTGAACGCCTCGTCGGCATGCAGGCCGCTGGAAAATTTCAAATCGCGGGCATATCCCCAGACCGGATCCTCGCCGTATTTTCCGGGAAAAATGCGAAAGGTATCGTCCACCCAAGCCTCCGCCATATTGCAGTCCACAAAATTATTGAACCGAAAGGTGTCGGTTTGGATCAGTCGGAACCGGGGCGACTGTGCGGTTTCCGGCGACTGGCAGGCCTCTAAAAATAAGGGCAGCAGGCATGCGGCTCGGAAAAAGACGGCGAGTTTATAAGGCATACAGACAGGTTTGACGTAACTACTTAAAATTTAGAAATCTTTACAGTCCGCCGCGCACCGTTTCCAAACGTAATCCGGACGAAATAAAGCCCGGAAG
Source organism: Saprospiraceae bacterium (assembly GCA_032115775.1). Classification (GTDB taxonomy): domain Bacteria; phylum Bacteroidota; class Bacteroidia; order Chitinophagales; family Saprospiraceae; genus M3007. The sequence goes on along the minus strand of JAUMBL010000023.1, from coordinate 60,202 downwards.
CCAAATCCCCCACCGGAATTTCCAGCATGGTGCGCGCAGTTTTTGGAATAGATTGCACGCGGAGCACCGCCCCGCTCGGCGCGATCAGCTCCACCTGCGCCTCGCTGTCGAGGGCCGCCATGTTTTCGATCTGCAACAGATCCGAGACCGGATTCGGATAAATCCGAATCGCGTCTGGATAGGCCATGCGCATTTCCAAGGCTCGAATTTCGGAATAAGCCGCCAATCCGAAGGGATCCACCCGCTTTATTCGATAGTAATTCATGCCCAGCAAAGGCGTTTGATGGATCGCCGCGTAGTTATTTTCGTCGAACGGGTTGTATTTGCCGAGGAGGGTTTGCACAGGCGTCCAGTGAACTGAATCCGGCGCATGCTCCAAGGTGTAGGTAAATTGAACGGGTTCCGGCAAAGTTCGCCAAACCGCCTGCACGTTGGCGTCCTCCATGGCCTGCACGGTAAAATCGGTCAGGAAGGATCCGCAACCGGGCGAACCGGCGGGAAGCACCGTAATGGTGACAATATTAGATTCCAAAAACTGAAGACAGCCGGCTCTGCGCGCGCGGCGCAAAAAATAAGCCGTTTCGGTCAGGGCAGGCGGTTGATAATTAGCGCCGGAAGCACCGGGAATATCCACCCAGACAGGCTGTGCCGGGTTGGACAGGTCGAGTTGGCGCCAGGCAAATTCGACGGATCCCTGACCGCCGCCGGGGGGCGTCACTTGGGCAATGAGCGCGGGCATATTCCCGGCGCAAATGGTTTGATTACAGCAGATCAGGCCGGCGTTCACTACGTTTTGGCACAGTAGGTGGACGCCGGCGTCGATACAGAGGTTGTCGCTTTGCGCATTGGGAATGACGATGATATCGGTTCGGCCGTTGGCGTTGAGATCGCTGTCTAGGCAATCATCATTAAATTGATTTTTTACCGCCCATTGGAATCCGAAGGGAAGGCCTGAAAAAACCAGCACGTAATTGCCCGGCAGCACGCAGTCAAAATTGTACATCCCGTCCGGGCCGGTCGTATCGCGTTGCAGGATCACATCGTCCGAAGTGCCGAATATACCGTCCGGACCGGCCTGTGTGAGACGGACGATAATATTATTCACGCCCTCGGTTTCCTGCGGATCCTGGAATCCGTTTTGGTTGTCGTCGTACCAAATCCAGTCGCCGACATTAATGCCGTTGGGCGTAAAGAATATGGACACAATCGCCGTATCCCTGCACCCGGCGGCGTCGGTTACGATCACAATATTACTGCCGGCGGGGAGACTGTCGGCCACCGGACCGATTTCCCCGTTTTCCCATTCGAAGAGATAAGGCGCCGTACCGCCCGAGGCGGACACGACGGCCGTTCCGAACATACTGCAATTTTGTTTGGTTGTGGACACCACGGCGAGCACCGGCGCGTTGGGCGCGGATACGGTCAGGGTCGTGGTTCCAGTGCATCCGTTCGCATCGGTTACCATGATCGTATAGGTAGCGGGCGGCAGGTTGGAGACGCCGGCCGTGGTGTAGTTGCCGGGCATCCAAAGGTAAGTATAAGGCGGAACACCACCTGTGACGGTCACGGTTGCCGTGGCGCCGGTCAGGCAGCCGGCCGGCATCGTGAGGGTTGCCACGGGGTTCGGCAGGGTAGGCGCGAGCACGGTATCGCAGGCCGTATTCATGCAACCCTGGCTGTCCATGACCGTCACGCAGTAAATGCCCGGCGCCAGGCTGTCGGCTACGGCGGTCGTATCGCCGTTGCTCCACAGGTAGGTATAGGGCGGCGTACCGCCGCTGGTCACGCCGGCTTGCAGCACGGCGGTAGCCAGGCAGCTGCCTGGCGTGATGTTGGTGATGACTACGACTGGGGCGTTGGGCGGCGGGTTGATGACCACGCAGGCGGTATCCGCGCAGCCGTTGGCGTCGGTAAGCGTGACACAGCGGATACCCGGCGCCAGGCTGTCGGACACGGCGGTCGTATCGCCGTTGTCCCAAAGAAGACTGTACGGCGGCAATCCGCCACTTGGGAAAGCCTGCGCGCTGCCGCCGAGATTACAGGCGGCGTGTGTGAGCACGACAACGCTGAGTTCCGGACGGGGCGTTTGATCCATGACAAAAAGGGTGATCACCGCGCAGCCGGCCGCGTCGGTCACCGTGACGGTATGCCCGCCGGGCGACAAGTTGCCGGCCACGGCGGTCGTGTCGCCATTATCCCACTGGATGCTGTAAGGCGGCAGGCCGCCGCTTATGGTAATGGAGGCCTGGCCGCCGGCCAGGCAAGTGGCCGGAGAATTAATCTGAACTTGTGCATCCACCGGCGCGCAGGCGGGAATAAACACGGATGCCGTGTCTGTGCAGCCGGAAACCAGATCCGTCACCGTGACGGTATGCGTTCCCGCTGTCAGGCTATCGGCCTCGGCCGATGTTTCGCCATTGTCCCAGAGATAACTATAAGCGCCCGGGCCGGCGCCGACCGTCGCCGTGGCGCTTCCGGGGAGGGCGCAACCTGCACAGCCGGTTACCTGGATTTCGATGGCGATGGTATCGGCTTTTTGGATTGACAGGCTGTCAATATGCGTACAAAAATTCGCATCCGTCAGGGTTGCGGTATAGACGCCGGTAACAAGGCCGCAAATCGTATCCGATGCTGCGCCGGTACTCCAAACCAGCGTGTAGGGCGGCGTGCCGCCGCTATAGGCGGCTTGTGCACAGGCAATGCCGGCACAGCTGAAATCACCGGCGGCGGTCAGCGCAAGCACCAGCGGGGTCGGCTGAAAAATTTCGCCGGTCAGGCTGTTCTGGCAGCCGTTTACGTCCGTGACCGTCACGGAATAGGTACCGGCGGGTAGATTAGACGTTGTAATCGTGGTATCGCCGCTACTCCATATATAGGTGTAAGGGGGCGTGCCCGACATGGGCGACACCTTGATGGATCCGGTGGAATCCCCGTGGCAGGGCACGTCTGAGGGGGTCAGCATGAGCCAAAGCCCTTCGTCCCAGTATTCGACCGTTCCGGATCCGGTTGCCGTACAACCATTGGCATCAGTGACCGTTACCGTGTAATTCCCGGCAGCCAGGCCGGTAATCTGTGCCGAATTCCCGTTGTTACTCCAAGCGTAGGCGTAAGGTGGCGTGCCGCCGAACGGCACGGCGGTAGCCGAGCCGTCGGGCGCGATCGCGCAAATTTGCTGTTCGGTTACGAGGGCAACGCCCAGTGCTGCGGGTTCGGGAATCAAAACCGTGTCCGAGGCGGATTGCCCCTGGCTGTCGAATACCGTAACGCTGTAAAAACCCGCCGGCAGCGCGGCGTTTTGCGCCGTCAGGCCGTTGCTCCAAAGGTAACTAAACGGCGGTTGCGCATTCCCGGTAACGGATACCGTGGCAGTGCTCAAACCGCCTTGGCAGGCAATGGCCGTATGCGTAATAACCGCCTCCATAGATTGCGCGCCGACCCGACCCGGACAGAACGCCAGGGTGAGGAGAACGGTAAATACCAAAATCGGAGTCGAGCGTGTTTGATGAACAAAATGGCGTGGTACCATGAGCAAGTAGCCTGGGATAAACGATGAAATGCCTCGGTCGGAGTGCAATAATACAAAAATACTGCCAGATTAGATAAAATACATCATGCCGTGGGATTATTCCGCGGCAATTGCAGTGGTTTGCTACTATTTTTCCAAAATTTCGCTCAATTTTTGATTACGCGCGCCAGATAAGCCGCCACGCCCAGCGCGCCGGCCGCCGCTATGCTGAATGCCGGCGCCGGACCCCAAAAATGCCAGACGGCGCCCATCAGCGTGCTGGCCAACAGCGCCGCAAGGCTCTGAAATCCCGTATAAAAACCGATCGCCGTCGCCCGGTCTTCGCGCTCGGAAATTTTGCTGATCCAGGCCTTGGAAATACCCTCCGTCGCCGCGGCATACAAACCATACAGGACAAAAATCCCCAAAAAAGCCGGTAATCCATGCGCCAGGGAGCAACCGGCATAGACCGCCGCGAACAACAGCAGGCCGAAGATAAATACTTTTTTAAGCCCGAGCCGATCGGCGAATACCCCCATGGGATACGCCGCAAGGGCATACGTCAGGTTGTATAGTATATAGATGCCGATGACCGTCGCATCGTCCAAACCCGATTCCCGCGCCCGAAGCAGTAAAAATACATCCGAACTGTTGATCAGGGCAAATGCCAACAAACCGCCAACGAGCCGGCGGTATGCAGGATCGGCTTTTTTCCAATAGCCGGTAAAAGCAAAAAAGGATGCACCCGCGCTTTTTTCCTGCCGACGCCCCGATTGGTCGCGCAGGAAGAGCGTGGCGCCCAACGCCAGCAGCCCGGGAATAAAAGCCAGGTAAAACAAGCGGATATAATCCTCCGGGAAATAATACAAATACGTCAGCGCGCACAGCGGCCCAAAAACGGCGCCCAGGGTATCCATGGCGCGATGAAAACCAAATACGCGACCCAGGGTATCGGGCGCAGCCGCCTCGGACAACAGGGCGTCGCGCGCACCGGTGCGCAAGCCTTTACCCAGCCTGTCGGTGGTGCGGGCCAGGAAAACCCACAACGGATATGCCCAAAAAGCCAGCATCGGCTTCGACACCGCGCTAAGTCCGTACCCCCATTGAATAAACGGCGCACGGCGACCCATGCGGTCAGACATTTTGCCGAAATACCCTTTACTCAAACCCGCAACGGCCTCTGCAACACCTTCCAACAAACCAATCAGGACAATAGAAAACCCGATATGCTTCAGATAGACCGGCATGACCGGGTATAGCATCTCGCTCGCCATGTCCGTGAACAAGCTGATGAACGCAAGGAGATAGACGGTGCGGGAAAACATGGCCTTAAATCCGGAACTACCCGGCCGGTTTTTGTTGCTTCCGGCGCTTCATACTAGCGGCCAGCCGCCGAACGCCCTGCCGCGACAGCCAGTAATGCCGGAATTCGCCGACTGCCAAAATCAAGACCCCGCTCGCCAACAAGCCGTTGTGCGCATACAACGCAGTCTGGTAGTACTCGGTGAAAAATGGCCGAACCACGAACAATTCCGCCATAATAGTTGCGGCAGCAAGCAGCGATAATACCACCGACGCCACCCGCGTATGCGATAACCAGGCGGGCTTTTGTTTCAGCAGACAAGTTTGCAAAAAACGCTGCGGCATCGAATCCCAAGGATGAATCTTGACGAGCTCGCGCAGTACGTGTTCCGCCTGCCTAAATTCGCCCAGGCGAAAATGCGAGGCCGCCTTTTTGAACAACACATCCCGAAAAAGTTCTTCCGCCTGCCAACCCTCAAAATCCTGATTGATGAGCAGCTCCAGCAACTGCTCGCACACGAGGGCGTGTTTCCGGTGCACACCGGTTTCGAACAGCGCCTCGGCGTAGGCCAAGGTGCAGTCGAAATATTCATCGATATCCAGCGAGCGGATGCCGTCTTCATTGCGTTCATAATATCGCACAATGCCATGGAAGTCGTTTGCTTCCAAGGCCTTAAAGTTGCGGTACAACTTAGTTCGATATGCCGGCAGATGTTGCATAACGTTTCAAAAACGCAGCGAATTTAAGATCATTACGGGTACGCGTCGTTCCACGAAGCCAGATCGGAAGCAGCGATACGGCTTAAACGCAAAAAAGGAACACACGGTTGACCGGGAAGCGTTTTTTCGCAACAAGATCTTAGAAACCGTCTGAAAACCTCTGCCAACCAACGATTTTTAGACGGTTTCTTAGCGCCGGCGCAGCGCCACGGGCATCATATCATCGTACAGGCCGCTGAGCGTCGGCGTTTGCGCGCCGGCGGTGTATTCCCGGACTTTCGGCGTGACGTACTTGTATATTTCGCGAATGGACACGATTTGATCTCCGTTGGTATCCGCCTCGCCTTTTAGTCCTTTGAGCAGGTAAAAAGTAAAAACACCCTGGCGCAGGCCGTGGTCTTCCAAGGAGAGTTCTTCCGCCTTTGAGGACATCAGCAGCGCAATGCCGCCATCGGAATCCTCGAGGGCTTGGTAGTAGCGATTAACCGATACAGGCGCAGGGCCGCGAGCCGTGAGACCATACTGCAGCGAGCCGCTGTGGCAGGCGTCGGCGATACAGAGCTTGTGTTTGGCTGCGCTTTCCAGAAAAATTTTTTTAATTTCCTCATGGCGCAATTTATTGCGGTAGCCGTCAAAGTCCACCGGCAGAAAACATCCGTCGAGGCCGTGCCCACTGAAATACAGCAGGACGACGTCGTTAGCGTCCGCACGCAAAAACTGCCGGCGCATCGCATTCAGGATATTGGCACGGGTGGCCGACTCATCTATCAGCAGGGCGATTTGTTCATCGGGCAGGGCGCCGCCTTCCGGGCTCTTGAGGAAAGAATACACGCGGTAGGCGTCGTCGTCGGTGAATTTAAGCGAAGGCATGGCGGCGTAGCGGCCAACGCCCACGATGACCGCCCAGATGCGCACATCGCGGCTTTGGTCTATGCCGATGGTCGTGCTCGGCACGGCCTCTTCAGAATCGAGTTCTTTGATCAGTCGGCCGTTGACCCAGACGCCGCCGAAAGCACGGCCGTTTTGGTACATCACACCCTCTCCATAAGGCGCGTTCAATTGCCACATCCCTTCGTAGCGATCGCCGCCGACGTAATAGCAAACGCCCTGCCCGAACGGAAGTCCGTCTTTAAACTCTCCAATCCAGCGCGACCCGTCCGGATAGTCGTAGTACCCCTGTCCGTTGCGGCAGTACACGGCGGTGCAGTTGCGCATCCCGGCAAGGTCATTCCGCTCGTCTGCCGGCGCGGGCGCGGGTGTTGTCGCTACGGGCGACGGCATTTCCCGGCCGGGCGGCCGTCCGTCCGTCCAGTTGCCCTGCGTGATGCTGCCGCCGGGCGTCACCAGGCGACCGTACCCGTTTTTCAGATTATTTTTCCATCCGCCGGTGTAGTAGGCGCCGTCGGGATAGTACATGGCGCCGTTCCCCTCGAATTTTCCGGAGCGAAATTCTCCTTCATACCGCTCCCTGGAAGCAAATAAATACACCCCTTTCCCATGCGGACGGCCGGAAACCCAGGTTCCCGTATAGCGATCCCCGTTCGGAAAAACATAGACGCCCGTGCCATTGCTGCAATTTCCTTCCACGCACTGCGCGCCCAGGTTGGAACAAGCAAAGAAGACCCCAAAAATCGGCGCAACCAGATAGAACATCAGACCCTTCATCAGACGGAATAGTTGAAGATTGAAGTAAAAAAGTACTGAAGGGTGCAATGCCTGGCGGATTAAGTGAAAGGTAACGGGTTGGCGAAGAAGCCCGATTGTTGCCTTTTGAAAACAGCGATCCGGGGTTTTTATTGTACGGCCTTGCACAGTAATTCCTCCCCGGTATCCGAAAACAGGCTTTTGAAAATCCAGTAATTCGCCCGGCGAAAAAAAGTGCGCAGGTCGTTATCTTCGCACCGGCAAAATTATTCAAAATTTTTGTAACCAGGAAACCGGCTCGCCGGCTTCTAAAACTTTACAACATGATGTCAAAAAATGTATTGATCCTGCTCGCCGTCCTGCTAACGGCCGCAGCCTGCAACCAACAACCCGCGGCCGACAAGACCGAACAATCCAAAGAATCCGGGCAGACTTTCGGCGTCGCGCCCGCCAATGCCGACGGTGCCATCCGCTACGACGAACTGGCGGCCAAAATGGCCGGTCAGGATTCGATCCAGGCGAAGGTCACCGCCAAAGTCGGCGAAGTTTGCCAAGCCAAAGGTTGCTGGATGACACTGGTGTCCGATAAAGGCGCCAATCCGGACATGCGCGTGACCTTCAAGGATTACGCCTTCTTCATGCCCAAAGACCTGAGCGGCAAGGAAGTCCTGATCGAAGGAATCGCCTACATGGAAACCACCTCGGTAGAGGATCTGCGCCACTACGCAGAAGACGCCGGTAAATCAAAAGCGGAAATCGAGGCAATCAAGGAGCCGAAACGCGAATTGGCGTTCGAGGCAACCGGCGTGCGGATTCTGAATAAATAACCTGTTAAGTAGTTACAAAAAAGAAAAGCCGCGCAGCTCGTTTGCTGCGCGGCCGTTTCCCGTATATAATCTCATGAAAAGTCTCCAAATCTGTTTGTCAAATCGCCTTCCCATCGCTGCCGTTTTCCTTCCTTCCTCCGTTTGACAATACAAAAGTGCGGCAACCTGGCGCATGGGGAAAGTACAAAAAAAGGGATTTGTTTAAAACCTTATTTTTATTTTTTTATAATAAAAAACTGATATTCAATTTTTTATTATAAAAAAACATGATTTTTTGTTTAAAAAATCATGTTTTAAAAATGAGAAAAAAATTATTTTTTGTTCTTGCGCGGGATCAATTACTCGTGGACACCGTTTTTTGAGCGTCTTTTATCGCCGCGCCCGCAATTCCGCGAGGAATCGCTCCAGCTCGACCACATCATAGTACAGCACTTCCCGGGGCTTGGAGCCTTCGGCCGGACCGACGATTCCGAGCGATTCAAGTTGATCCATGATGCGGCCGGCGCGGTTATAGCCGAGTTTGAGGCGGCGTTGGATCATACTGGTGGAGCCGTGCTGGTTTTCCACGACCAGTCGGGCGGCATCGTCAATCATATCATCGAGTTCCTTGATGCTAACCTCCTTCGTTTTACCGCCGTCGCCGTCTGGATGGAATTCCGGCAGGAAGAAAGGTTCTGCGAATCCCTGTTGGTTGGCGATGAAATCAATGACCCGTTCTACTTCGGGGGTATCCACAAAAGCGGACTGGAGGCGGATGATATCGCCGCCTACGCTGAGCAGCATATCGCCGCGGCCGGTCAGTTGTTCGGAGCCGCCGGCGTCGAGGATGGTACGGGAGTCCACTTTCGAAGCGACTTTAAAGGCGATCCGAGCCGGAAAGTTTGCTTTAATGACGCCGGTGATAATATTGACGGACGGGCGCTGGGTGGCGATGATGAGGTGGATGCCCACGGCGCGGGCGAGTTGCGCCAAGCGGCCGATCGGCAGTTCCACCTCTTTACCGGCCGTCATGATCAGGTCGGCGAACTCGTCAATGATCAGGACGATATACGGCAGGAAGCGATGCCCTTTATTGGGATTGAGCCTGCGCGCGACGAACTTGTCGTTGTACTCTGCAATATTCCGCGTTTCTGCCTTTTTAAGCAGGTCGTAGCGGGTTTCCATTTCAATGATCAGGCTATTGAGCGTATGCACCACTTTGGTCGTATCCGTCACGATCGGCTCCAACTGATCGGGCAGGAACGTCAGGAAGTGATTTTCCAGCCGGGCGTAGGGGAAGAGTTCTACCTTTTTGGGGTCTATGAGCACGAATTTCACCTGCGAGGGGTGTTTTTTGTACAGCAGGGACATGAGTACCACGTTGATCCCCACGGATTTTCCTTGTCCGGTAGCGCCGGCGACGAGGAGGTGCGGCATTTTAGTGAGGTCGGCGACGAACACCTCGTTGGAGATCGTTTTGCCGAGGGCAATCGGCAGCTCCATCTTAGCGCGGCGGAATTTATCGCTCATCAGCACTTCGCGCATACCCACGATCTGGCGGTTTTTATTGGGCACTTCAATGCCGATGGTGCCTTTTCCGGGGATGGGCGCGATAATCCGGATACCGAGCGCTGAGAGATTCAGGGCGATATCGTCTTCCAGGTTTTTAATTTTGGAAATCCGGATACCACGTGCCGGAATAATTTCATAGAGCGTAACCGTCGGGCCGATGGTAGCGCGTATTTTCTCAATTTCGATTTTAAAATAGAGGAGCGTTTGAATAATTTGGTTTTTATTGGCTTCGAGTTCTTCGCGGTCCACCTCCAGAGTTTGCTGGTCGTATTCGTTGAGCAGTTGGAGGTGCGGGTACTCGTAGTGCGAGAGTTCGAGGGTAGGGTCGTAGGGTTCGCTGAGTTGGGGGTTGTCTTCCTGTACCAGTTCGACGGGTGGTTTATAGACCGGGGCTTCGTCTGGCATGACCGGCGGTTCCGGTTGGACGGGCATATTGATTTCCAGTTCGGCAGCGCCGCCCGGGCTTTTTTTATCCCCGGGGTCGCCGTCTTCGAAGAGCGCACTGCGCTTGGTGAGGTCGAAGGACAACTGACTACCGGGCGCGGTTTCGGCTTCAGCCGTCTGGACGGGTAATTCCAGTTCGGGCAGTTCGATTTCGGCCTCCTCGGCGGGTACCGACCGAGTTCTGTTTCGCGCCGGCGCAGCAACCGGGCGGCGTTTGCCATAATTGCCGTTGAGCAGATCGCGCCAGGCTTGCCGGGTTTCGTACAGCAGCTTATACCAGGTAAAATCGTCTAAATTGGGGTTGTTACTATATACAAACGTTGCGAGCAGCAAAAAAAGCAGCAGCGCCAGCGTGCCGACAATACCCAGTAAATTTTGCAGCCATAGGGCGACTGCGCGGCCGAACACGCCGCCGACTGGAAACTCGATCGTCTGCAGAAAAAAAGCCGATACTACCGACACGATCACCATCCAGATAGCGACGCGTTGCAACACCGGCGCCATCTGAATCAGCGGGATGCGGCGGATGAGCGCCAGGCCGTATTTATACAACAGGTAGATAAAGCCGAACGACGATACCCCGAAGCCCCAGTAGATAATACTGTCGGCCAGGATGGCGCCGAGCCGCCCCAGCCAATTGTCCACCTGGATATTGTCGAAAAACATTTCCCAGGAAAAATGGAATACGATATCGTGGTCGTTTTCCCAGGTAAAAAAATACGAGGTGAAGGCGACCAGTAGGTAAAACGACAAAAAGAGGAAGAACATCCCGAGAAGTTTCGGAACGCGCTCGTCGTCGAAGTTAAAAAACAATTGTCCGCCTTTGCGTTTGGCCATATAGGATGTCTTAGCCGATACCCGGTTGATCGCTTTCCGGGCAGGTTGTCCGGCAAAAATACGGCCAAAACGGGAGAATGTCTATAAATTTGACGTAACTACTTAGCCGGTCGCGTCTGAGACAAAAAAGGACCCATTTTTTGCCAGACGGCGAGCCGGCTAAGTAGTTACAATTTGACAATGTAACTACTATTCCTTTTGCGCCGCTGTAAAATCGAATTTCAGGCCTTTATAGTTTTTCAGCACGACTTGTACAGAGCCGACCGACACGGGGGATTCGATCAGGACGGGGATGCGGTTTTGGTCATCGGACACCCAAACGGTCATTTTGGCTTCTTCGCTGAAGACATTGCCGGCGATGATATCCGGCTGGAATTTTTGCGCTCGGTAGTGGCCCATTCCATGCACTTTTTTACGGCTTTCTTTACCCAAAAAGCGCATTTTGAGCGGGTACTCTTCTTTATCCATAAAGACGGTGAAAGGTTGCGCAGCGCCCTGCCCTTTGGAGGCCAAATCTAGGCTGCGCAAATAATACAGACTGGACAAAATATCGTGCACGGGATTTTTCAGGACGTGCTCGGTTTTTGTTTCCTCCGCACCGCGGTGGTCGGCGCGCCACACGGTCGTTCTTTTACCGTCTTGGTTGTATTTTATTTTTTCAAAAATGGAGTAGCTGCCTTCATTTATTTCCCGTTCGGAATAGACCGGCAGCAGCGTTTTTTTGTCCACCCAGGAGTCGTACGTGTCCCGCGCTTTAAAAAACCACTCATAAGAGGCGTAGGTCTTGCCCGTCGCCTGGAAATGATAGGTTTCGCCTTCGTCTAACACTTTGAAGCGGACTTCGCCGGCGGGCAGCCAGACGAAGTTCCAGTTGTAGTATATTTTATAGGTGATTTCCTCGCCGGACTGGAAAGATTCCGCGGCGGCGGTGCTGTCCGGCGCGGTTTGTCCGATGCCCTCGGGCGTTTGGGGCAACGTAAACGCCAAAGCAAAGAACGATAGGAAAAGCAGGGATTTTTTTAGACGGCGCATAGCGGGGGCGACGAGTAGATGCCGGCGGGTATGGCGGGTGAAAAATTAGAAACGGTTTATTAAGAAAAAACGCGGATGGCGGCGGTTTTAGTATATCGGATGGGGCAGGCATTTGTAACTACTTAGCCGGTTGTGTCTGAGACACAACCGGCTAAGTAGTTACAGGCAACTAAACGACAAGCGCCTCCCCGAAATCGGAGAGGCGCTTGTTTTCAACCGGAAAAATTCGTTTGAATTAATAGCCGGATTTATTGCCTTCGAAGCGGCCGGTGCCGGCATCTTTACCTTCCGGGCGCGCCATTTCTTTGTCGCCGTCTTTTGCGGCGCGGAATTCCACGCGACGGTTGGTGTAGTTTGCCGTGTTGGTGTCAATGATGGCTTTACCTTCGCCGGCGTAGTTCAGCAGCAGGCGGTCGCGGGATACGCCGTGTTGGCTCACGAGGAATTCGACCGCCGCTTTTGCGCGATTGTACGACAGCATCGAGTTGTACGCTTCGCCGCCGCTGCGGTCTGCGTTGCCCGTTACGACGAAGCGCATATCCGGGTTATTTTTAACTACTTGAGCGATCTGGTACAGTTTTTCATATTCGGCGCGTTTGACCGTGTAGTTGTTCAGGTCGAAGTTCACCATCGGGAGGAACCAGTCGGAAACGCCTTTTGCGGGCAGTTTGAAGTTCGCCAGTTTCGCGTCCACGATACGATTTACGTCGGCCTCGGTTACCCAGTTGGGCTTCGGTACTTGAGCAACACCGTTTGCGTCCACCGAGTAACCCGGAGGCGAGTGCGGTTCTTTGTCTTTGAAATCCGGTACTTTGTCGCCGTCGCTGTCCAGCGTTTTACCGCGGGTATCGACTTTAGCGCCTGCCGGGCTGTTGTCTTCGTCGTCAATGGCGTCAATGATGCCGTCATTGTCGGTGTCCGTCGGGTCATAGATGGGGCGCGCTTCCAGGTCGGAGATGGCCTTGCCTACCTGATCCATCGGATTTACCCAGTACAGCGGTTCGCTGCGCTCTGCCTTGCCGAGGTTATAGTTCAGGCTCAGGTGCGGATAGTGGATGTAATCGCGGAGGATACCGACCTCTTTGCCTTCGAGCATGTCGCCGCTGCCGCCCATAGGAGACATGACCGTGTACTCCAGTCCGATATTAATTTTCGGATTGATGCGGTAGGCGAGTCCTGCGCCGAAGTCGAAATAGCCAAGCATATCGGACAGTTCATCGTCGCCGCCGTTCAGGTTTCCGGTGACATTTTGCGCACCTACGCCTGCGAAAGCGTTGACGAGCAGTTTGCGGCTGGGTTTGTCGTAACGAAGGTTGTTCAGTGTAACGACGAATTGCGCGCCGCCCGAGAAGGAGGAGGTTTCGGAGGTTTCTCCATCGCCTTCATTTTTTGCCGTAGCATACATAGCGCCCAAGCGGACGGAGAAGGCGTGGTCGAGGGCTTTTCTCAGGTGCAAACCTGCGCCGAAGCCGAGTTTGGCATCTAGATCGCCGGAAACAAAAGCGGTACCGAGATCGAGACCCAGTTCGGTTTTATCTTTCGGCGTAAACGAACGATAGGCTGGTGCGGACGCGTCCTGCGCCTGCGCGCCGAGGAAGCAGCTGACGAATAGAATGGAAAGTGTTAATTTTCTCATTGACATAGGGTCAATACTTTAGAGAAATGAAAAAATAGTTGCGGTTAGCGCTTGATTATTACACAAGCGCCTTAGCATACGGAGGCAAAAGTAGAACTTTTTGTTAACACTTGATTATTTTCGTCGGTTTATTTAAGAAATTCCAAGTTTTTTTAATGCCAAGGATACGCCGTTGGCGGAAATTTTATTGGGTTGGGGGCTTATTTGGGTTATTTCCCGGAGGGCATTGCGGATGGTGGCAGAAATATCATCAAATATAGCGGTGTCGGTCACGAGCACGTTGGGCTGCATCAGATAGGCGAAAACGCGGGCCATCCCGCAGTTTGCGATGAAATCCGGGATCAGCGCCGTACGTTCGTCCACGTATTTTGCCGTAGGCCCGAAAAACACGTCGTCGTCGGTAAACGGCACGTTCGCGCCGCAGGAAATAACCTCCACGCCGCCGTCCAGCAACGCCTGGGCCTGCGCCGGCGTGATGAGTTTGGACGCAGCGCCCGGGATAAAGATATCGGCGCCGAGGGACCAGATGTTGTTATTAACTTCTTGAAAAGGCAGCAGCCCGGGGGCGTGGAGTTTGTTGCCCTGCTTATCGTGGAAAAGTTGTTTTACCTCGTCCAGCCGCAGACCTTCCGGGACGATCAGGCCGCCCTCTCGGTCAATGATCCCGATAATTTTCACGCCTGCGTTGGCGAGATAGACGGCTGCTGCGGAAGCGACGTTGCCCCAGCCCTGGATAATGGCCGTTTTGCCTTCGGAGGCGCGTCGATGGTAAAGATCGTAGAAATGGCGCACGGCTTCCGCTACCCCAAAACCGGTAATTAGGTCGGCCACGGCCTGCTTGTGCGCGCCGCCCTCCGGCAGGTACGCGGGGTCTTCCACCACTTTGGAGCAGCCGTAGCGGAGTTGACCGATGATGCTGATCTGCAGGCCTTCGTTGGGTTGGATGTGTCCGCGCACGATGCCTTCCTGCGGATGCCACAATCCGAGCGCTTCGGTAATAGGGATCACGTCTTTGAGCTCGTCCACGTTCAAGTCGCCACCAGTTCCGTAATAATTTTTCAGGAGCGGCAGGACGGCTTTGTACCAGCGCCGGAGCACTTCGGTGCGGCGAGGATCGTTCGGATCGAAATTGATGCCGCTTTTTGCGCCGCCGATCGCCGGACCGGCCACGCTGAATTTTATCTCCATGACCTTAGCCAGGGAGGTCACCTCGTCGCGGGTAAGGCCTTTGCGCATGCGCGTGCCGCCGCCGGCCGCGCCGCCGCGCAGGGAGTTGATGACGATCCAGCCTTCGGCGTCGGTTTCGGCATCGTGCCATTCAAAAACGACTTCCGGCTGTTTATTTTTGTACTTTTGTAAAAGATCTTCCATACTGCGTGGTATCTATTTTGGCAGGGCAAAAAAAATCGGCGCAAAAGTAGAAAAAAAGATTGCGGGATGCCACAGTAAAAACTGCCCGCGCAGAAACCCGTGTACGGGCACAGCGAACCCGGGCGTTTAGACATGGTTTTTTCCTGTATAAAAAAGTACTTTTACAGCTGCAAACTTCCACAACATGATCTCTTTTGTTATCGCGAACGAATCCCACACCCCCGAGGTCGCCCGCCTGCTCGCCGCCCTCTTCGAAGAAGTCGGTCATACCCCCGACGAGGCGGATATTGCCGAAATTTTTGCCGAAATTGACGCCGACGACCGCCATTCCACCCTGCTCGCATTGGACGACGAGGGGGATGTCGTGGGTGTTATCACGGTCGTGGAAGCCGTCGCACTCTACGCAGGGGGCGTCATCGGCGTAATCAACGAACTGTACGTCGTCCCGTCTTACCGCTCAGAAGGAGTCGGAAAAATGCTGCTGGATTTCTGCAAGCAAGTAGGGGCGGAACGCGGTTGGATGCGGCTCGAAGTGACCACCCCCGGCGACGAATACGACAAAACGCTGCATTTTTATGAACGGGAGGGATTTGTGAAAATCGGTCCGCGGTATAAGTTCGAAATGTAATTACCCTGTCACTACTTAGTCGGTCGCGACCGGCTAAGTAGTGATCAACGATTTCTAATTCTCCCCCCGCAACACCTCCAAAGGCGGCTTGCGCACCACCTCCCGGCTGTTCAACAGCCCGAGAAAGACTGTCAAAGCCGTGATAACAACAAAAATTGCGGCCAACGGAAGCGGATCGGCGCCAAACGGGATTTTAAAAATGAATTCGGCCAGCGCCCAAGCGCCCGCCACCGACAAGCCGATGCCCGCCGTGCAGGCCAAGGCGCCCACCAGGCCGTATTCCAATCCGTTGATCCAGCGGATCTGCCGGCGCGAAGCGCCCAGGGTGCGCAGGAGCACGCTCTCGCGGATACGGGCAAATTTGCTCTGATAAATGGAACTGATCAGCACCAGCAAACCCGTCAGGATGCTGAACAAGGCCATAAATCGAATCACGAAAGAGACTTTGGTCAGAATCTCCTCCACGGATTGCAAAATCTGCGTGATGTCTATGGCCGAAACGGTCGGGAAAGCCTGCACTAACCGGGATTGAAAGGCTGCCGACTGCGCCGCGTTCTCCACCCGCGAAATCAGCACGTGAAACTGCGGCGCGGCTTCCAGGACGCCCGTTGGAAATACCACCAGAAAATTAGTCTGAATTCGATTAAAATCCACCTTCCGAATGCTGCCGACCTCAGTCTCCAAGCGCGTACCGTGGACGTTGAACACGATGCGGTCGCCCAATCGGGCGTTCATCGCGTCCTGCAAACCGTCCGAAATGGAAATTTTGACCGGCGTGCCGGGTACATGCCGCCCGATCCATTCGCCTTCCAATAATTTTTCGGATTCGATGAGGGTATCGCGAAAGGTCACGCGGTATTCGCGATCCCACACCCAATTGCGAATCGCGTCGGCGCTGTCTGCCTGAACCTGTTGCTTGGTCAGGCCGTTGATCGTCTCGATGCGGGTGGTGACAATAGGCACTTGCTGCAAGACGGGCATGCCCTGCTCGCGCACCAAAGCCGCCACCGCATCGCGCGCATCGGTCTGAATATCAAACAGTATCATATTGGGCTGATTGCCGCTTCCGGAAAAAGCCACTTGGCGCAACAGCAGATTTTGAATCAAAAACAAGGTGGACAGCAGCATGGTACCCAGGCCGATGGTAACCACCAGGAGGACGGTCTGGTTGCCAGGCCGGAACAGGTTTGCGATGCTTTGTCGCCAAACATAGGGCCATGTTTGCGGAAAATAGCGCCGGATCAGCAAGGTTAGTCCGTACGCCACGCCCCACAAAATAGCAAAAGCCAGCGACATGCCGGCAATAAACGCCAAGGTTTCCCGCCAATTGCCCGTCAGCCACCAGGTAAATCCGCCGATCGTAAGAAAAACGGCCGCGTAGATCGCCAAACGCCAGGACCAACGCAGCCGGCCGGCCTGGTCCTCCTCGTACGCAGCGCGCAACGCGCGCAAAGGGGAGGTCTGCAAGATGCCGGACAAGGGCGCGAGGGCGAACAATACGGATACGACCAGTCCGAGCATAATCCCCTGGCCGGCGGCAAGCCAAGAAATATCCGTATGTACGTCCTGGATCGGCAACAAATCCCGACCAAGCCAGGGTAATAATTTTTGTAAAAACGCGCCGAGCGCCACGCCGACCACGGAACCGATCAAGCCAATGGCGACTACCTGCGTGAGGTAAATATAAAAGGCTTGCATGCCACCGACGCCCAGACAGCGGAGCACCGCCACGGTGGGCAATTTATCTTTGATATACAGGTGCACGGCGCCGGCCACGCCTATACAACCGAGCAGCAAGGCAATAAAACCGACCAAATTGAGAAACGAGGACACATTGCCGAAAGCCCTGCCGATGTCCTGTTTATTGGAGGCGACCGTTTCATAACTGAGTTTCGCCGCTTCCAGCGGTTTATCCAAGGACTGCACGAGCCGGTCGAGCGCAAGCGGATCGGGAATTTTAAAGTAATATTGGTACCAAATGCGACTGCCTTTTTGCACCAGTCCGGTAGAATCCAGCCAGCGAATCGGAACCAGAGCGACCGGCGCAATAGCCGAGCCGATGCCCGCCCGCCCGGGTCGGGAGAGCAGATCGCCCGTTACGAGGAAATTTTGCGTACCGATACGCACCGAATCGCCGGGCGCCACCTTGAATTGCAGCATCAGGCCGTGTTCCAACAGGGCATTTTGGCCGTCATGGTAGGCTTTCCAGGCATTTTGGGGGGTCGTTTTCCAGGCGCCGAAAAAAGGATATCCGGGATCGGATGCACGCACCAGGGTAAGACGCGTGTCGTCGCTTTTGGGAAAATAGACCATGCTGAGCAGGTTGAGTACCCGCGCAGTTTGTACGCCCGGGGTGGACTGCACCCGCGCGAGCAGGCTGTCGGGCAGGGGTTGGTTCCCCTCGATCAGCAAATCGGCGCCGAGCAGCGCCTTGGCCTCGCGGTCTATATCCCGGGTGAGATTATAGCTAAAAGATCGGACCGCCGTCAGCGCAGCGATGCCCGCAACAATTGCGGAGATAAAAAGCAGCAGGCGGGCGCGATTGCGGCGGCTGTCGCGCCAAGCCATTTTCAGGATAAAAGACATACACAGCAGGAAAGGAGCGAGCGGCGCTCAAATAAACATCGTAACTGGTTAGCCAAACCCCGAAGGGGTGACATTATTCTAGCTCAGTTGGTATTTTGCCGTTAAAACCCCGAAGGGGTAACATGATTCTAGATATTATCATGCCGGTTAAGTATTTTTGATCTTTCGGGACGGATATTATTGAAATAAAGTCAACCATTCGGTCTCAGGCTAACCAGTTAGTAACTATAAAACAGTCGGGCAGGCGGGCTTGTTCGGAACTATTTGCAACTACTTATTCCACCGGCTCAAATCTTCCCGGGCGATGGCGGCGCTCAGGAGCTCGGAGAACCGGTCGGGAGTACAGGCGAAGGCGGGGATCCCCAGGGCGGCAAGAGCGGCCGCGTTTTCGTGGTCGTAGGCAGGCGCGCCTTCATCGGAGAGCGCCAGGAGCGCTGCGATACGAACGCCGCTTTGCGCCAATCGGCCCAGAATTTTGAGCATTTCCTGCCGGTTCCCGCCCTCGTAGAGGTCGCTGAGCAGAATCAGAATCGTGTCCTGGGGCGTCCGGATGCGCGTCTGCGCGAAAGCCAGCGCTTTTGCAATATCCGTCCCGCCGCCCAATTGAGCCCCAAACAGGAGTTCGACCGGATCGTGCAGGTGCGCGCTGAGATCCACTACAGCGGTATCAAAGGCGATCAAATCGGTCTGCAGGCTGCGCACCGAAGCCAACACGGCGCCGAATATCCCGGCATAGACCACCGAATCCGCCATGGAGCCGCTCTGATCGGTCAGGAAAATAACATGGCGCAAGGCGTGGCCTTTCCGGCCGTACCCATAAATTGTTTCCGGGATAATCGCGCGGAGTTCCGGCTGGTAATGCTTGAGGTTAGCGTAAATCGTCCGCCGCCAGTCAATCTCTTTATGGCGCGGGCGGCGGTTGCGGTCTGCGCGCTGCAGCGCGGCACGTACCGCCTCGAGCAGTTGGGGACGGAGTTTGCGCTGCAAATCTTCCACCACGCGGCGCACAACCTCCCGGGCGGTTTCGCGCGTTTTGTCGGGCAATACTTTATTCAGCGAGAGCAGCGCGCCGACCAGGTGCACGTCCGGTTCTATGCCGGACAATAATTCAGGCTCCAGCAACAACTGCCGCAGCCCCAGTCGCTCCAGTGCGTCGCGTTGCATCACCTGGACGACCGAACTGGGAAAAAATCGGCGAATATCGCCCAGCCAGCGATTTATTTTGGGCGAAGAACTGCCCAGTCCGCCCTGGCGATCCGTATTGTACAAGGCCTCCAACGCACGGTCCATGCCCGATTGCTGCTCGTCTAGGGATAATTCCGCCGCCGGATCTGCCGCAGCGCCTAAAATCAACCGCCATCGCGTAAGGGTGTCCATGGTACAAAGATCGTGTGCGTGTATCTCCCGCAGAATTCAGTTCTCCCGCAGAATTCGGGTATCCCGCAGAATTCGCGGAATTCGCAGATTTTTTTTGCGTATTCTGCGGGAAATAAATGCGGGAACCTAGGGTTTTTCGTTGTGATCCAGCAGTTCCATGACCGTTCGGAACACCGCGAATTTACCGTCATAGCGCGCCTTGGTTTCTTGTTGAAGCGCAGGCGCAAATTCCTCCTGGTAACGGCGCAGGTGCGCCATATCGCGTACGAGATATTGCACCGAAAAAATTTCCGAATCCTGATGCTCATGCCCCAGCAGCCGCGACATACGGTAGGATAAAAACATGCCTGTGGACATGACGTCCGGGATATGGGTTTCTCGCATCCAGCGGAGCCAGTCTTCGTGAATCTCAAAATCCACGGTTATGGTGACGTTGTAAAGTAGCATAGAATGGCAAAACAAACATTTTTTGAACAACTTCCCTGAAATTATTTTATCTTAGCAGTCGTTCATTCGCAACGCATATAAACATGAAGACGCTAAGATACATACTACCCGGATTATTTTGCCTTTTGGTCTGCGCCGGCCCAGTCGGAGCAACCCACAATCGGGCGGGAGAAATCCACATCGAGCAGATCGGTCCGCTCACGATTCGGGCCACCATTATCACCTGGACGAAAGCAAGCAGTGTCAATGCCGACCGCGACACCCTGACGATCTGTTGGGGCGACTCCTTTTGCGAAGCGGTCGGCCGATCGAATGGCAACGGCAACGGCGTGGTGCTGCCCAATGATATCAAATACAACCTGTATATCGCAGAGCATACCTATGCCGGGCCTTCCACCTATGTGATCGGGATGACGGATCCCAACCGGATTGCGGGGATCGTGAATGTGAACCCGCCCTCTTCGGACAATGTGCCGTTTCATATCCAGACGACCTATTCTTTTCAGGATCCGCAATTCGGAGGCGCCAATACGACCCCGTACCTCCTGCAGCCGCCGATTGACAACGCCTGTGTGGGCAAACCCTTCAAGCACAACCCCAATGCGTTTGATCCGGACGAGGGCGACAGCCTCGCCTACCACCTGATCGTACCCCTACAGGGACTGCGAACGCCGGTGCCAAACTATTCGTATCCGAATCAAATCGGCTCGGGGGCGAATAATCTACTCCAAATTAATGAAAAAACCGGCGATATCCTGTGGCTATCCCCGCAGGCGCCGGGCGAATACAATCTCGCCTTCATTATCGTCACTTGGCGGGAAGGCATCCCGATTGATACGACCATCCGCGATATGCAAATTTTTGTGGACGTATGCGACAACAATCCGCCGACCGTACAAGCGCCAGAGAATATTTGCGTGGTGGCAGGCGAAACGATAGATTTTAATGTCCCGGGCAACGATCCCGACGGCGACCGCATCCTGCTCACCGCCCTCGGCGGGCCTTTCGTCACGCCCTTCAGCCCGGCAGAATTTTTCGCCCCCGGCGTCTATCTCGACCCGCCGGTTACCGGACGCTTCCGCTGGAATACCGCCTGCGAACATATTTCCAAACAACCGTACTCCGTCGTGTTCAAAGCAACAGATTCGATCAGCTTTGCCGTTCCGCAACTGGCAGACTTGAAAACGCTCTCCGTCAAGGTCGTCGGCCCGCCTCCGGAAGCCGTGCAAGCGGTTGCAGGCCAGAATACCGTCCGGATTTCCTGGGAGTCTCCCTACGTCTGCGAAGATGCGGCGGATAATTATTTTTACGGATTTTCCGTCTGGCGCCGTGCAGGCAGCAATCCGTTTCCGATAGATACCTGTATGCCGGGGCTGGATGGAAAGGGGTACACGGAACTGGTGTTTGTTACCCGGGAAGTACAAAACGGCCGGTATGTCTTCACAGACGACCAGGTTGAAAGCGGCCAGACCTACTGCTACCGGGTATTGGCCAAATTTGCCAAAATATCCGCCGGCGGCTATGCCTTTAACCTGGTGGAAAGCCTGCCCTCGGAGGAGGTCTGCGTGCAACTGCCCCGCAACCTGCCGCTCCTCACCAACGTGGACGTCCAAGCCACCGGAACCGCCGCCGGCCGGATGCTGGTGCGCTGGTCCAAACCGCTGGCACAGGATCTGGACACCGTTTCGAACCCCGGCCCGTACCGATACCGGCTCTTGCACGCGCCGGGGCTTTCCGGCGCCGCCTTCACGCCGGTACCCGGCGCGGATTTTACCGCCGCCCAATTTTGGCAGGCTAACGACACCCTTTTCGAGGATACCGGCCTGAATACCGCCGAGCAAGCTTACCGTTACCGGGTAGAATTTTTCGTGCGCGGCGAAAACGCGCCCCTGGGCGCCACGAACCCCGCCTCCTCGGTTTTCCTTGCGGTGACGGCCACAGACAATACCAATCTGTTGTCCTGGCAGGAAAAAACGCCCTGGCTGAACAATTCCTACGCCGTTTTCCGATTGAATCCGGCAAGCGGACAATTTGACTCCATCGGAAACAGCCTGACCGCGGAATATGCCGACCGCGGACTCGAAAACGGGCAATCCTACTGCTACCGCGTGCGCAGCACCGGCAGTTACAGCATCGGCGGTATCCTCGACCCGCTGATTAATTTTTCGCAGGAAGCCTGCGGCATCCCGCTGGACACGACGCCGCCTTGTCCGCCCAGCCTGATCGTCTCCAATCTGTGTTCCGATGCGCAGGCGCCGAATACCGGCCCTCCTTACGAAAACCGCCTGCAGTGGACGAATCCCAACCAGGTATGCAGCGGACTGCCCGACGCTGTGGGCTATCGCCTCTGGTTTGCCCCGGACGCAGAAACGCCCCTGCAGGCGTTCGCGGTGTTGAACCGGGCGGATCAGACCAATTTCACCCACTTGCTGAATGAGGGACTCGCCGGTTGCTACGCCGTCAGCGCCCTGGATTCCGCAGGAAATGAAAGCGCGCGCAGCGTTACCATTTGCGTGGACAATTGCCCGCTGTACGAACTGCCCAATGTGTTCACACCCAATGGCGACGGCGCAAACGACCTGTACACCCCGTTCCCCGGCTGGCGGTTCGTAGAAAAAGTGGATTTTCAAGTGTTTAATCGCTGGGGGAATTTGGTGTTTTCTACCACCGACCCCAACCTGAACTGGAACGGCCGCTCCAACAACGACAAAGAACTGTCCGACAGCACGTATTTTTATGTCTGCCAGGTGTACGAACAACGGGTGGACGGCCTGCGGCTGAATCCGGCGCGACTGAGCGGATATATTGAGTTGATCCGGTAACTCCCACGCGCCCGGACAAAGGGCGACTCAAACAAACAAGGCGCTCTTCAGCTCGTCCACTTTGCCGATCGCATACACGCGAATTGGATATTTACTGAAATCCACCCCCTTGGCGTTGTACTTCGAGATAAATATTTCCTTGAACCCCAATCGGGCAGCCTCCGCCACGCGTTGTTCGATCCGACTTACGGCACGGATTTCGCCGCTGAGGCCGATTTCGCCGGAAAAGCAGGTGTCGGACGGGATATTGACGTCGAGCAAAGAAGAGATCAGCGCGGCAACAATCGCCAGGTCGATGGCGGGATCCTCCACCCGAATCCCGCCGGCGAGGTTGAGAAACACGTCGTTCATGCTGAAAAAATAACCGCAGCGTTTCTCCAGCACGGCGAGCAGCATTTGCAGGCGGCGCATATCAAAACCGGTGGCGGAGCGTTGGGGGGTGCCGTACACCGATTTGCTCACCAGCGCCTGGGTTTCGATGAGCATCGGCCGCATGCCCTCCATGGTCGCCGCCACGGCGCAGCCGCTGAGTTCTTCGTCTTTCTGGCTCAACAAGAGCTCGGAGGGGTTGCTGACTTCGCGCAGACCGGCTGACTGCATTTCATAAATGCCCATTTCGTCGGTACTGCCGAAGCGATTTTTGAGCGTGCGCAGGATGCGATAGGTATTGTGGCGATCCCCCTCGAATTGCAGGACGCAGTCCACAATGTGTTCCAGCAGTTTGGGGCCGGCGATATCACCCTCCTTGTTGATATGCCCGATGAGGAAAATTGGGATATTGGTTTCCTTGGCAAACCGGAGCAACTCGGCGGCGCATTCGCGCACCTGTGCGACGCCGCCAGGCGCGCTATCAAGATGCGGGCTGCTCATCGTTTGGATAGAGTCCACCACCAGCAATTGGGGCTGCAGGTCTTGCGCTTGCTGGAGGATTTTGCCGGTATTGGTTTCGGTAAGGATAAAGCAGTCCGAACGCCCGTCGGGCAGGCGGTCGGCGCGCATTTTAATTTGCTCCTCACTTTCCTCTCCGCTGACATACAGCACCCGAACCGGCGCACGCAGGGCGACCTGGAGCATCAGGGTACTTTTACCAATCCCCGGCTGCCCGCCGATGAGCACCAAGGAGCCGGGCACCACACCGCCGCCGAGCACGCGGTTGAGTTCGGCGTCGGTGGTATCGAGCCGTTGGGTGGCGCCTGTTTTTATCGTCGCCAGCGGGATTGCCCGGGCCGATTCTGTTTTGCTCCCTGCCCAGGCGCGGCGTTTTTCCTCCGCAACGGTCTCTTTTTGGATGAGTTCCTCTTGGTATGTATTCCATTCATTGCAATGGGGGCATTTGCCCTGCCACTTCGGGGAAGAGGCGCCGCAATTGGAGCAGAAAAAAATGGTGCGCGCTTTGGCCATCGGATCAATATTAATGGGTTTATACTTAGATTCTGTTTGGACTTTTCTGCCGAAAGCAGAAAAGTCCAAACAGAATCTTACTCCCCGCGCAGACGCAGCGGCAACACATACCGTACCGGCACAGCCTCCTGTCCCAATCGGCCGGGTTTCCAGGTTGGAGAAAGGGCGAGGTGGTTCAGCAGCGCGATGGTCCAGGGATGATCGGGGTATTTCAGGGCGCACAGGCGCCCCACTTTTCCGTCCTTTTCCACGACGAACTGCACCTGAAAATCGTGCACCGGGCTGATTTCCGGCGGCAGGCCGGGGAAGGGCAGCAGGGTGACAAAACGGAAGAGCGCGGCGTCGCCGCCGTCCGGAAATTCCGGTTGTACTTGCACCTGCCACAGTTCTTTCGCGTCTGCGTATTCGGATTCCGGGCATTGCGCTGCCAGGTTTGCTGCGGCGAGCAGACCGGGCAGCGCGAGTGTCGGGAGGAATTTGCGGAACAGTCCGCGTTTATTTTTTGACCAGCGCATCAAAAACCGGTTGATTCAGCGTCACCTTGTATTCTTTGCGGAGGTCTTCCACCCATCGCTTTTCAAGATAATCCTGGTAATCGGCTACTGCATATCCGCGAGCCTCGTTGAGTTCTTTAGGGCCTGGCGGAATCATTTCCTGGACTTTCAGGAAGGAGGTCGTTTTGGTTCCTGCGTCCGTTTTGGGTTCACTCATGGCGCCGTTTCGCCAGAGGTTTTCCAATTCCTTGTTTTTCCCTTTTTCGTACGTTTTCTCCAGCACCGCCACAACCTCATTATCGGCTTTTTTATTAAATTTTTTCTGCACCTCGGCGGCCGATTTTTTAGCGGCCATGTCATAGACTTTTTTCCACACCTTGGGATTATCTGATTTAACCGTGTAGAAACCGACGCGGGCGCGCTCATCCCACTTGTATTTGCCTTTGAGGGTCGTATTATAATACGCTTCCAGACCGGTAGAATCCGTGTTTGCGCGATCCCAAACCAGGCGTTTAGCCGCTTCGAACAGCATGATGCCCTCCTCGTACTCGCGCATCAGCGAGCGGAATTCGGGGTATTTTTTTTCGAGTTGGGTTTCTTCATACTGCATGGCGCAATCCTCCGACCACGTTTTATACAGGCTGTTCGCCGTTTCTTCCACCGGGAACCCTTTTCCGCGCATGCGTTCGCGGCCCGCACGGGAGCAATACTGCTCGAAGTCGGCGAGCGTGTACGTTTTCCCAGAGCCGAAGCGCAGGAGTACGTCCTGCGGCGCGTCTGGATTCGGTTTCCAGCGGAAGGTATGAAAAACGCTGTCTTCCTGCACGGCGATCCAGTTCGTCAACACTTGTGCATTTTCCTGAAACCCCGCTTCTTTTTTGATGCGGCCGATCATGGCCTGTTTGGCGATTTCGTTGCGGCTGTCGCGTTTTACGCGCTCTGCGAGCGGGCGTTTCATATCGTCGAAGGTACTGATGGGGCGGCGGCTGACCCGACGGATGATATGCCAGCCGACGGCTGTTTCCACCGGTTCGGAATAATCGCCGTCTTTTTTCAATCCGAAAGCGGCGTCTTCAAAATTTTTCTGATAGCGATTAATGCCAAAAAATCCGATATAACCCGATTTCGCGGCGGTGCCGCCGTCTTCCGAGAATTGCGTGCAGGCCTGTTCCCAGTTCAGGCCGGCCTGCAGGGCGGCATACGCGCTGTCAATCCGCATTTTTGCAGCTGCCGCTTTTTCGGGCGTCTCGCCTTTGCGCGCCAGGATATGGCCGACCTCGACTTCGCCGCGGGCGGGGCGAAAATCGTGTACCTGGATAAGATTATACCCGGAGGGCGAGCGAACCGGGCCGATGATGCTGCCGGGTTTGGCTGTATAAACGGCTTTTTCCATTTCGTAAAATCCATCTGGAAACATGGCGGTGACATAGCCGAGTCGGCCCCGGTTGTCCCGCGCAGAGCGGTCGTCCGAGCTGTCGGCCGCCAGTTGGTCGAACGGCGTGCCGGCGCGGAGCTGTGCCAGCAAACGCATCGCGCGTTCGTAGGCGGCGGCGGTGTCGGACGCCGGCGCGGCGCGGTCTAAGTTCACCAAAAGATAGCTGATATCCACGTCTTGCGTGAGGTGTTGGTAGGTTTCCTGCACCAGTTTTTCCGTCACCTCTTTATCCACGAGGTACGAATTTGCCAGTTGGCGGCGGTATCCTTCGAGTTCGCTTTTGGTATCCGGTATCGTATCCAGTTGCAAATCGCGGGCTTTTTGCACCTTCAATTTAAAATTGATATACAGATTCAGGTATTCCTCCAGCGAAGCCCGGGAAAAATCGGCCTTATCCTGGTTCGTTTTGGAATAGATGTAGCGGAATTCCGACACGTGCACCGGCGTATTTTGCACGGTAAAGAGCACCGGATCGTCGTTCTGACTAAAGGCGACGCCGGCGCTCAGCAGGATTCCGGCGAACAGGGCAATGGATTGTTTGAACATGTGGGACATATTGATTTTCTTTTTCCGGCGCAAAGATTGCGTAGTTTTGAATCCGACTTGCAAAGCGGATTATTCGCCGTTTTTCGCCGTTTTTTAATTTATGAAAACTGGTTTACTCGGCATAATACAGACCTTTCGGGTATATTTATCCGGATCAACAGCTGCTTTTTTTTAAAAAATAATCCGCAAAGTTAGAAAAGGGGGGTGAAAAGGCATGGAGTTAAAAAACGTTTAGACAATATTAACGCAAATAACATTATCCGCGCATCCCGAATGCAATGCGGTCAGGTTCCGGCGGCCAAAATCCTCCGTTCGATGGCCGTGGTCGAATAGCCGTCCACAAAAGGCAGGCTCAGCACCTTGCCGCCCCGAGCCAGCACCAGATCCGCCCCGACGATCTGCTCCGGACGCCAGTCACCGCCTTTCACCAGTACATCCGGCTGCACGCACCCGATGAGTTGCAGGGGTGTATCCTCGTCAAAAACGACCACGCCGGCCACAAATTCCATAGCCGCCAGCGCGTGCAGGCGCGTGATTTCATCGTTAATAGGCCGATGCGGGCCTTTAAGCCGGCGCACTGAATCCGCGCTGTTGAGGCCGACAACCAGGCAGTCCGCCAAATCGGCCGCCTCCGCCAGGTAGTGCAGGTGACCGTAGTGCAACAGATCGAAACATCCGTTGGTAAAAACGATGCGTTTGCCCGCGGTGCGCCAAGCCTCGGCCTGGCGGGCGATGGAATCGTGGGTATATATTTTGGCTTGAATGCGCGCGAAAGCGGTCATGTTTGCGAGACTTTCCGGTTGAGGACGGGCAGTAGCGCCAATGCGAGGATGCCCGCCGCAATGTTATAAAAAATTTGAATGGCAAAAAAAGCGATATTAGCATACGAAAACGCATCCGCGCCGCCAATACTGTACAGCGCCAATCCGGCGATTACCAACGCGTGAAAAGTGCCCATGCCGCCCGGCGAGGGCGCCACGAAGCCCAGGGTACCGAATACGAATACCATGAGCGCCGCGCCGGCGGACAACTGAGCCGTGGGTGGAAAAGCCTTCAGGTTAAACAGGCATTGCAGGTAAAACATAACCCAAATACCGACCGACAACAACAGAAAAACGCCGGTCTTTTCCAGCCGGAAAACGCTGCGCAGCCCCTCCCAGAAGCCTTCGACGAGCGTGGTGACGCGCCTTGCCAGGGGAAGCTGCATCAGGCGACGGCGGAACAAATAAGCCAAAACACCCCCGAGTGCGAGCACGGTGCCGGCCGCCATCACCGGAAAACTGTTCAGGATGCTGCCACGCTCCGGCTGCCGGTTGCGGTTGATAAAAGCCCAGAGCGTATCGGCTTCAAAAATAAATGCCAGCCCGACCACCAGTCCGAGGCAGATAAAATCCATCAGCCGATCCACTACCAGCGTGCCCATCACCTTTTGGACGGGAATGCGTTCATAGCGGGCCAGCGAGCCGGCGCGCACCACTTCGCCCATGCGCGGGAAGCCCAGGTTGGCAAAATAGCCGAGCAGGATCGTCAGGAAACTGTTGGCGAACGTCGCCTTGTGCCCCATCGGGCGGAGCAGCATCTGCCAGCGCCAGGCGCGGAACATATTACTCAGCGTGAACGCGACGCCGACTAAAAACATCCAGCCCGGATGCACGCTGGAAAAATCGTTCCAGAGTTTATCCCATAGGCTGCATTGCGCGTCCGGAATACCGTCGAGCCGGCACTGCTCGTGGTAAGCGGCATTTTGGCTGCGAAAGACCAGCGCGAGGATCGTCAGGCCGAAAGCTAAAAAAAAGAGCAGGCGCGCGGCCTTTTTGAAGGCGCCGTTGGTCATGTGCGTCAGTTAAAGTTGATATAATCGTTGGGATTCACCGCCCGGCCCTTGTACCAGAGTTCGAAGTGCAGGTGCGGGCCGGAGGTCGTTTCGCCGGAATTGCCGATAATGGCGACCGCTTCGCCGGCTTTCACCGCGCTGCCGGCCTTTTTCAGCAACACCGAGTTGTGCTTGTACATCGTCACCACGTTATTCGGGTGCTGAATAGCGATATTGTAGCCGGTCTCCACGGTGTAGCCCGAAGAAATAACCACGCCGTCTGCCGCAGCTTTTACGGCGGTATTGCGCGGGGCGGCCACATCCACGCCGTAATGTTCTTTGGAAGGATCGAATCCGGCGGTCAGGTCGCCGGAAACCGGCGGCATGAAAAACAGCTGCTCCAGGGGGATTTCTCCGGGGCCGGCCGATTTGAGCGCCGCCCTTTCCGCGCTGGGGTTCGTCAGGGTTCCGCGTTCCACGGCAGCGCGCAGGCGCTCGTCCTCCGCAATCCGGGCTACCGGTTCCGACCCGTTTTGCGCCGCCTTTTTCCCGCCCGACTCGGTAGTGTCGGGGCGCGCAACGGATTCTTTCCCCATATCCGATAAATCGCCCAGCAGAATCTTGCGCATATTGTCGTTGTAGCGACGGTGCGCTTCCATTTCCTGCTCCAAATCCCGCACCTTAGAGGTCAGCGCCGCAATTTCGCTGTTGCGCTGAAAATCGCCGTACCCGGGAATATACTGCTTGAGCGGCGTGTAAACAATCAGGAGCACGACGATAAACGCCGTACCCACAATGAGCGAACTGAGAAAGGTATATACGTTGAGCGGAGACAAACGCAGCGAGGTCATCTCCTCAAACGTCTCGTCGTTCAGGATAACCAGGCGGTACTTGTCGCGCAGCTTTTCCATCAGGGGCCGGTCGTCATCGCCGCCCCGCCGGAACAGATTTATGAATTTTTTGACAAAAACGAAATATTTTTGCATCCCCTTTCCTTTATACTGTGATTCGTTTGATTTTTTTGACTAATATGATTTGATTGTAGAAGAATCCGAACGAAAGTCGTGCATAAAACCTGGCGACGCGCAGTATAGCGCTGTGCGGATTAAAACGCAAAGTTGGGGTAAATGTGGCGTCTTTAATTTATTTTTTGTTAAAAAATCCAGCACAAACAACCTTTTGCCTTCTGGGCGCGCCAATTTCACCTATTTCTTGATGATGCGAAACTACATACGGATACTCTTCCTGCTCTGCGCCTGCCTCACCGTTGCCGCTTGCGTAACGACTAAGAAAAAGGGCCAGGAAACCAGCAAATTTAAAAAAGGTTACCACAACCTGACCTCCCGGTACAATTACTGGTTTAACGCCAATGAATTGTTCAACCTCACGGTGGACAAACTGGAGGGCGCGCACAAGGACAATTATAGCCAACTACTCGAAATCTATCCGTATGCCGCCGTAGATCCTACGGCGTCCCGCCCGGATTTGGACAATGTGATCCTCAAAAGCGCAAAAGCCATCGGGCTGCACCGAGTCAGCGACTGGACGGACGACTGCTACGCGCTCGTGGGCCAATCGCAGTTCCTCAAACGCGACTTCGAAACCGCCGAGTCCACCTTCCGCTATATCAAAGAGGAGTTCGATCCGAAAAGAAAACAAAGCATTAAGATAAATAAAAAGAAGAAAAAAGAACTCACCAAAAAGAAAAAGAAGAAGAAATCGTCCAAAAAACGCAAAAAAACGTCTGCCCAAAAAAAGAAAAAAGCCGCGGCTAAAAAGAAAGAAGCCGAGCGCAAAGCCAAGGAAAAAGCAGCCAAAAAGGCGGCCAAAAACCCGAAGGCCGCCGCCGTGCCGGTAGGCGCGACGAATCCCTACGAAAACGGCGCAAAACGAACGGCTGCGTACCCGGAAGCTATGATCTGGTTCGGCCGCACCCTGATCGAACGGGAAAACTATGACGAAGCGGATTTTCTCTTCCGTGAATTGCGCGAAGACCCCTGGTTCCCGGCCGAGCTGGAAAAAGACCTCGCCATGGCGGAAGCGTTTCTGTGGATGAAACAAAAACGCTACGACAATGCGATTGACCCGCTGACCGAAGCCATGAACCTGAGCCGGAAAAAACGGGAAAAAGCACGCCTGGCCTATATCCTCGCACAATTGTACGAACGCGACGGCCGCCTCGAAGCCGCTTATGACGCCCTCGAAGTGGTGCTCAAAAGCGCGCCGACTTATGAAATGGAATTCAACGCCCGCCTGCACCAAATTGAAGCAGGCTGGACGAACGGCAAAATCAAAAGCGCCGAGGCCAACCAACGCCTCGAACGCATGGCCAAAGACGAAAAAAATCTCGAATACCGGGATCAGATTTATTACGTCATGGCCGGCATCGCTTTGAAAGACGGCCTCAAGCCGGACGCGATCGGCTACCTGCGCCAATCGCTCGATTACTACCAGGGAAATAGCAACCAACGCGCCGAATCATACCTGAAATTGGCCGATCTCTATTTTGAGACAGAGGATTTCGTACTGGCAAAAGCGTATTACGACAGCACCCTGACGGTGCTGCCGGCACTGGATCCGCGCTTCAAACAGGTGGAAAATTATGCCAAAAACCTCACCGAAATTGCCCGACTGATCCAAAGCATCGCGCAAAACGACAGCATCGTCCGTATTTTTTACATGGATCCCGCCGCGCGTAAAGAACTGGCGAAGGAAATTAAAAAGAAACGGGAAGAAGAAGCCGCCAAAGCGGCGGAAGAATCAGCGAAAAAAATCGCCGAAGGCCCGGCTAAAAACCAGCCGCCCGTCGTCGGCGCCGGCGTGAAAGCCTCTACGTTCTATTTCTACAACGACGCATTTACCAAAAAAGGAAAAAAAGATTTTTCTAAACTCTGGGGAGAACGACAACTGGAGGACAACTGGCGCCGCAGCATCCGTATCAGCGCGGGCGCCGCCGGAGAAGAACAGGCGGGCGGCGCTAAACCCGATAGCGCCGCAACAGACGGTCTGAATGATGCAGAATTAAACGATATCTTCCAAAATATCCCCCGCAGCGAAGCGGAACTGGAAGTCCTGCACGCCGCTACCTACGAGGCCATGTACAACTTGGGCACGCTCTTCCGCGACAAATTGCAAAACAACCGCCGATGCTCCGGCACGCTGGAAGAGATGCAAACGCGCTACCCGGATAAGGATAAGTTTGAAAAGGAAACCTGGTACTACTGCTACCTGGCTTTCACCGACCTGGCAAATGCGCCGCGCGCAAAATACTACCTGGACAAACTGGCGCAGAAACACCCCAACAGCCCGTACGCCCGCGCGCTCACCGATCCGAATTTCCTCAACGCAACCAAAGAACGCGAACGCGAACTCAACCTCTACTACGAACAAACCTTCGCGCTCTTCCAAAAAGGTAGCTATAAAGACGCGCTCGCCCGATGCCAGGAAGCGCCGAAAAAATACGGCTCGACCAACGAACTCATGCCCAAATTTACCCTGCTGGGCGCCCTGTGTACCGGCAATCTCGAGGGCGGCGAGGCGTACTGCAAAGCCCTGGCAGAGGTGATCGCCCGCTACCCGGAAAGCGCAGAAGCCACGCGATCCCGGGAAATCGCCCGATTGCTGGCCTGCAAAGGCTTCGAAGTACAGGAAATTCAGAAAAAAGACGACAACCAGGATATTGACAACGCGTTCACCCTCGAAGACGACAAACTCCACTACTTCATGATCGTCATCGCCGGCGACGTCAAACTGGACGACCTCAAATCGTCGGTCTCTGATTATAACCGGGAATTTCACCGCACGGAGCAGCTGCGCATCTCCAATATCTTTCTCGGAACGGACACCAATACCCCGATCATCGTGATCCGCAAGTTCGATACCAAAGACCAGGCGATGCGCTACTTCAACGAAGTACAGGACAAACCGGATTTCCTCGGCGAGGGCAAAGGAAAGAAATACAACAAGGAGTACTTCGCGGTCACGCAGGAGAACTACCGCCGCATTTTGAAAAACCGTACCCTGGACGGGTATCGTGAGTTTTTCCAGGAGAATTACTTGAAGTGACGCCTATATAATAGGGAGTGTATCACAAGTCCGTTAACGATCCGTTAAACAAAAAAATGTTTTGTTTGGTCGCTTGTTTTTTTGATTTTTTCTAAAAAAATAAAAAAAACAAGCGACCAAACATTATTTTATTTCGCCGCTGGAGGCGGCGAAATACTTGTGACACACCCTCGCCGATCAAATCGCTCTTTTCGAATCGAACTGCTCCAGATAATCCGCAACGCGGCGGATAAACGAACCGCCGAGGCTGCCGTCCACCACCCGGTGGTCGTAAGACATGGAGAGGAACATCATCTGGCGCACGGCGATCACGTCGCCGTATTCCGTTTCGAGCACCGCCGGTTTTTTGCGAATGGCGCCCGTTGCCATGATGGCGACCTGCGGCTGGTTGATGATGGGCGTCCCCATTACATTTCCGAACGTGCCGACGTTGGTCAGCGTGAACGTACCGCCCTGGATTTCCTCAGGTTTGAGTTTATTTTCCCGGGCGCGGGCGGCCAGGTCGTTGACCTGTTTGGCAAGGCCGGCCAGGTTGAGCTGGTCGGCATGCCGGATAACCGGCACAATCAGG
This sequence comes from Saprospiraceae bacterium, assembly GCA_032115775.1. GTDB lineage: Bacteria > Bacteroidota > Bacteroidia > Chitinophagales > Saprospiraceae > M3007. The sequence continues at coordinate 27,148 of JAUMBL010000023.1, read as the reverse complement.
TTGCCGCTGGGCAATGCCGCCGCCATACCGATATGCACGTCCTTGTAGCGGATAATGCGGCTGCCGTCCACCGAAATATTGATCATCGGGAAATCGCGGATCGCTTTTGCAATCGCTTCGATGAAGATGGGCGTAAAGGTTAGATTCTGGCCGTGTTTTTTCTTGAACTCGTCTTTGATGCGATTGCGCCAGTTGACGATCTCCGTCACGTCGGCTTCCACGAAAGACGTGACGTGCGGACTGGTGTGCTTGCTCATCACCATGTGGTCGGAGATGAGCTTGCGCATGCGATCCATTTCGATGATCTCGATATTGCCGGACAGGCTGACTGCCGGCGCGGCCGGCGCAGGTGCCGGCGTCGGCGCAGTCGGCGCGGGTGGCGGCGTCGAAAGGAACGAAGCGGCTTGTTTGCGGGCGTCCACATAAGCCAGCATATCTTTTTTTGTAACGCGGCCTTCCAATCCGCTGCCCGGCAGGGTATCCAGTTCCGCCTGGCCGATATTCTCCGCTTTTGCGATGGTACGCACCAGGGGAGAGTAGAATCGGCCGCCGGCGCCGGTTTTTACCGGTTCCTGCGCCGGGATGAAGGGCACGGATTCGGTTTTCGTCGGCGCAGCAGACGGGGTTGCGGCAGTTGCGGGTTGGTTGACAGCGGGGGATGCCAGGGGCTGCGCTTGGGCAGCCTCCGTTTCGATCACCGCGATCGGCGTGTGGATGGCCACGACGTCGTTTTCCTTGAACAGGATTTCGACGAGGATGCCGGCGACCGGGGAGGGCACCTCACTGTCCACCTTATCGGTTGCAATATCCAACACCGGTTCGTCCAGTTCTACGCGGTCGCCCGGGTTTTTACGCCACTTCAGGATCGTGGCTTCCATGATACTTTCGCCCATTTTGGGCATTACAAGTTCTACGCGAGCCATGCGGTATAATTTGCTGTATTTGGTAAAAGCGCCGCAAAGATAGGGCAAGGCGCGCAGAGTATCGTATGGAATTTCATTTCCCGCATTGCGTGTTATAAAATTGCACGATTTCGCGCAAATTCTCCCGCTTAAACTCCTTTTCCTCTATTTTTTTGACTAGTTCCGGGCAGTCGCTAAAAAAAGCGCTCATCTCTTTTTTAAAAAAAAGCGCCCGGATCGGCGTCAATTCTCCGGCATCGCCTTTTTGAAGAATGCACCGGTCGGTATCATACATCAATCCGCCGGTCATTACCCCGGTGGTGGGATTCACCACTCCGGGCGAATTTTGCGTATAATAGTATAGAAAGAGCTGCACCGGCCCGTCTTCCAGTAGTCGCAGGAAAATATAGTCGCCGGCGTTCAGGCTAAATATTCCGCCCAGGAACGAGGAAGTATTATGGCGCGCACGCATTCGAATGCGCTCATTCTTGTAGGTAAAATGAATTTCTTTAGCATCCTCGGGTTTGAGGGTTTGCTTTTTACCGTCGGCGTCGTAATACTTCACCTTGCGCTGCAGACGCTCGTAGTCGGGCTCTCGCGTGAACAATTGAATCGGTATTTCGAAGGTCACTCGCAGCGTATCCTCCGTTTTGGTGATGATAACGCCTTCGATTTTTTCTGCCGAAACCGTGAAAGCGCAAAGCGCGAGCAAGCAGGTGGAAAATATTTTAAGCATAAAAAGAGCATTGGTTGCATAAATAAATCGCGCCTTAAAAAGTACAAGCCGCCCGTAAAACAGGGCGGCTTGTACTTTTTATAAAATATTTCTTGCGTGCGGAATTAATACCCCAGGTCAATTCTGGCAAGTACGGTATTCCCGATGCAGCGACCGGCCTTCAGGCCTTCGTCGCAAGCGCGGCGGAAGTGTACGCCGCCGAGGATGCGCGACAGCGCCTGCTCTTCGCCGGCCTTCACGATCGAGGTGAAGGAGCGCTCGGGGAGTACGAACGGGCCGCCTTCCGGCGTGTACAGGGGGCTGCCCAGGTGCGTGCGGTCGGTGAAAGACACGTCGCCGAAGATCGGAACCAGCACCAGCGGAACGGCGCCTCCAATGGTGGATGAACCGGAGGAGTAATCCGGATACGGCGGCGTACCGATGAGCGGCAGCCAGTTTGGATCCAATACCTCCTGGATGTAGGTGATCGGGCGGAGCAGGAAGTATTTGTATTTCAGGAACCAGCAGGCGCTGAATGCATCAGAGGCCGTGATACCGGTATAGACGTATGCCTTGGCGCAGTCGGCCAGGTTGGCATTGCGCTCCTGCAGCAGTTGCGCCGCGATATTGATCCAGTGGCAGGCGGGGCTACAGGTACGGCCGGGGCCGTTATCCCAGTGGTAGGCGATGGCGCGGTTTTGCGGCGAACGCTCTACGTTGTACACTTCCAGCGCCTCCTGGTAAAATGCGGAGCCGGCGGCTTCGGAATACGGGAACGGCGCGGGCGTTTCGCAAGCCTGGGAATTATCCAAAACAAACGTGCGCACCGTACCCCACATCGGTTCCACAGGCGATTGACCCAGGGTGTTGGGATCCCAGTACCACGGATGCGCGGCATCGCGGGTAGGGATTGTCGGCACGATATTGCGGATTACATCGCGGCCGTCGCGGCGGATGCGCTCCACGATTTTGAGGCCGATCCGCGTGCCCAGGTCGGCGGAATTGATCCGAATTTCTTCAGAGATCCCCTTTTTCATCATGGCGTCCTCCTGCAGATCAGCCAGCACGTCCACTTGGCCGCGCTGCGCTGGGGTGAAATTGTCCACCAACACCGGAAACACCGTTTCCATGGCATGGCAGAGGACGACGCCCCAGTCGTATTCTTCATCCAAATCCACGTATGCAGCCTCCGGATAATCATTCATCTGGCCGGCCAGGCTTTTCGCGCCGGGGATTCCGACGTACACCGATTCCCAGGCCGTCATGCCTAGGTAGCCGTACATGCGGGCGGCATGCGGGCCGTAGAGGAAATTGTCGCGCAGCATCTGTGCGCCCAATTGCATCCATTCGTGTACCAGTTTGCCGTCGTAATCTGCTGTTTTACGGTTCAGCGCGATGTAATTGTTGTCATCGTCAACCGTGTCCTGACAGCTAAATGGGAGCAGAAACAGCCCCAACAGGAGTAAAAGCGGTAACTTTCTTTTCATGATATTATAGATTAAGCAGCGTGCGTTGAGTTGTTGTACAGCTGCAAAAAGAATGCCATAACTATGGTATCTTCTGTTTACAGACCGCTAGCAGCCGGCGCAAGCGTATTAAAAGAAAAAGTTTAATAAAACATGGAAAAAATCCGCCACAAAAGTAAAAAAAAAAAATTATCTTGTTAAAAATCAGTAGATTTCTAATTGTTTTCTAACGAAAATTTTTTCGATGTGCCATCCAAAGCCCATTATCTGCCCTGCGGAAAATAGGCGTTGGGAAAATCGGACACGATCGGACAGGTAATTGTCGTGGAATTTTGTATTTTAATCCAATTTTAACGAACCGGCGTAGCAGACGCCCTTGCGTTTTTGTTGTAAATATCGGAATATTTGCAAATGGCTTTATTTAAAAAACGCGCATGGAGCGAAAGGAACTGATTTTACAGACCGCCCTGCGGTTATTTTCCACACAGGGTTACGACACGACGCCTACGAACCTGATTGCCCGGGAAGCGGGGGTGTCGGAGGGGCTTATTTTTCGCCATTTTGTCGCCAAGGAGGGGTTGATGGACGTATTACGGGCGCGCGGCAACGAGCGCTTGGGAAAGTATATCCGCGCGGTTACAGATCTGACGGATCCGCGGGCGCGCATCGAGGCGGGTATTGACCTGCCTTACCGGCTCTTCACGGAAGAGCGGGAATACTGGGCGCTGTTGTTTTCGCTCAAGTGGCAACGCAGTTACCGGAATGCCGCCGACCGCGACGAGCAGTATATCTTTCCGCTGCAACAGGCACTGACGGACGCATTCGGCCAATTGGGATTTCCCAATCCGCAGCGCGAAGTAGCGCTTTTGTTTGTCATACTGGAAGGCCTGAGCAGCCAGTTGCTGACCCAGCCTGCGCCGCCCGATTTGGCGCAGACCCTACAATTTATCAAGTCGAAGTACTACCGATAGTGCTTAACGTATGGGGTTGTGTGAAAAATATTTCGCAGCCTTCGGCGGCGAAATAAAATAATGTTTTGGCACCTGTTTTTTGATTTTTTTCTGAAAAAAATCAAAAAACAGGTGCCAAAACAGAATATTTTTTTGTTTGACGGGTCGTCGATGGATCTTTTACACAACCCCATAAAATAATGGAAAGTTTCCTTTTTTTGATTTTTTATTTTAGAAAGGGTACACATTTTTCAAATAAAAAGGGCATTCAAGTTCTTTGATAATTCGGAAACGAAAGTAAAGACACACGCGCAGTTACCCTTAATGGCAAATTGTGTAAAAATCCATTGTTGGATCGCGAACAAAAAAATGTTTTGTTCAGGCGGGTCTTTTTGATTTGTTTTATAGTGAGAAGTTTGAAATTGTCGTTACGATTGACTGAAAATCAATCGTTATGCATGCTTGAGCGGATGGGAAGTTCCTTACCTGGATATAATTTTGTTACCGTCGAGCCGCAGTTACGCATCATTATATACGACCCCATACGCATCGTTCGGCGAAGTCCGAATCACATCTATCATCCTGTAACCCCCTGATTCATCAGGGGGAAATCAATGCCAACCCACTTGACACATCTATCATCCTGACAAACATCACATCCCAAGAGCGTGTTCAACTACCAGAATAGCAGGGGTTCGCTGCCAAAAGAAGGCTTTTGCCCAAAAATTTGACGCGTTTAGGTCAAAGCATGAATGGTCTAAATGCTTGGGTAAGTCGAGTGAAGAGCGATAGGATGTGATGTTTGTCAGGATGATAGATGTGCTGGGAGGGTAGGTCTGGATTCCCCCTGATGAATCAGGGGGTTACAGGATGATAGATGTGATTTATGTAATTATGTACAATCATGAGTAGCCGAGGCTCGGATGCATGAAAATTTTAGAATATTTTCATGGGCGCTTTTGCGCATGGACGGGGGATTTATGCGTCGAAAACACAAATTTCCCCTCCATTTTTCTTTTTCCGAAATTTCAAAGAACTACATCCGGTTTCTCTCCGGAAAAATGTGTACCCTTTCTAATTTTTATTATTAAAAAATTTAGAAAGGGAAACTAAGTAAAACATTATTTTTCTCCAACAAGAATAAACGGGCGTTTTACACAACCCCATGCGCTTAAATTTCGCCTTGCCGCAGCGCTTCGACGGCTTCTGCCGATTTCGGGATTGGATCGCCTAGCACGCGGTGGCCGTCCGGGGTAATCAGGACGTTGTCCTCGATGCGAACCCCTCCGAAATTTCGGTATTTCGTTAGCGCATCATAGTTGATAAATTCCGTAAACATTTTTTTCCGCCGCCACTGATCTATCAGTTGCGGGATAAAATAAATGCCGGGTTCCACGGTGAGCACAAAACCGGGCTCCAGTTGGCGCCCCAGGCGGAGGTACGCGGCGCCGAACACCGTGCTGCGCTGTACATCGTGCGAATAGCCGACGTACTGTTCGCCCAGGTCTTCCATATCATGTACATCGAGGCCGATCATGTGCCCCAGGCCGTGCGGAAAAAACAGGGCGTGCGCACCGAGTTCCACCGCTTCTTTCATGTCGCCCTTCATCAGGCCGAGGGCTTTCAGACCCTCCGCCATGCGATGCGCGGTGGCATGGTGGATACTTTTATACGGCACACCCGGTTGGAGCGCCGCGATGGCGGACACTTCGGCGTCGAGCACGATATCGTAAATTTCCCGCTGCCGGGCGGTGAATTTTTTATTGACCGGGAAGGTGCGCGTGATATCCCCGGCATAGTGCATGGCAGTTTCCGCACCGAAATCACCCAGCACCAGTTTGCCGTTTTCCAGCGCGTTGCCGTGGTAGTGGTTGTGTAGAATTTGTCCGTTGACGGTCAGGATCACCGGATACGACAAATTGCCGCCGTTAGCTACAGCCAGACCCTGGACGAGTCCTGCCAGTTCCGCCTCCATTTTTCCCGCCCGCGCCGCCTGCATCGCGGCCACGTGCATAGCGCCGGTGACATCCACCGCGCGCTCCATTTCGGCAATTTCTTCATCCGATTTGTAAGACCGTTGCGCCACGATGGCGCGGATCAGGGCTTCGGAGGCGGATTGTTTGAGTTTGGGCAGGGGGATATTCAGCAACGCTTTGAGCAGTTGCATATTATCGTGTCGGTAGGGCGGGGTGAAATGAATCGTTTGGCCGCTTTGACGCGCTTTTTTCAGAAAGGACGCCAGGCGGCGTATCGGCAGGGTTTCTGTTACACCCGCCTCCGCGGCCAGCGATTTGAGTTTGGGCATGGCGCCCATCCACACGATGTCCTCCATGCTCAGGTCGTCGCCGAAAATAATTTCCCGATCGTTATCAATGTCCACAACCCCCGCCAATCCTGGTTGGTCTATTCCGAAGAAGTAGAGAAAATTGCTGTCCTGGCGGAAATGGTAGGTATTGGCGGTGTAATTCATGCCGATTTCCTGGTTCCCCGGGAAAAAAACGAGTCCGGAACCGAGGTCTTGTTTGAGTTTTGCGCGGCGCGCCTGATAAGTACTGGCAGAAAACATATTTTTTGAAAAATGGTGCAGGCGCGAAGATCGAAAATAATGGGATTTTTATCATTAAAAATCGGTGTTTTTGCGCCCGGATCAACGTTTTTTATTTTACATATCTGTATATTTTGCGGAACGACCCGAAATCAGTTCCTTGTTTGGCGAACCAACCAAAATTGCCATTTCAATGTTTTATCAAAAAAAAATTACAAACAGGCAATTAAATCACTACTTTAGCAGCAATTATTAAAAAATTATTAAAATCCGTAAGGTTCGTGTAATAATGAAATCTTTCTACTTCCTCTTTTTCAGCGTCTTATTCTCCATTTTTCTACAGATTGAAGCCATTGCGCAGCCGAACTGCCCGCCGCCGGGTTTTCCCAATCCGGGAAACACTTGTGCGCAGGCGCCGATTCTGTGCGAAAACCTCGACGGGTATTGCTCAACCATCAACAACAACAACGTTTCTCAAAGTTTTCCGGGCTGTCCGGGCTGGACGTTGAATAACGACGAATGGTTTGCATTCTATGCCGGCACGACCCAGATCAGTATTCAAATTACGCCCTCCGGCTGCCAGCCGGGGAACAACAATGGACAGGGGCTTCAGGGCGCCATCTACCGGGCTTGCGGCCCCCCTTGGGTGTCCATGGATTTGCAGTGCCAATGCACGGTGAATCCGTTTATCCTAGAGTCCAACAATTTTATCGTTGGTCAGGTCTATTATATTGTACTGGACGGCTGCGGCGGCAGTGTGTGCAACTACGAGGTGGATGTAATTTCCGGCTCGACCGTCGGCGCGCCGCCGGCCGCTCCGGGTCCGATCAACGGCCCGATGACGGTCTGCCAAGGCCAGGGTATTAATTATAACATCGCACAGGTACCCGCAGCAACCATCTACACCTGGAGCATGACGCCTTCGCTGGGCACGATCGGCTCCAACAACAACAACGCCACGGTCACGTTCACCACCCCGGGCACCACGCAACTCTGTGTGAATGTAGCAAATGCCTGCTATCCAAACGACACGGCCTCCTGCAAAACGATCACCGTCGTGCCGACGCCGACCGCCACCATCAGCGGCGGCGGCGTGTATTGCGCCAACGGCGGCGATCCGGTAGAAATAACCGTTACATTCACCGGCGACGCGCCCTGGGAGTTCATCTACCGAAGAAACGGCGTTGCACAACCGCCCATTCAAACGAGTTCCAACCCCTACACCTTTACCGTGACGCAACCGGGAACCTACACACTGCAAAGCGTCCGCTCGGTGGTTGGCAACTGCCCGGGCACAGTATCCGGATCCGCCTCCGTCACCTCGGTGACCCTGTCGCCCACCTTCGCGGTCACCAAGCCGACCTGTGGGGAATCTACCGGGGCAATCAATACAACACCGGCCGGCGGCAATGCGCCTTACACCTTCAACTGGTCGAATGGCGCATCAACAGAAGACTTAAACAATATTCCGCCAGGCACTTACACGGTCACCATAACTGATAACAACGGCTGCACCGTCGTACGGGACGTGATCGTGGAAGATAACCTGATCAATATCAACGTCACCGGCACAGTCGTGGCCAATACCACCTGCAACGGCGGCAACGGGAGCATTGATATCAGCGTCACACCCAACGGTACGTACACCTACGAATGGTCCAACGGCGCCACAACCCAGGATATCAATAACCTGGAACCGGGCACCTATACCGTGACGGTCACAACCGGCGTGACCTGCACCGGCTCGGCCTCCTTTACCGTCAATGACAATCCGAACGAGCCCCAACTCAGCGCCACCACGGTGCAAACAACCTGCGACCTGGAAAACGGCAGCATCAACCTCACCGTGAGCGGCGGCGTGTCGCCCTATACCTTCAGCTGGCCGGGCGGACAAACCACCGAGGATATCGCCAATATCCCCGCCGGCACCTACACGGTCACGGTCACAGGCGCAAACGGCTGTTCCAATACGCTGGACGTCACCGTGAACAATAATAACCCGCCGTTCAACGTATCCGGCACGGTGGTGAATAATACCACCTGCAACGGCGGCAACGGCAGCATCAACGTGAGTGTCAGTCCCAACGGGAATTATACCTACGAATGGGCGCCAGGCGGCCAAACAACGCAGGATATCAGCAACCTGACGCCCGGAACGTACAGCCTCACCGTCAGCGCCGGAGGCTCCTGCACGGAAACGGCGGAGTTCACGGTAAATGATAATCCCAACGAACCCCAGCTCTCCGCCCAAACGGTTTCGACTACCTGCGACCTGACCAACGGCAGCATCAACCTCAGCGTCAACGGGGGCGTGGCGCCCTATACGTTCCAGTGGGGCAGCGGACAAACGACGGAAGATTTATCCAATATCCCCGCCGGAACGTACTCCGTGACGGTCTCCGGCGCAAACGGCTGTACCGCCGAACTATCCGTCACGGTGGATAACAACAACCCGCCAATTAATATCAACGGAAATGTGGTGAATAATACCACCTGCAACGGCGGCAACGGAAGTATTGACATCAGTATCAGCCCGAATGGCAACTACACGTATCAGTGGTCGCCCGGCGGACAAACAACCCAGGATATCAATAATCTGCCCCCGGGCGATTATACCGTCACCGTCAACGGCGCCGGCAGCTGCTCGGAAACGACTAGCTTCACGGTAGAAGATATCCCGAACGAGCCGCAACTCAACGCAACCACCACGGAATCTACCTGCGACCTGAATAACGGCAGCATCAACCTCTCGGTTAGCGGGGGCGTGGCGCCCTACACGTTCCAATGGGGCAGCGGCCAAACTACAGAAGATATTACCGGCATCCCCGCAGGCACGTACTCGGTCACGGTCACCGGCGCAAACGGCTGCACCGGCGTCCTTGACCTCTTCTTGGATAACAATAACCCGACATTCAATATCAATGGGTTCGTCCAGCCCAATACCAATTGTAACGGCAACAACAACGGCAGCATTTCCGTATCGGTGAACCCATCCGGAAATTATACCTACCAATGGTCGCCCGGCGGACAAACTTCCTCCAGCATCAACAACCTCGCGCCAGGCGTGTACTCGGTAACGGTCAGCGGGGGCGGTAGCTGCGTGGATGAAACGATTTTTGAAGTACCGGACGAGCCCAACCCGCCGCAACTGTCCTTTACCCAGGTCAATGCAACCTGCGGCCTGAACAACGGCAGTATCAACCTCTCGGTCAGCGGCGGCGTGGCGCCGTACACTTACATCTGGAGCAGCGGCCAGACAACCCAGGATATCAATAACGTACCCGCCAACCTGTACCTGGTCACCGTCACCGGCGCAAACGGCTGTACCGCCGAGGAAGCAGTGAACATTGACGACGAAATCCTGGACATCTCGGCAGACGCCACCGTACTCCCGCAGACCTCCTGCCTGAACAACAACGGCCGGATTACGCTCTCTTTCAGCCCGAATAATGTGACTTTTCTGTGGTCGAACAATGCCACCACGCCGAATCTGAACAATATAGGCCCTGGCATCTACTCCGTGACGGTCAGCGCGGGCGGTACTTGCACCCAGGAATTCTCTTTCGAAGTCCCCGACGAAAGGGAATATCCGGCCATTGACTATTTCACCCAGAACCCTTCCTGCGGCTTCCCCAACGGCTCGATTGATATTGACCCCGCCGGCGGCGTGTTCCCCTACACCTATAAGTGGTCGAATAACGCAATGACGCAGGATCTCTCAAACCTGGCCGGCGGCGCCTATTCGGTCACGGTAACCTCGGCGCTGGGTTGCTCTTCGGTTGAATTTTTTACGCTGGAAAATGAGGTGATAGACATTTTGATCAATGGAACCGTCGGCGATAATTTTTCTTGCACCACGCCCAACGGCTCGATTGATATTGACCTGGATCCGTTCGGCCTAAACTATACGTATAAATGGTCGAACAACCTGATGACGCAGGATATTTCCAACCTGGCGCCGGGTATTTACACCGTCACGGTCACTTGGGGCGCCTGCTCCGCCGCCGCCTCGTTTGAAGTGCTGGATTTGACCGAACCGCCCGTCGTTTCCCTGGCGGTTACACCGGCTTCCTGCGGCCTGCCCAACGGCGGCATCAATCTCACTGCCTCGGGCGCCTCGCCGCCGTACACCTTCAAATGGTCGAACAACGCCACCTCGGAGGATATCGCAAACCTCGCGCCCGGAACTTACACGGTGACCGTAACAGACTTCTTCAACTGCACCGCCACGGCGAGCGCCACCGTCGGCAATAACAACGTCGCACTGAACATCACCGGAACCACCCAACCGAATACTTCTTGCGCCCAAGCCAACGGCGCCGTCAATATCACCGTCACGCCTGCTGGAAGTGCCTTTGTGTATAAATGGTCAAATAATGCCGCAACAGAGGATATTTCCGGACTCGCGCCAGGCAACTATACGGTGACGGTAACGCTCGGCACGAGCTGCTCCGCCACCGCCGGTTTCACCGTCGGAAATAATACGGTGGATCCGGAAATCGAAGCGGCCGTCACGCCCTCTATTTGTGGCAACCCCGACGGCGCGATCAACCTGACCATCGCCAACGGTACGACGCCTTATACCTATGTATGGTCTAATAACGCAGTGACGGAAGACCTGTCCGATATCCTCGCAGGTTTGTACTCCGTCACCGTGACGGATGCCAACGGCTGCGTTTCGGACACGACCCTCGACGTGCCCAACAATGCCTCGACGTTCAGCCTGTCGGGCCTCGCGTCGCCGCTCAGCAGCTGCGCCGTCAACAACGGCGCAGTGGATCTGACGGTCACGCCGGCCGGAACCTACACGTACCTGTGGTCGAATAACGCAGTTTCGCAGGATATCAGCGGGCTGCCCGCCGGAACGTATTCGGTATCGGTCACGGAAACGGGCAATTGCGTCGCCTCGGCGGTATTTATCGTCGCAGATGCCCGCACGTATCCTGCGCTCAACCAGACGGTCAGCCCGGAAGTATGCGACGACCTCAACGGCAGTATTGATCTCAGCGTGTCGGGCGGCCAGAGTCCATTCGTCTTTTCCTGGTCGAACAACAGCGCCACAGAGGATCTTTCCAATATCGCCGCAGGCACCTATTCCGTCACGGTCACCGGCGCGAACGGTTGCACGGCCTCTACGAGCATCGTGACGCCGGCAAACTATATCAACTTTGCGCTCTCTGCTACCACCCAACCGGATAACTCTTGCACGGTGGACAACGGCGCCGTCAATCTGACGGTCTCGCCGGCAGACAACTATACATTCGAGTGGTCTAACGGCGCCGGCACAGAAGATCTCGCAGGCTTGCCTTCCGGGATGTACGACGTGACGGTCTCGCTATTCGGCAGCTGTACGGCCACAGGCAGTTACACTGTCGGCAATACCACCGGCGCGCCGCTGATCGCGGAAACCATCGCGCCCGCGCTTTGTGGTCAAAACAGCGGCAGCATTAACCTCACAGCCAGCGGCGCAACCACACCTTACATCTTTAAATGGTCGAATAACGCCGTAACGGAAGACCTGACCGGCGTCCCGGCCGGATCTTACAGCGTCACGGTCACGGGCGCCAACGGCTGCTCGTCCGTGAAGTCGTTCATCGTACCCGACGACGTGATCCTCCCCACCGTGACCGGCGTGGTGAATCCAAACACCTCTTGCATCAACAACAACGGCGCCGTACTCCTCAGCGTGGCGCCGGTGTTGAACTACACCTATACTTGGTCGAGCGGCCAAAACACCCAAAACCTGAGCAATGTCGCGCCGGGCGATTACACCGTCACGGTCAACGGCGGCGGCGCCTGCATCTCGGTAGCCACCTTTACCGTGCCGGATAATTCCGGCGGGGTGGTATCAAGCGGTACGGATACGGACATTCGCTGTTTCGGCAACAATAACGGTGCTATTGACCTGACGGCAACCGGCGGCGCGCCGCCTTACGTTTTCAACTGGTCGCCCGCCATCCCGGGCAATCCGGAGGATCCGACGAATCTGGCGCCCGGAACTTACCGGGTCACGGTGACGGATCAAGGCGGATGCTCGTCCACGCGCCAGTTTACCATCACACAGCCCGCAGCAGCGCTAAGCGTCAACTGCGCGCAGACCAGCTCGATCAGCCAACCGGGTGCTACCGATGGGGAAGCCGCCCTGAATATCTCCGGCGGCACTGCGCCCTACACCGTCGTCTGGTCGCCGGGCGGCCAACAAACCAACGTGCCGGCCGGCGTATTCCCGATTGCCAACCTCGGCGTCGGCAACTACGCCGTGACGATCACCGACGCCAACGATTGCGTGGTGAATTGCGGTTTCGCGATCACGCTCGTCCCCTGCGTCACCGCCGTCGGCAGTATGGGCAATACGGCCCTCAGCCTCTGCGGCGACGGATGCCTTACGGCCTCCTATAACCAGAGCGGACAGTTTCTGGATCCAAACGATGTGCTGCAGTTTGTCCTGCATACGGGCAGCGGGAACCAGATCGTCAATGAAATTGCGCGCAGCAGCACGCCGACGTTCTGCTTCAACCCGGCCAATATGAGCTACGGTACGACGTACTACATCTCCGCGGTGGCCGGCAATAACAACGGCGCGGGCAGCGTGCTGCTTTCGCACTATTGCACGGTGGTTTCCATCGGCACGCCGGTGGCTTTTTATGACAAACCGGTGGCCGCCATTGCCCCGCCCGGCAGGTTGTCCTGCGCAGTGGAACAACTGAATCTGAACGGCAGCGCTGATTTGCCCGGCTCCACGTTCGCTTGGTCCACCCAAAACGGACAGATCGTCGGCAGCCCAGCGCAGGCGAACGTCACGGTCAACCAGGCCGGCACGTACACCCTGATTGTCACGAACACCCTGTGCAAAGACACCGCCGTCGTGTCGGTACAAGACCTGAGCAATCAGCCGGTGGCCAGTATCACGGCCAGCCCGGACGATATTCTCGATTGCAAGATTGACGAGATCATCTTGGCGGGGAATATTGAAGGCACCCTCAACGCCAACGCAATCTGGCTGAATAACGGCCAGGTATTTGCCAATGGCGTCACGCTGACCATTGATCAGCCCGGCACGTATCAGTTCGTCATCCTCGATACCCTGAGCCTTTGCTCGGATACCGCTTTCGTAACGATCAATGAAAACCAGGCCTTCCCGCCCCTGTTCGTCAATCCGCCCGGTTCCCTGAACTGCTACAGCCCGATAACCACCCTAAGCGGCGGGTCGCCGATTGCCGGCGTGCAGTTCCGCTGGGCAACCATCAGCGGCGCAGACACGACGTATATCGGCAACGGCGCCAGCCTCAACGTGAACGCCGCCGGTACATACTACCTGGTCGGATTCGATCCGGTAAACGGCTGCACAAACGCCGAAAAGGTGACGGTAACGGCCGATTTCAATTATCCGATTGCCGAGGCCGGCGCCGGGTTCACGATAGACTGTTTTGGCGAAACTGCCTATCTGGACGGCAGCGGATCCTCCGGCCCGGCTAATATGACCTATCAATGGACAACCAGCGGCGGAAATATCGCCGCCGGTGGAAATACGCCGGAACCGGAAATCAACCTGCCTGGCACGTACACGTTGAAGGTAACCGACCCAACCAACGGCTGCTCGGACACCGACTTGGTATTGATTGCCCCGAACGAGCCCCAGGCCGTTGTTCGTGTGTCCGATCCGCCCTGCGAAGGCCGCCGCGGCGAAATCGTGATTGATACCGTGATCGGCGGGCTACCGCCCATTCGCTTCTCGTTTGATAACGGCAATACCTTCACGACGCAAAGCAGCTTCCTGAACCTCGATCCCGGCACGTACAACGTACTCGTGGTGGATGCCGTGGGTTGTTCCACGACCTTCCAGGCCGAAATCAATCCGCCGGAACCGTTCATTGTGGTCGTAGATCCGCAAATCGTACTCGAACTCGGCGACAGCATCCGCCTCAACACGCAGGTGAACGTCCCGGATAACCGGATCGGCGCCGTCCTCTGGACGCCAGCGACCGGCCTCAGCTGCGATACCTGCCTGAATCCGGTAGCCAAACCGCTGACGACCACGCAGTATCGCGTGGTGGTAAAAACCATCGAAGGTTGTGAAGACCGCGCACCGGTGCTGCTGATCGTGGACAAGCGGGCAGATGTTTACGTGCCCAATATTTTCTCGCCCAACGGCGACGGTGAAAATGACTTCCTCACCATTTACGCCGATCCAAAGGCCGTCCTGCGCATTCAAACCTTCCAGGTGTACTCCCGCTGGGGCGAACTGGTGCACGAATACTACAATTTCGCGCCCAATAACCCGGCCGCCGGTTGGAACGGCAAGTTCAACGGACAGGATCTCAACCCCGGCGTGTTCGGCTGGTACGCTTTGGTTGAGTTGATAGACGGGAGAGTTGTATTGTACGAAGGCGATGTGACCATCAAGCGGTAATAACCGCTTCACACTGCTTTTATCGGGGATTTTTTGCCGGCCGGCAAAAAATCCCCGTTTTTTTTATCCGGCGCTCCGTCTGGCGAAAATTGCCGAAGCCTTGGCGTATTTATAGGCCCGATTGGGCCGATATTTCCAGCATCCGGTCAATGGATTTCCGCCCCTGCTCGATGATCCAATCGGGCAGAAGGATTTCCGGCATTTCATACTCCATACACAGATAGAGTTTTTCCATTGTATTCCGCTTCATGTGCGGGCAATCATTGCAGGCGCAATTGTTGTTCGGCGGCGCCGGGATAAATGTTTTGTGCGGACTTGCCTTCTGCATTTGGTGCAAAATACCGCTTTCGGTGGCTACGATATACGCATTGGCCTCGTCCCGCATCGTAAACTTGAGCAAGCCAGTGGTGGAGCCGATAAAGTCGGCCATTTCCAAAATATGGGGCTCACATTCCGGGTGGGCGATAAACTTCGCCTCCGGATGGCGCGCTTTCAGTTTCACGATACGCTCGTGGCTGAATATTTCATGCACCATACAAGCGCCGTTCCAGAGCACCATATCGCGATCCGTTTTTTTGATCAGGTACTGACCCAGGTTTTTATCCGGCGCGAAAATGATCGGTTTGTCTTTCGGAATACTTTCGATGATAGCCACCGCATTGGTGCTGGTACAGCAAATATCCGTCAGCGTTTTCAGTTCGGCCGTACAATTGATATACGATACCACAATATGGTCGGGGTACTTTTCCTTAAATTTTTTAAAAATATGCGGCGGGCAGGAGTCCGCCAGCGAGCAGCCGGCCTTCAGGTCGGGCAGCAGCACTTTTTTTTGCGGGTTGAGCATTTTGGCGGTTTCGGCCATAAAATGCACGCCGGCAAAAACAATGAGATCGGCGTCGGTTTTAGCGGCTTGTTGCGACAGCCCCAGCGAGTCGCCGATATAATCGGCCACGTCCTGTATTTCCGATTCCTGGTAATAGTGCGCCAGGATGACGGCATTTTTTTCCTTTTTGAGGCGGGTGATTGCTGCAACCAGATCGAGGGTCGGATCGAGGTCAATATCCAAATATCCTAGGCGATCGAGTTTTTTTTCGGCGGCAATAAGTTCGGCGTTCATGACAAAATATTTTTTGCAAGCGCTTTGGTAATAAATTCCCTAAGGTTTGTGGAACAGAAAAATATTTGGAACGGGCGCCTGTTGTTTTGATTTTTTTAGAAAAATCAAAACAACAGGCGCCCGTTCACGATCTTATTTTGCCGCCGAAGGCGGCGAAATAGTTTTTTTTACAAAAGCTCGCGGATCAAATTAACGCCGCGCGCTTTTAATTAATTTCATGGTTTTCGTATGTCCTTCCCGGGTGATATGCAGCAAATACAAGCCGTCCGGCTGGGCTTGGAGGTCAATATTTTCTGCCACCTGCATAGTTCGGCTGAAATTAGCCTCCCACACCGCTTGTCCCAGCAAATTCAACAGTTGCAAGCGCAGGTCGGCGGGCCGATCAAATTCGAGCGTCAGGCGAGTAAGTCCGCCGGTAGGGTTGGGGCTGAGGGCATAGGCAGTGAGCCCTTCGAGTTCGCCGATGGAAGTCGTGCCGATCAGGACGGTGAATGCGTCGGTACAGCCCCGGCCGTCGGTTACTGTGACCGTTGCCTCGCCGACGGGCAGGTTGACGGCGGTGGCCGTCGTATCGCCATTACTCCAGCGGAACGTGTAGGGCTGGATGCCGCCGCCGACGGAGGCGGTAGCGGTTCCGGTACTTTGACCCGGGGCAGTCGGCGTCGTGGTGGCGGTGATGCCCAGGTTATCGGGGCAGCTTTTCAGGTTGATATTGTCTATATCCACCCAGTAGTCGCCGCTCAGTGCCCAGGTTCCGCGGAACCGGATGCGAATGGACTGGCCGACATACGCGGCGAGCGGAAGTTTGATGGTGCGCAGATTGACCGAAGGGATATGGGTCAGCAGGTTGATGACATAAATGGTCTGGAAGGTGGCGCCGCAGTCGGTTGAAACCTGCACGTCCACTTTCGCGCCGGGGGGCAGTGTGGTCGCGATCGTACCGTTGCCGCTGTAATCCGAGATTCTGTAATCGAAAAACAGGCTATCGTTTGCGGAAATCGTTCCGAAGCGCGGGGAGACGTGGTTGAAGCTGATTGCGCTGGCGTACAGGTTATAGGCTAGTACCTGCGAGGTATTGTTGTGGAGGTTTGTGACGAATCCGTTGGAGGTCCAGCCTGCGGGCAATCCGGCTTCAAAATTTTCGGTAAAGGGCAGCGGTCGGGGCAGGTGGCTTACAAAATACGTTGCGGTATCGTTGGGTCGGTTTTGTTCGTTGTTCAAGTTCGTCCAGCATCGGATATTGAACGCGCCGTCGCGGCTGTCGAACGGAATTTTAAACGTGTACGTCAACGTCTGATCGGGCTGCAGTACCGCGCCGACGGTTTCCTCCACCGGGGTTCCGCCGTTGATGGCGTACCCTACTTTAAAGGTTGCCTGCGTGAGCGTGCCGAAATTTGCGATCGAAAAACGGATCGAATCGCTTTGCAGGCCGCAATCAATATTTTCACCCAGTGTGGTAATAGAGAGGCCTGCGAGGTCGCGCGCCTGCGGCACATACACACGAATATCATCCACGCCCATGCCCTCGAACTGCGCCGAGGGGTCGGCGCCGAATCCGAAGCGGAGCCGCGCCTCGGCGGCGCCGGCCGCGCCGTCCAGGCGGTGGCGGGCAATTTTCCAGCCATTGGAGTTGCCGGCCCATACCTCGCCCAGATTGGCGAAAACATTGTCGAAGTTATACCAGTTGAGGCCTTCGCCGATTGCGCCGACGCGGGTCCAGGTTGTTCCCCCGTCGAGCGACATTTCGAGGAAACCGCCATCGTAGTTCAGTTCCGTGTTATAATTTACGGCGAACTCAATGACGGGGTCGTCGGTCAGGTTGGAGAAATCGAAGCAGGGCGATTGCAGGAAGGAGCGTTCGCCGGCGTTGTACTGGCCGGTGAGGTTGGTCACCCAAGCGTTTTGGCCGCTGGCGGCATTTTTGATAATGGGCGCTGCTGGTCTGCCAAAGGCCCAAGTGGACGCGATACTCGTACTATCCACGAACCACCCCCCGTTCCAGTTTTCAAAATTTTGGGTGTATGGTGTCAGGAGACGATTTACCACATAATAAACAACGG
The DNA here is from genome assembly GCA_032115775.1 of Saprospiraceae bacterium. Classification (GTDB taxonomy): domain Bacteria; phylum Bacteroidota; class Bacteroidia; order Chitinophagales; family Saprospiraceae; genus M3007. Next base: position 8,983 of record JAUMBL010000023.1, on the reverse strand, counting down.
TGTCATTTGCCGTGTCCTCATCTCCGTTCATTTGGGTATATACTTCGATGCGGTATTCGCCCGGGGCGGAAAAGTCGTAAGTGGTTTCAAATTCGATAATCTGCGAACTGTCTTTGCCCAGCACGCCTGTATAGAAACCGTCGTTGGGTTGCGACACGCCGGCATCCACGCCGTTGACGCTAAAGCGGAACGGAATCAGCGATTGCGGCGCAGCGCCGTAATTGCGCATCCGAACGGTGACGGTTTCCACGCCGAGCGCGCAACTGTTGCGCGGCGTCAGGACAGCGGAGATGCCGACGTCGTTCGTCCAGTACGTTTCAAATGCGATAGGGCCTGCCAGATTGCTGTAATCGCTGTTGCCGCAGTCCTGGAGGATATACACATCGTATTTTGTTTTTTTCTGCAGGCCGGTCAGGGTGATTTTGGGCTGGAAGGTGATCGCCGTATCGCCGGTTCCGGTGGTGGGATCGAAGCCTGCAGGGCCGTAAATCACTGCCCAAACTGCCGAAGCGGGTGCATTGGGGCCAGGCGTCCAGCGCATGCGGGCGCGCGTGTCCCAGACATTTTCCAGCACCAATTCCGTAGGTTTCAGGCAGGACGGGCAATCGGCGATGGTCGAAAACAGCAGGCCGGTTGCCGGCGATGCGGCGCTGAACACGAGGTTGTCTTCGTAATCGTACAGTTGAAAAGACACCTCGGTATTGAAGGAGCCGGGCGTCCACGCCAAGGTCAGCGGCTGCCCATCCTGCACGGTGATAACCACCGTGCTGTCCACGCCGTCGTCGGTTACGTTATTCAGTGTGAGGGAGGTCGGCGTCCCGCCTGCGGTGACGACCAGCGTACCGCCGTTCCAACCGTCGCCGAAAGAATCCTTCATTTCGACGCGGTATTGGCATTGTGCGGAAAGCGTTTGAGACAAAAACAGCCAACCGGCCGCGATGGCAAAAAGACGTATAATTTGAAACTTCATAAGATAGCTTGCTCTTAAATTGCACTTACAAAGTTCAAAGATAGGGTTTGTATGCGATATGCAAAAACTGACGCGGGAATAGTCGTTTTTTTGCTAAAAAAAGTATCGGATTTATTTCAAAAAACAGACATTCAGTCAGCGCGCTACCCGCAACGCATTTTTTAAAATGGTGAACGTCGCCGGCGCTTCGCCCAAAAACTCGCCATCGGCTTCGAGCAGGGTCGGAAACCCACCGACCGGCTCCACGATCACCGGCCCGGCAAGTTGCCGGCCTTCTATACGCGGGTGCTCCAGAATTTTTCCGTTGTAAAAACGACCGGTCTGCAAGATAACCTCCAATTTCGACACGCGCCGCGCAAACGTGAGCGCGAGCAACCCGTCGTTGGGTATTGCCTGCGGAACCAAGCGCATACCGCCCCCGGAATAAGGGCAAATACCCAGATTGATGGTGTAAAAATCGTCTTCGACGACCGCGCCGTCGAACAAAATCCGAGCCGGACCAATGCGGTAGGCAAACAAGTGACGCAGCACGAGCCCGAGGTACAAAAAACGCGAAGGGCGTTGCGGATGCTGCTCAAGGCGCCGCACTAAATACGCGTCGTAGGCCATACCGGCCACATTAACAAAATACCGCCGGCAGCGCACGCCGTCTGCTTGGTATTCTACCAGACCGACATCCTGCAAAACGGTTTTCGGTTCTAACAAGGCCGCCAGGCGTTCCGCCGGATCGTGTGACAGTTGGTAGGTACGCGCCCAGTCGTTCCCGGTGCCGACCGGAAGCAGGGCGTAGCAAATATCCTGGCTGGGCACGACCGACTGCGTCAGGATACCGTTGGCGATTTCGTGGTTGGTACCGTCGCCGCCCAATCCCAAAATATGGCGATATCCTTCCCGAATGGCATGTTGCGCCAGTGCGGTGGCGTGGCCGCGCGCCGCGGTAAACGCTACCTCGTACGATAATCCCAACCGACGCAACACCTGCTCCGCTTCCGGCCAGCGCCGACGAGCCAGTCCGCCGCCGGCGGCTGGATTGACGATCACGTACCAGCGCAAAGAATTAGCCAGGATGTTCATTGCCCAAATGTATGGAAATAATGGTGTTTTTGAACTATTTGCCGTCGGCAAAGTTGAGAAGAGGTATTTTATTGCCGAGTAGCGCGCGCCGCACCGCCACAATAGGCTTCTTATTGAAAAAAAACCGCCATCTTGAACGTTACGCAGGTCACCACCATCAGCATTTTCCATTTCCGGGGTTGGAAAAATAAATTCTGGGCGCTCAGCCAAATGGGCCTGGCGCCCGCCCGCATGCAACATGCGCCGGGACTGTCCTTTTTCAAGCTCCTCGGGAGCGGCGCCGAAAACGGATTCAGTATCCGCCCCAATTTCGGTACGTACGCCCTGCTGGGCGTCTGGGACGCCGAGGCGGACGCCGAGCGCTTTTTCCAGGAAGACCCCGCTTTCCAACACTACCGCTCGCTCGCCGCTTCCTGGCAAACGATTTATATGCGCAACACCGCCGCCCACGGCGCCTGGGACGGCCAAAACCCCTTCCAAGCCGCCGATGCTTTCGATCCGACCGAACCGGTGGCCGTCATCACCCGCGCCACCATCCGCCGCCGCCACCTGTGGCGCTTCTGGCGCTTCGTACCCAGCGTCAGCCGCGATGTGGAAAACCGACCCGGCCTGCGCCTCGCCATCGGCATCGGCGAACTGCCGCTCCTCCAACAAGCTACGTTCAGTCTGTGGGATAGCGGCCGACAAATGCTGGACTACGCCTACCGCCGCCCGGAACACAGCGCGATGGTGCGGAAAACCCGCGAACTGGGATGGTATAAAGAGGAGCTGTTCGCCCGGTTTAAACCCTACCGAATGGTGAATTTCGGATTGCAGGACGTGGATTGATGTATTGACGGGTTGTTTTTTGGTAATTACTTGCCGGTTTTTTAACCGGTAACCGATAACTTTGGCCGAACTTTATCAGCAACAATCCGCAATCGCATGACTACTATCCAGGGTCCCGCCATTTTTCTGGCTCAATTCATGGGCGATCAAGCCCCCTTCAACGAACTCGAAAGCGTCTGCCGCTGGGCGGCAGCACTCGGCTATGAAGCCGTCCAAATTCCCACCTGGGACAGCCGCCTCATCAGCCTGCCGCTGGCCGCCGAAAGCAAAACGTATTGCGACGAACTGAAGGGCCGCGTGGAATCCTGCGGCGTAAAAATTTCCGAACTCAGCACGCACCTGCAAGGCCAACTGGTGGCCGTACATCCCGCCTACGATTTGCTCTTCGACGGGTTCGCTCCGGAATCCCTGCGCAACAACCCCGCCGGCCGTACCCAGTGGGCGGAGGAAACGCTGATGCAGGCCGCCAGGGCCAGCAAAAATCTGGGGCTGCAGGCGCACGCCACGTTCTCCGGCGCCCTGATCTGGCACACGGTGTACCCCTGGCCGCAAAGACCGCAGGGACTGGTGGAGGCCGCATTCAAGGAACTCGCCAAGCGATGGCGCCCGATCCTCGACGCCTTCGACGACGCAGGCGTGGATCTGTGCTATGAAATTCACCCGGGCGAGGACTTACACGACGGCGCAAGCTTCGAACGCTTCCTCGAAGCCGTGGACGGGCACACGCGCTGCAATATTCTGTACGATCCCTCGCATTTCGTCCTCCAACAACTGAATTACCTGCATTTTATTGATCTGTACCACGACCGGATCAAAATGTTCCACGTCAAAGACGCGGAATTTAACCCCAACGGCCGCAGCGGGGTGTATGGCGGGTTTCAGGACTGGATTGACCGGCCGGGCCGATTCCGGTCGCCGGGCGACGGACAGACGGACTTTAAAGCGATTTTTTCCAAACTGGCGCAGTACGACTACGCAGGCTGGGCCGTACTCGAATGGGAGTGCTGCATCAAGGACGCCGCCCAGGGCGCACGCGAAGGCGCGCCGTTTATCCGCGAACATATTATAAATGTCACGCAAAAAGCATTCGACGACTTTGCCGGAGCAGCGACAGACGAGGCGTTATTGCAAAAAATTATCGGCGTGTCGAGATGAGTGCGATAGCAATAACTAGGAGGGTGTATCACAAGTATTTCGCCGCCTCCGGCGGCGAAATAAAATAATGTTTGGTTGGTTGCCTGTTTTTTTGATTTTTTCTAAAAAAATCAAAAAAACAGGCAACCAACCAAAATATTTTTTTGCTTAACGGGGCTTTCACGGACTTATGATACACCTTCAATACAATGCCCTACATTTTCCGGGGTTTCAACCCCTACGCTTTCCCGGACGGACGGCCGGGGTTAAAATTCCAAAAAACCGCGCCGGTTAGTCTAAAACCTTTATCATCACCCCAAATTAGACCTTACCTTTTTTAATAAAAAACACATGCGATTCTATCTCCTCGTATGCGCACTCTGCCTTTTTTCGCAGACGATCGCCCAAACCAGCCAAACCGGACGCTCCTATTTTTTACCCGATATCGAATACGATCCGGGAATACCCACGCCCGATGATTTTTTGGGTTTCCGAACAGGCTTTGACTGGCACGTCAGCCACGACCAACTGGTCTATTACATGCGCGAACTCGCGCGCGCCGGCCAACGCATCCAAATACAGGAATACGGAAAAACCCACGAAGGCCGACCACTGCTCACGCTCACCATTACCCATCCGGATAATTTTTCCCGTCTGGAAGAAATCAAGCGCCGCAGACAGGCCTGGGCTGCCGGAGAGCCCGGCAACCCCGCCGATCTGCAGGATATACCGGCCGTGATCTATCAGGGATATTCCGTGCACGGCAATGAGGCAAGCGGCAGCAACGCCGCTTTGTGGTACGCCTATTACCTGGCCGCCGGTCGCTCGGAGGAATTGGATCGCCGGCTGCGGCATACGGTCATTTTGCTCGATCCCTGCTTCAATCCCGACGGCCTGCAGCGCTTTTCAGCCTGGGTCAACAGCCTGCGCAGCAAAAATCTGGTGTCCGATCCGGCCGCAGACGAATATAACGAACGCTGGCCCGGCGGCCGCACCAACCACTACTGGTTCGATCTCAACCGCGACTGGCTGGTGATGCAACAACCGGAATCACCCGGCAGAGTGGCGCTTTTGCAGGAATGGCTGCCGAATATCCTGACCGATCACCATGAAATGGGCGCAAACTCGACCTTTTTCTTCCAACCCGGCGAACCCGCGCGCGTCAATCCGATCACGCCCGCCCGCAACCAGGAAATCACCGCGCGCATCGGGCAATTTCACGCAGAAATTTTATCAGAAAATAAAATCCTGTTCTTTTCCCGGGAAAATTTCGACGACTACTACTACGGCAAAGGCTCTACCTACCCCGATGCCAACGGTTGTATCGGGATTCTTTTCGAACAGGCAAGCAGCCGCGGAATCGCGCAGGAAACATCCAACGGCCGACTTGATTTTTCCTACACCGTGCGCAACCAGGCGCTCGTCAGCCTCTCCACCCTGAAAGCAGCCGACACGATGCGCCAAGAATTGAACGCCTATCTGCGCGATTTTTTCCGCTCGGCCCTCGAGGAGGCCAAACGCGATCCGGTGCAGGCATATATTTTTTCTACGGACGACAACGATGCGCCGGGCCGCGCTTTTCTGCAAATTTTACTGCAACACAAAATACACGTACACCGGCTGGAGGCAGCGGTTCGGATCGGCGATCAACTTTTTTCAAAGGACGATGCGTATGTCGTGCCAGTCGCGCAGAGCCGATACCGCCTGGTGCGCGCTATTTTCGATCGGCCGCGCGCCTTTCAGGACAGTATTTTCTACGACATTTCCGCTTGGACGCTCCCCGACGCCTTCGGACTTTCCTGGGCCGCAACAGACAATCCCGCGTTTCAGCCTCGCCGCCTGGGCAACGCGCTGACGGCGGCGCCCGAACTACCGGAATTTGACTTGCCGCCAAGCCCGGATGCCTACGCATTTGTGCTCCCGGCCGAGCCTTTTTACCTTCCTAAAGTCGCACATCGCTTGTTAGAAGCCGGACTTCGGGTGAAGGTCGCAACCAAACCTTTTGCGATCGCCGGGCGAACTTTCGCCCGCGGCGCACTCCTGATCGCGGTGGAAAAACAACCCCTGGACGCATTGGGCATTGCCGCCCGCTTGCGCGCAGCCACCCGGGAAACCGGCGTAGCGGTCGTCCCGGTATTCAACGGACAAAGCGCAAGCGGTCCCGATCTGGGCAGCGGCAATTTTATCGCGCTGAAACGCACCCGCGTAGCCCTGGTAACCGGCGCCGGGATCAGTGCCTCCGACGCCGGCGAGGTATGGCACTGGTTGGACACGCAGCTGGGCCTGGCGCCGGTACTTCTGGATGCCGCCCGAATGAGCGGCACGGATTTGAGCGCCTATCAGGTCGTAGTGCTCGCCGACGGGTCGCCGGCGGCGGCACAGGCCGAGCAACTGAAAAATTTCGTGTCCGGCGGCGGCACGCTCATCGCCACAGGCAGCGCCCTGCGTTGGCTAGGCGCCCGCGGACTGATGGACGTCCGCTTCCGAAACGCGCCGCCTTTCCCGGAATCCGGCAAACGGCGACAATATGAATTTTTGAGCGACGACCGCGCTGCCCGCCGCGCCCCAGGCAGCATCTTCGAAGCGGATCTTGACCTGAGCCATCCGCTGTGCTACGGCTACCGACGCAGTAAACTGCCCGTTTTTTTAGGCGACACCTTATATGTAGAAACCGCACGCAATCCGTATGCCACCCCGGTCGTGCTCAGCAACCCGCCCCTCCTGGCTGGCTACCTGCACCCCGCACAACAGCCGCTCGCCGCCGGCGCCGCCTTCGCGCTGACGGGCGGAATCGGCCGCGGCCGTATCATCTGCTTCACCGGAGATCCTGTTTTTCGGGGATTTTGGTTCGGAACAAGCCGAATGCTGGCCAATGCCATTTTCTTCGGCAGCGCCATAGACGGCGCCGGACTGGAAAAACAGGATTGAACCTATTCGCCGGACGCGGCACTACTGCGGGGTTTTTGCCCCGCGGATTTTTTCGGCCACCCAGGCCGGCGCTACAAATGCCCCGGCAAGCAGATACCCATAGTAGGCCATGCCCCGCCAAAGCAGCGCCACCACCAAGGCAATACCCGCCGGCATATAATCGCTGGTGAAATTGACCAACGCTACTTCCGCCAGACCCGCGCCGCCAGGCGTAGGACTAAATGCCATGATGACGAACATGGCGACTAAACGCGCGTAAATAAACGCTTGCGTGACGCCGTCCAGCGGAATTTCCGGGACAATCGCGATAATCAGGCAGTTGATCAAAAAAAATTTGCTCGTCCAAATACCGATACTGGAGAAAATCACGCCCGCGTGGTAGCGCCAATTTTGGCTGCGAATTTCCGCAGCCGCTAACGAAAACTCGCGGCCGGTGCGCTCGATTTTGTCCGACCAACGCCGAAGCAGGCGCCGACCCGCAATCCAGTGCAGCAGCCGCGCCGCAAGCTGCGGACGAAGAAATAAAAGCGATACCAATACGGCCCAATATCCTACCATCGCCGCGTACGTGGCAAAAAAAGCGCCGGAGGCCAACCCCACGTCTTGGTAACTTTCCATGCCGGGAAACAGCATCTTAGGTCCGTACAACATCAGCAACAACGGAACCGCAAGCACAAAAAAACCGGAATCACCGATAATGCTGTAAAAAATCGTGGCCGCCGTGCGCCCGGCCTGCAACTTTTCTTTCGTCAGGACAAAAAGCATCACTACCGGCCCGCCTTTGCTGGAGGGCGTAAGCGCGCCACTGAACTCCCAAAGCACGATCAGTTCAATGTATTTTTTCCACGAAAAAACTTTCCGGGTAATAATGCGCAACCGCAGCGCCGCAAAAAAATGCCGCAGCGCCAACATGCCCAGAGCCGCCAATATCCAAAGCAGGGTGTAGCCCGTCCAACGGATTTGCCGGAACTGCTCCAGATCAAATTGCTTGTAAAATAAAAAGCCCACCGCCACTACGCCAAGCAAAACAGGAAGGATGATTCGGGCGGGGCTAAGCGTACGCGCGACCTGCTCGCCCGCCGCTTCCGATACTGCTGAATCCGACTGTACTTCTTCTTCGACGACCATGTTGGATGGATATATTACCCTGAGCGTATGCGCGGCAGGTAGCCGACAGGCTGAAAAGGCATTGTTGCCCAGCGACTACATTTCGGGAACCAGTGAAACGCCGAATGAGCCGGGTTGTTGCAGATTGCGCATTACTTAACCAAACCGGTAACTACTTAGCCGGTCGCGTCTGAGACAAAAAAGGATCCATTTTTTGCCAGACGAAGCGATTTTTTGCAGGCCGTAGCAGCGCTACTGTCAAAAAAATTGCGAAGTATGGCGGAAAATGGGACTTTTTGAGCCAGACAGCGAGCCGGCTAAGTAGTTACCCAAACCGGTTAAACGCCAGCATCAGCCGCTCCGGCAGCTCGTCGCGGCAGGCGGCCTGGTAGTCCTGGTAGGCACAGGGGATCAGGCGGTGACGCTGCACATTGTTTTGCTCCGCGCCCACCGGAATTTGCATCCACCAGCGACCACTGCGCGCGCTTTTCCAAAAAATTAACTGGTGGTTGGTTTGCCGAAACTGTACGATGTACTCCGTCAAACCCTCCGTGGATACAGGATAATCTCCTTTTCTTTGAAAAAAACCTTCGATAAAATACCAGATCATCTGCGCAACCACCTGCTCGGAGGCGCCCGTGGAAGATGCCGCAGGATCAAAACCATAAATACCGAAGGAACTGAGCTTGTCGCTCATACCGGCATACCGGCATAACTGACAGGCCTCCTCCAAAAAATAACCGGCCGGCGTGGGGGACTGCACCGCGGGCGCTTCGCTTTGCTTGAGGGCGGATACGTGAAAAGCCAGTAAATCTGCATCGCGGATGGTAGGCTCGGTTTCCTCCAGCGACTGCCGGGATCGACCCAGCCGAAGCGCTTCGAAATGCTGCGCGCGCAAATAATCCAGTACCGCCGAGGGGGTCTGATGCGTCTGGTAGCCAA
>JAUMBL010000022.1:0-2687 GCA_032115775.1 Saprospiraceae bacterium | reverse complement strand
ACGTAAAATACCTGCCGGTGCGTAAAGCCCCACTGCCCGACGACATTCCGGCCGCGGATATACAGGTTGTGAAAGCCCGGCGATAAGCCCGTGACGTTCAGATCAAATGCGCCGGTGAGCGTATCCGCCGGCGTGGGAACCGTGATCGGCGTCCCGTTCCCCACCCCAGGGTCGGTATTGATGAAATACTCCGCCTCCGTCACCGCTTGCGCCGAGATGCGGCCTGCCGCACCCGCAAGCAGGAGCGCCGACAGGATCAGTAATCGTTTCATAATTTTGGAAAAATCAACGCGTGAACAAATCAATGGGTCTGTCTGCAAGGCGCATTACTGCGCATTGACCGTTGATTTCCGAATGGTGAAATTGACTGTTGTAGTACCGCCGTTCGGGACGACAGCCGGATTGGGATTCAGCGATAAAGCCTGCGGCCGCTGCGGCTCGCCGGTCATGGAAAATTCAAAATCCGGCTCGTATAAGCCGATGTCCGTGCCGCCAATGCCGGCGCCTTTGCAGGGCGAATCGGCCTGTAAGCGGTAATTGCGCGTGTAGGCAAAAGCGGCAGAGCTTGGCGCCGGTATATTGACGATTTTCGGATCTACATTGACCAGGTTGTTGGAGCCGTTCTGCCCGGTCGGAGGAAGGGTATTGTTGTTCACGTGCCCGAAGGACAGATTATTGGCGTACAGGCAATCCGTTTGCGTGCCGGAGTTGGCGGCAATGCCGTAGAAAATATTGTTTTGAAAAATGGTATTTTGGATGGAGCCGGAGACTAAGCTATTTGAACCACCGGAAGATGCAAAAATATTGTTCGAAACCAGCTTGGCTCCTGTCCCACCCCAACTGCTCAGGCAGGAATTACCCGTTGAAAAATAATTATTTTCAACAATAACGCCATCGATGTTGGTATTGCCTAATGAAATTGCCGCACCTTGGAACACTGAACCGCGAATTACGAGGTGGTTACAATTATTGCCAGCGGCTATACCTCCGTTAAAAAACACATTTTCAATAATTAAAGAATCAACATTATCTAAAAACCCTGATCCTGGTGAATTTATGCCGGAAACTATTATGCCATAAATATGCACGCCGGTCAGGCCACCGTTAATAAAAACACTCGAAAACGTCGCCCCAACCCCCGACGACGTATTCGGCTTATGCCCCGGTCCGATAAGCGCCAGGCGCTTGCTGATGGTGATGGTGCCATAACTCGTAGGCGACCCCTGCACCAAAATCGTATCCCCGGCAGCCGCAGCCGTCTGTGCGGCGGCAAAGGTGGTGTACTGCCCCGGCGTGGGGGTGTTGTTGTTCAGGGTGAGGACGGCGGCGCGGGATGCGCCGAGGGCGCCGAGTAAGAGGCTGAAAGAAAGTAGGACTTTTTTCATGAGATTCAAAGTTAAAATATTATATTAGTAATTATTTTATAAACGCCACAAAGTTCTTTGATAATCAATACCCTTGCAATACTCATTTATGAGTAAAATCGGGCGGACGGGATAATCGAACGGCCAATTCGAGGGTGTTTTTAGCCCCGGTCTTGCGCAGCAGGTTGCGGCGATGGGTATCTACCGTGCTCTTGGAGATTCCGAGGCGACCGGCGATCTGCTTGCTCGACAGGCCCTCCGCGAGCAGCAGGACAATATCCCGCTCGCGCGCGGAGATCTCCGCCGCCGGGTCGCCCGCCGGCGCGCCGGGCGCTACCACCCGCGGCGGATCGCCCGGCAGCCCGAAACAAAATACCCGACCGTCGGCCGGCAAGCCCAGATAAGTAATATCGGTGTGCACCGCCAACAGCGTCCGCACCCTGCCGTCAGCGTCCAGTCCGACTGGCAGGCTCTGCTGCAAAAGATGCCGCCAGCCGCCCGCGCCGTCCTGCACGCGAAAGGAATAGGCTGCCTTCCCCGGCCGGGGCGCCCAACCCGCCGATCCCTCCTGAAAAAAATCCAGCGCCGCGCGCGCGCGCATCGCATGCGCCGGCGCATCCTCCGGGTGCATGATCCCGGCCAAATACGCCGGAGAAAAATCCGCCGGCGCGCAGCCCAGCACGTCCCGAACGGCAGGATGCACGTACCGCAGCGCAGCGTCCGGCAATTCCAGGATAAAAAAGTAGCAGTTTCCGGGGTTCAGCAGCGCGGAAACCGCCCAATACGGATCCTCCCGTTCGGGCGGATGGCTTGGGATTTGCGCCCCCCGCGCTTGCCAATGCGGAAGCACATCGTTCAAAAGGTCTAAAACACTCGGCGTCATACAGGCTTGTTTTTCTTTGCGTTCGTATATGAATGCGCAAAAACAGCTGTAGGTAACCCAAAATGAAAAAAAAATCGGTAACTGCTTAGCCGGTCGCGTCTGAGACAAAAAAGGATCCATTTTTTGCAGGCCGTAGCAGCGCTACGGTCAAAAAAATTGCGAAATATGGCGGAAAAAGGGACTTTTTGAGCCAGACAGCGAGCCGTCTAAGTAGTTACATTTATTTTATAGTGCGGTCTATGGAGTTGTAGTTACCATTTACTGAAAATCAATCGTTATGCTTGCTTGGGCGAACCGGAAGTTCCTTGCCTGGATATAATTTTGTTACCGTCGAGTCGAAGTTACGCATCATTTTATACGACCCTATACGCATCGTTCGGCGAAGTCCAAACCACATCTATCATCCTGTAACCCCCTGATTCATCAGGGGGAAATCAATG
>JAUMBL010000021.1:0-11475 GCA_032115775.1 Saprospiraceae bacterium | reverse complement strand
TTTTTTGGCGCGGACGAAACCGACTGAGATTTCTTCTTTTCTGCGGGTAAATGTAGGCATTTTTCATTTACAGCGAACAATTCTTCTTTTAACTACCTCGCGCAGATTAGATTTCGGATTGGCGCGCGCAAATTTTTTCCCTGCGAGGTCTGCAATCTGAATAGATGCTCAATACCTTGGTCGGCTCCATCTTTGCAGCCGGTGTTTGATCGCGCGCAAAACGATTTTGACATGAGCCAGCAGCGTGGCGAAAAGCCCGTAATGCCGGCGCATGACGGCGAAGCGATCCAGCAGCGATTGCCGGTGGCGTTGTTTAGACATGCCGCCCATCAGATAATCCGACAAAATCAGCCCGGTGTAGCGATTTTCCCGGCTTTTTTTGAGAATACGAATACACCAGTCAAAATCCGCGCACAGATTACCCTCCATGTACGCCGGCGCCAGTGTGCTGCGCGCGACGAAAGACTGGTGCACTACGAGCATCCCACCGAGGTAACTTCGCCAGTGCAGCGCCGTTGGCAATGGTCGGGTACTCAGCGCGCTCATGGCGCCGGCCGGCTTCCTGTCATCATCCACAAGCAGCGTTTCGCCGTAAAGGACGTCTGTTTCCGGCTCGACCAGCGCGGCGACTTCTGCTACGGTCTCGACGCTGTGGAGATGATCGCCCGCGTTTAAAAACCATACAAAATCGCCCGTCGCTAGTTTCAAGCCTTTGTTCATGGCGTCGTACAGACCCCGATCCGCCTCGGAGATCCAGCGCAAATTCGGCATATCGGCAGCAAATTCCTGGATAATCTGAGTGGAGCCGTCTTTGGAGCCGCCGTCTATTACAAGGTATTCAATATTCGGATAACTTTGCCGGCGCACACTTTCCATGGTGCCCGGCAACAACTGCGCGCCGTTGTACACGACCGTGATAATTGAAAAGCGCGCACCGGATACGGGATGATTCATAACAAGTAACAGGTTAAATGCCCGGATCCGAGGCTGCAATCCGCCATGTTTATTTTTGCTTTATTGCTCAGTTTCCTAGGTTCTCTACCCCCCGGTCTCATTAATCTGACCGTTGTTCAAACCGCCATACGGCGCGGTTTTCGGGCGGCATGGATTTTAGGCTTTGGGGCGGCTGCAACCGAGTATTTGCAGGCTCTGGGGGCGATTTGGTTTACAAACTGGTTTTTGGCGCATCCGGCTGTCGAGGTCGGGTTTCGTTGGGTTTCCGCGCCGCTTTTTCTGGGTTTGGGAGCATACTATTTGCTGTGGGCGAAACCGCAGGGTGCGGAGCGGGCGGAAGCGCCGGTTCGGGCGCACGGGCTATTGCTCCAAGGCATCGCGTTGAGCCTGGTTAATTTACTCGCGATTCCCTATTGGATTGCGTATTGCGGATGGTTGAAAATCGGCGGATATTGGGAAGAAGGACTCTGGCCGACGCTTCAGTTTGCGGCCGGCGTGACGGTCGGCGCGCAGTTGGCGTTCGGGTTATACGCCTGGTTGGGGCAGGGCATGGTGCGCAGGTTCGATGCGGTGGCTCGTTGGGCGAATTACGTAATCGGGATTGTGTTCCTGGGGTTAGGGCTAAAAATGTGTTGGGCAATCGTTGGTTGAGATTTACGCAGCGTTTAGTTGCATAAAATTTGGGGGAGATGGCGATAGGTATTCGACATCTCCCCCGATGTAGGCTGGATTACATTTTAAAATGCGATCCTTTATTTTTGTTATTTGCCGACTGCGCATTATCCAGGCGCGTTTTGAACTCTGTGTAGAGCGGATCTTCTTTGCGGGCGTAAATTTCCTTGAGTGCGATCAGCGTGTTGACATCATTTGCGTCCAGCGCTTCCGCTTTTTGGAAATAGGGTAGGGCTTTTTCAAAGAGATCGAGGATTTCTTTTTTCTTCGCATCGTATTTTTTGATGCCTGCCGGGGTAAAATCCTCGGCCATTGCATTCATTTCCTGCGTCAGCAGCGCTGCTTTGTTATAGTACAGCGTACCCATGGCGTAGTAGGCGTCCATGCTTTTGCTGTCAACTTGCACGGCCTTGTCGTAGTATTTTTTGGCCTCTTCAAAATTCAAATTCGCTTCTGCGTCTTTTTTATCGTTCAGGGCGCGCTGGTACAGGTTGTCATACACGCTGCCCAGCGTTACATATAGGCTGACGTTACTCGGTTCCTGCGCGATAGCCTGCTTCAGCCGGTCGGTCAGTTCGCTCAGTTTGCCTTTTGTGAGGTACAGGTTGATTTCAGCAAACAGCAGTCCGGGATCTTCCGGGAATCGTTTCCGGCCTTCAGCCAGCACAGCCTCGGCGCCGGTTTTGTCGTTCAGTTCATTTTTGACGGCATAGAGGCCTTCATAGACGGCGGCGCGGTTCGTCCCGTTTTTGATCATACCTTCATAGATGGCTGCGGCCTCCTGGTTTCTTTTTGCCATCATACCGCATACGCCGGTGTAGTAGGTTTGTTCTTCCAGTTGGCCTTCTGCATCCAAAAGGCTGGCTTCTCCGTTGTCTTTCAGCATTTTGTGGCTGGAAAGGGCGGCATTCCAGGAATCGAAGGCTTTGGAGAAATCTCCGGCGTCGTATTTCATGGCGCCGATATTGATAAGGGCGCCTTGCACTTGGGTGACACCTTTTAGGGCATCTTTTTTCTCGAATTTTTTATCTGTAATTTCGAATCCTTTTTTGTAGGCTTCGTAAGCGATTTGGGCGTCGTTATCGCCGGTCAGCGTCGCTTTGGGGTCAATCATGCGGCGGTTCATATCCCGTTGCAGGCGGGTATTGTAGATATCGCCCCGGGTGATCCAGGTACTTGCGAGCGCCTGCGCTTCCGGCTTTTCGATGGCTTGGTTAATTTTATCCACCGCCTCGTCCAGTTTGCCGGCGCTGTTTGCCGGATCCATATTATAGGTGGTGAGGGCGCGCCCGGCGGATTTGGCCAGTTTCAATCCGTCTTCCTGGGCGATTACCGTGCCGGTAAAAAGCAGTACGGCAAGCAGCGTTATAAGCGAATTTTTCATAGTGCTCTGATTTAGAAAAAAAATGACAGTAGTGATCCTATTAACAGACAGTATTGATAAAGTAGTTTAAACAAGATGTTAAATTAATCTAATTTTCCGGGTTACTTGCGGCATCCGTGGTTACCTCCGGTTCTTCCTGTTCCGATTGTACCACCGTCACGTCGGCGATATGGTCTGCGGCTTCGAGGCGGATTAGCCGTACCCCTTGCGTTGCCCGACCCATCACGCGCAATTCCGCGGCGGAGGTGCGAATGGTGATGCCGGAGGTAGTGGTAATCATCAGGTCATCCTCGTCTGTGACGGCCTTAATTGCCACCAGGTGGCCGGTTTTTTCCGTCATTTGCATCGTTTTGATACCCTTTCCGCCTCGTCCTTGCGTACGGTAGTCTTCGAGTGCGGAGCGTTTTCCCATCCCTTTTTCGGAGACGACGAGGATACCGGTTTTTTGATCATCCGGATCCACGCAGATCATCCCGACCACGGCGTCGTCGCGGTTTTCGTCCACCAGAATCCCCCGCACGCCGGCGGCGGTACGACCCATGGGGCGTACATCGGCTTCATTGAATCGGATTGCGTTTCCGTTGCGGACGGCCAGGACGATTTCGTTTTTGCCGTTTGTCAGTTTGGCCTCAATCAGCGCATCGCCCTCATTGATGCCGATGGCATTGATCCCGCCTTGGCGCGGACGGGAATATTCCTCCAGCAGGGTTTTTTTGATTTGGCCGCGGCGCGTGCAGAAAATGATATAATGGTTGTTGACGAAGGTTTCGTCTTCCAGGCTTTTTACCAGGATGTACGCTCGGACGCGATCCTCTTTTGGAATATTAAGCAGGTTTTGAATGACGCGGCCGGCGGTGTTTTTAGCGCCCTCCTGTATTTCATAGACTTTAATCCAAAAACAGCGGCCGCTTTCTGTGAAGAGCAGCAGCGTTTGGTGGTTCGTTGCGGTGAACATGTGCTCCACGTAATCTTCACCGCGGGTGCGCACGCCTTGTGCGCCGCGTCCGCCCCGCCCTTGCGCGCGATATTCTGTAATCGGCGTCCGTTTAACGTATCCGAGGTGGCTGATCGTGATCACCACTTCTTCGTTTTCGATCAGATCCTCCATGCTGATGTCCGCCTCTTCGAGTTCGATTGAGGTGCGGCGCTCGTCGTTGTGGCGGGTTTTTATCTCTAGGAGTTCCTCTTTCACGATATCGCGCTGGAGGGTTTCATCCGCCAGAATCGCTTTGTAGCGTTCGATTTTTCTTTGCAATTCCTGGTATTCATCGCGCACCTTATCGCGTTCCAGGCCGGTTAGTTGTTGCAGGCGCATGGCCAGGATGGCGCGCGCCTGAATTTCCGACAGGCCGAATTGGCTCATCAGCCCTTCCCGGGCTGCCTCGGGGTCTTTAGAGCTTCGAATCAGCGCGATTACGGCGTCCAGGTGATCCAGCGCGATTAGCAGGCCTTCGAGGATGTGCGCGCGCTCTTCCGCTTTGCGCAATTCGAAGCGGGTGCGCCGCACGACAACTTCGATGCGGAATTTTATGAATTCATGGATAATTTCCTGGAGGTTCAGGAGGCGCGGGCGACCTGCAACCAGGGCGATGTTGTTGATCCCGTAGCTGGTTTGCAGCGGGGTGAGTTTAAACAGTTGGCTGAGGATCACATTGGCGGCGGCGTCGCGTTTGATTTCGATGACCACGCGCACGCCCTGGCGGTTGGATTCATCCCGGATATCTGAGATGCCCAGAATTTTCTTTTCATTGATCAGGGCGGCGATTTTTTCGATTAGCATCGCCTTGTTGACCTGGTAAGGGATTTCCGTGACAATGATCGCCTCGCGGCCTTTTTCGTCCACTTCGATCTCCGTCTTCGAGCGCACCACGCAGCGACCTCGGCCGGTTCGGTAGGCTTCCCGGATGCCGGACATACCGTAAATAATACCGCCGGTGGGAAAATCCGGGGCTTTTACATACTGCATGAGTTCCTCTACGTCAATTTGCGGATTGTCCACCATGGCCGTCACGGCGTCGCACACCTCACCCAGGTGGTGGGGCAGCATATTGGTGGCCATACCGACGGCGATGCCGGAGGCGCCGTTCACCAGCAGATTCGGGATTCGGGTGGGCATGACGGTAGGTTCCTCCAGCGAATCGTCGAAGTTCAGTTGGAAATCCACCGTGTCTTTGTCAATATCTGCCAGCAAGTCGTCGGCAATCCGGCGCAATCTGGCTTCCGTGTAACGCATGGCGGCGGGGCTGTCACCGTCCATGGAGCCGAAGTTGCCTTGGCCGTCCACCAATGGATAGCGCAGGCTCCATTCCTGAGCCATGCGCACCATGGTATCGTACACGGAGCTATCGCCGTGCGGGTGATACTTACCCAGCACTTCTCCCACGATACGAGCGGCTTTTTTATACGGCTTGTTGTAGCTCAGTCCCAGGTCGAGCATGCCGAACAGTACGCGTCGGTGTACGGGTTTGAGCCCGTCGCGCACATCGGGCAGCGCACGGCTGACGATGACCGACATGGAGTAATCAATATACGCCGTTTTGAGTTCGTCTTCGATATTTATGGGAACAATTCTGGTCTCTTCCATCAACGCTTTAATTTAGACCCGCAAAGGTAGTACTTTTGGTGGGGTTGACAAAACTGGCGGGGGAGAATATGCGGGGCGCCGGAGAAAAGGCGGGAACAAAAATCCGGGATGGTTTTTTAAAGCGCGGCGGCCTCATTGGGTGCGTCTGGAAGTTTATTATCGTTGACGTTGTCTAAAAATAGTTCGTGAAGATTTTGAACGAATTCATTTTGTGTTCTGTTCGAATTTTTTGAAGAAAACAAAAGGCAGCCGTTCCAAAACTGCACAAATTATTGAATTTCTGAATATGAAAAAATCCGGTCGGCTGCGTCAGGAACAAGAAATGTCCCTAGGCGACTGAAGAGCGCCGCGCGCCCGAAACGGGTAAAAATGGAAAATATCACCGATTTTTTCTCCACACCCAAGGCTCAACCGGATCCGGATCTTGCCAGAGTCCTTTTCGCGCCGCCCGGGCTCGTTCTTCCAAACCGGCATAGGAGGCGTCCCGAGAGTATTTTTTGTAGTGCCAGGCCAAACCGGCGCGGACAAGCGCTTTGTTCAGATTTTCACCCTGTTCGTTGAATACCTCCCCGATGATACGACCATTTCGGTCTTTTTTTCCATCAGAAACTACGACTACCTGTTTCCGAAAGCAGAAATTGGAGGTAAATTGCTTGGCTCGGGTTCCGTAAGGCTGCCCTTTTTCCGGACAATCAATATGCGCAAGCCGGATTTTATGTTGCCGTTCATCCTGGGTGAGGATTGTGATGGTATCCCCGTCTGCTACGCCCACGCAGGCGCCCGACAGGCGATCTTGAACAGTAGAAGCAGATAGGAAAAAACAAATGATAAAAAGCAGGGTCTGATTGGTCATCATGGTAAATTGCGTTAAAAATTATGCGTATATTTATATTTCAGTGCCGAGGCAGGCGCCAAAAAAATCCTGGCGTACAAGATAAAAAAAATGCCGCGCGCAGCCCCAATTAGCGCAGATTGAACGGAAATAACCGGCTCGACCTGCCGCCCGAGGGTGTTCCCGCCGATTCGAATCGCCTCCGAAAAAAAACGGCATTTTTTAGCCTGTATTTTTACTATCTTTGCAAAGATATTTCATTTTTTTGAAAAAAATCGGCAAACCCGGATCGCGCCGGTTTCCAATCTGGTTTCATGCAACAATTCTCCCTGTTCCTGCTTTCCGTAACGCTCCTGTGCATTTCCTGTAATGCGCCCGCGCCAGCCCCCCCGGCTGCGCCGAAAAAACCCGCCACCTCCTCCTGCTACGCGCTTCGCGAAGGGAAGGACGTAACCGCAATCGAACTGACGACTGACCAAGATGCGGTTACCGGCTATTTCGCCTGGGAACCTTTCGAACGGGACGGCGCGCACGGCTATTTTCAGGGTAAAGTAGCCGATGGACTCATCACGGCAGATTTTACCTATATGATCGAGGGTTCCATCCAGGCAGAAGAAATAATGTTTAAAATGGAGGGCGATCGCCTGCTGCAGGGGCGCGGAGAATTGGAGGATAAAAATGGCAGACTGATCATCAAGGATAAATCAACCGTCGAGTGGACGATGGCATTTCAAAAAACGGATTGCTCGGAGCTCGGACAAACTATCCAGAATGCCAGGGAAACCGCTAAAATCATTCAGGAACAATGATTTGCCTCAAAACTTGCTCCGCCCTCCTGCTCGCAGCAGTCTGCTGTATTGCCGCCTGCGAGCCCGCACCCAAACCTGCCGCCGCTTCGACGACGCCGGAAATACGGTGCTACGCCCAGCGGAGCGGCGAAAATCTTTCCGCACTCCAAATGACCATCCTGGGCGACTCCGTGCACGGATATATCGCTCAGGAAATAGCCGGCGGCGGCGGCGCTCGCGGGTCGTTCACCGGCAAAATCACCGGCAATTTCGTTACAGCGGATTATGTCTTCGCGCTCAATGGGGAGGTGCAAACGCATGAGGCGGTCTTCAAAATCGAAGGCGCCCAGTTGTTTCAGGGCGCCGGAAGCATGATCCTCGAAAACGGAAAAATGATGCTGCGCGATAAAGCCAACCTGCAATGGATGGGCCCGCTACTACAAACCCCCTGCCAGTCTGTCGAAGACGCTATTGACCGAGCCCGGCAAACCGCGCGCTCTATTCGAAAATCCGGCTAAACAACCTGATTTATGCAAAAAATATTGCTACTGCTTTCCTGTGCCTTCCTGCTTTGCGGCGCGCTGAACGCGCAAAACGCTGCCAAAAACGCCGAAAACGGGCTGTACGCAAAAGTGGATCGCCTCGCAGGCGCGGTGGAGTCGAAGGTAATCGCCTGGCGACGCGATTTTCACCAATACCCGGAACTGTCTAACCGCGAATTTCGCACCGCTGAAAAAATCGCCGCCCACCTGCGCGCATTGGGCCTGGAAGTCCATACTGGTATTGCGAAAACGGGTGTCGTGGGCGTGCTGAAAGGCGGGAAACCCGGTCCTGTAATCGGGCTCCGCGCGGACATGGATGCGCTGCCAGTCGCGGAACGCGTGGACCTTCCCTTCAAGAGCGCAGTACAAACAACGTACAACGGCGAACAGGTCGGGGTGATGCACGCCTGCGGCCACGATGCGCATATTGCCATCCTGATGGGCGCCGCCGAACTGCTGAATAACATGCGGGAAGACCTCGCCGGAACGGTGGTGTTCGTCTTTCAACCTGCGGAAGAAGGCCCGCCGGAAGGCGAAGAGGGGGGGGCTTCGCTCATGGTCAAGGAAGGCCTGTTCGAACGATTCGGTATCGAAGCTATGCTGGGTCTGCATATCAACGCCCAGACAGAGGTAGGCGTCCTCACGTACCGATCCGGCGGTATTATGGCGGCCGCCGATTGGTTTTATATCACCGTGCATGGCAAACAATCGCATGGCTCGCAACCTTGGAGCGGGGTGGATCCGGTGGTTGTGTCCGCACAAATTATCGAAGGCCTGCAGACCATTGTGAGCCGGCAGGTGGATCTGACGGAGCAACCGGCGGTCATCACAGTCGGTAAGATAGACGGCGGCGTCCGGCCTAATATTATCCCGGAAAAGGCGGAAATGGTCGGGACTATTCGCACGCTGGATACGGCTATGCAAAACGACATCCACGAACGGGTGCAGCGCACAGCCAAACTCATTGCCGAGAGCGCCGGCGCGCGCGCCGAGGTGCGCATCCAAAAAATGGCGCCGGTCAATTTCAACGACCCGGTACTCACCCAGCGGATGTTGCCCGCCCTCCAAAAAGCGGCCGGAACCGCCAATGTACGCGAACGCAAACCTATGACCGGCGCGGAAGATTTCGCTTTTTATGGGAGGCGCGTACCTACTTTTTTCTTCTTTCTCGGCGGTATGCCCAAGGGCGCCGATCCCAAAGAAACGGCCGCGCACCATACGCCCGATTTCTACCTGGACGAAAACGGCCTGCTGCTCGGCGTCCGGACCTTTAGTTACCTTGTGCTGGAATATTTCGGAACCGATAAACGCGGCGGCTGATTGCGGTCGCGCCGGCTTGCCCTCTAAAGATGAACCACCTCGCGCACAGCCTGTTATCTTATCCCGACGCAGAAAATCTGCTCGGGAATTTTATCGGCGATTTTGTAAAAGGCAGCGCCTGGCAGGCCTATCCGCCCGAAATCCGGGCAGGTATTTTGTTGCATCGGCGTATTGACGCCTTCACCGATACCCACCCGTCCGTCCGCGCAAGCGTGCGCCGTATAAGACTGGTAGCCGGGCGCTACGCAGGGCCTGTCGCGGATGTGTTGTACGATCACTTGCTCCTGCTGCACTGGTCGGAGTATGCAGATTTGTCATTTGAAGACTATGCAGCCTGGTTGTATGCCGCGCTCGACGAGCGGCAGGGACAAATGCCGGAGCCCTTGCAGCAGCGCTGGCCGCTGATGCGGGAAGCGCGTTTTGTGCACGGCTATGCGGATGAATCCGGTATGTTACGGGTACTCGAACGCTTCAGCCGGCGCCTAGCAGGTCAATTTGATCCGACTGTGGTACATACCACTTTTTTTGAGGAAATAGAGGCATTTAGCGCTGATTTCACCGCTTTTTTCCCGGATTTGCTGGAGCATCTGGCGGCAAATCCGCATAAATCTGATGCCTTTCCAAACGATCCGGCAGCGGACCAAAATGGCCGAGTTTGATTTCCGCCATTTTCCGTCCGGCGACGGCGCGATCCAAGAGCGACTTCCCGTCCAGTCGAGCCGTCAGGTAGCCCGCCCAAAATGCATCGCCGGCGCCCGTCGTATCTTTTACCTCCACTTGCCGGGATGGCAGGAAATGCGCCGCATCATCATCGGCAACCCATAAACCTTTGTCGCCGAGCGTATAACAAATTTCCGTGGCGCCCATTTTCAAAAAATGCTCGATCACAGCCTCCGGCGATTGCGGCTCGCCGTACAGCCGCTCCCAGTCCACATCGCTGATCTTCACCAGCGCGCCCATGCGACAAATTTCGGCCAGCAGACGCTTGGCTTCCTTCTGATCCGGCCATATTTTTTCCGCGTAATTTGCGTCTATACTAAGCTGGCAACCAGCCCGGTGCGCACGCTCGGCCGCCTCCATAATCACGGATTGAGCTGGATGCTTGCTCAACGCAAAACAGGTAGTATGAAAAATACTCGTATCCTCAAAGCGTCCATAAGGAAACTGCCGGATGGACAGCATGGAATCCGCACCGCGATACGCCTGAAAATTTGACACCGCAGCCGAGCGCGTGACCAAAATCAGGGTGGTCGGCTCGTCCACTTGCGTGACATACGAAACATCCACGCCCAGCCGGGCGACATAATTTTTGAGTACTTCGCCCATATCATCTTTGCCGACGCTGGAAACCAACATCGTCGAATTGCCCAAGCGGGCCATGTTCATGCAAAGATTGGCAGGACTGCCGCCGGGCATCCGCTTGAAAAGCGTCGCTTCGTCCAGCGTTTGGACAAATTCGGCGGTAATAAGGTCCACTAATAGTTCACCGGTACTTAGGAGATCGTAGGTTCTTCGCATAACTTCAAGCCACAAGGATATATAATCTGCATTTCCGGCGCAATATTAAGGTTTTTTTGGTTCTCGAAAAAAAGATTTGATCTGCCGCGCAATCGGCGTGCTGACAATTTGTACCACCGCGCCGAACCACTGACAGTTTTTTCTGCAAAAATGGCAGAAAAAACGGCTTGGCACGAAGTCTGCTAATAGTTTATTATCAAAATTAAATTCTGTTTTTAAAACATAATTAAAGGTTAACCAAAACAAAATAGTTTCACAT
The DNA here is from genome assembly GCA_032115775.1 of Saprospiraceae bacterium. Taxonomy (GTDB): domain Bacteria; phylum Bacteroidota; class Bacteroidia; order Chitinophagales; family Saprospiraceae; genus M3007. The sequence continues at coordinate 622 of JAUMBL010000021.1, read as the reverse complement.
TATGAAACCAATCGGTGATCGCGTTATCGTAAAGCCGGCTCAGGCCGAAGACAAAACCAAAGGCGGAATTATCATTCCCGATACGGCGAAAGAAAAGCCGCAGCGTGGAGAAGTCGTGGCCGTCGGCCCGGGTAAAGACGGAAATTTGATGACGGTGCAGGTGGGCGATACCATTCTGTACGGCAAATATTCCGGTCAGGAAATTCACTTCGACGGGCAAGACTACCTCATCATGCGTGAAGATGATATTCTTTGCGTACTGTAATGGCGTTAAAACCTGCTGTTTTTATCTCCTCTTTTTAACTTAAACTGTAAAAATTAATATGTCCGCTAAACAAATTCATTTCAATACGGAAGCCCGTGAAAAGCTGAAAGAGGGTATTGACGCCCTTGCCAATGCCGTCAAAGTAACCCTCGGCCCGAAAGGCCGCAACGTAGTGCTTCAAAAATCCTTCGGCGCGCCGGTAGTTACCAAAGACGGCGTTACCGTGGCTAAAGAGGTGGAACTCGAAGATCCGGTTGCCAACATGGGCGCGCAGATGGTCAAAGAAGTCGCCAGCAAAACCGCTGACGCAGCCGGCGACGGTACCACGACTGCAACCGTACTCGCACAGGGGCTGGT
>JAUMBL010000020.1:0-6199 GCA_032115775.1 Saprospiraceae bacterium | reverse complement strand
CTCGAGCGGCTCTGAGCCGTCGTAGCGATACGTATCCGCCTGACCCACGCGCTTTGCCACTTCGGCGTCGGCGTGCCAGAGGCGGTTAAAATTCCGTTGTTTTTGTTGTTGAGCGGCAGGATTTTTCACCCAGCCGTAGTGATAGATGCAGGCGCGCGCCTGGCGAACCCGCAGTTTGCGGCCATCGGCCCACCGAAAGCCCTGCGCGTCGCGCCACGATCGAATATTTTTATCGTTGCGAATAATGCGCACCTCGCGGCGATACCAGCGCCGGGAAGCGCCGATGTAGTCGTACGAGCCGTAAAAATGGCGGTAATTAAAAAGCAGCCCCTCCGTGTCCGGGTCGTCGGCCCACTGCGCCAATGCCTGCCGGATGGCCGGGTAGTCCTGCTCGTGCACGCACTCGTCGCCCTGGATATAAAAACACCAGTCGTACCCCGGCGGAATCGCCTGGAAGGCTTTGTCCGTTTCGACCGCCAGGACACGCCCGCCCGCCCGCAGGGAATCGTCCCATTCCGTGTGCAGAATATGCAAGCGCGGATCGTTGATGCTGCGGATCAGCGCCTCCGTATCGTCTTCCGAGCGGCCGAGCGCCACCAGGAAATAGTCGCACAAAGGAAGTACGGATCGGATTGCTTCCACGACCGGATAGTCGTAGCGCACCGCATTCCGGATGAAGGTAAACCCGGCTATTTTCATGGTCGCAAAGTTACCGGGATTCCGCCAATATTGCGCCGACCGCTGCGGCAGCGGCCGGGAAAACCGTTTAAACATTTAGCTTTAAAATAAAGAACTATTAAATATCCTCCATTTTCCGCTAAAAAAGATTTTGAGGGGAAAACTTTGTTTCTAACAATATATTTTCAAAAAATAGCCAACTTATATTTTGAAACCCGCGTTTTCGCACGGCGGAATAAAATTAAAACCTTTCTTTTTTAGCAAAACAAAAAATTTTTTTTAAAAAACCTGTATGAAGTTATTGTAAAGTAGAAAAAAATAATCTACATTTGTAGTTCATACTTTAAGGAAAATTGTGCCTGTTTAACAGGGCGCACTCGCCGAAAAAAAGATAAAATACAACTTTATAGATACGGTCAGTTTACAGGCGCGCCTGAAAACAGGGCGCGATTTGTACTGGATCCGGCACGAAAAATTACCAGACGTTCACCGGTCTGCCGCAATCAATGCACGATTTGTGGGAGGCTCTTGTCGCCTGAAAAAGAAACGCATCAGCACGCAGAAAATATGACTACGCAGCAGCTCAAATTGATCTTTAAAGGCCGGCTGGAATTCGGTTCCAAGCGCAGCTACGACATGGCGATGGCCCGCTGGGTATCGCGCCTGGAGACCTATTACAAATCGGATATCCTGTTCAAGCCCGAACAAGTATTCGTGGAAGAAGAATTTGCCCTGGTGCTGCCGCAGCAAACGATCATGAGCCAGGAAAAGCCATGGCGCAGTACCACGAATATGCTGCAGGAAATCGCGCAATTTGCCATGGTCGGCTCTATCGGCGCCTGGTGCGTGGATTCCGGGCAACTGCTCGAGTGGTTCAATATTGAACCGATATCCGATAAATCAGCGGTTGTTTCGTACCTGCAAGGCCGTGAGTTGATAGATCAACGCGACCGGTATGAAGAGGCCACCGCCGCGCTGAGCCGCGCGATTGACAAATACGAGCGGCACGCGCTGGCGTATGAACGCCGCGGATATGTAAACTACAAACTGAAAAACTACAACGACGCCCTGCACGATTTCGACAAAAGCATCGCAATCAATCCAAATAATCCGGAACCACATTACGGCCGGGGAAAAGTGCGGATGCTGAAAAATGAGTGGGAAACCGCCGCCAACGACTTCGACCAGGCAATCAAACGCGCCATCGCCCTGCAGCCCATCTACTGGCTGGCGCGCCTGAAAAGAGGCGAGTGCCTGTTCCATGCTAAGAAATTCGCAGAAGCAATCAAGGAATTCCGACTCTTTTTGCAACGGAACTTTGCTGCCGGCGATCCGAACCTGCTCCGCCGCCGCCGCGCGCTCATGCTGCTCGGCAAAGCGCTCCTCGAAGTGAACGAACCCAAAGAGGCACTGCAAATCATAGACCAGGCGCTCGCAACGGAAACCGGCGCAGAATGGGCGCCCGATAATGAAGCATTCCTGCAACGCGCCCGCGCAAAACGGGCAACCGGCGTCGCCGAATACGCCGCCGACCTCGAAACGGCCGCGAAATTGGGCTCCCCGGAAGCCGCGCGCCTGCTGGAAGAGTGGCGATAAGCAGCAAATTCCCCTCGGTAAACGTATTATCCGGACGATGCGGCCGCAACGCCGCCGTCCGGATTTTTTTTACCTTTGCGCCGCGCTGATTTGGCGCTAACCAACCTATTTGTCTGCCATGCAAAACCGGGATAATCTGCTGCGTGTTTTCCAAACGATTTATCAGTGGCGAAAAGCCATTCGCAATATCTGCCTGCTTACGCTCGTCGGTAGCATCGCGCTGTCGCTAACCCTGAAAAATTACTACCAGGCGGTCACGATCTTTTATCCCGCCAGCCCGCAACTCGCCAATCCGGAACTGATGTTCGGCTACACCGGCCAGGTCACGGAATACTTCGGCTCGGATCGCGACCTGGATCGCCTCTCAGAAATCGCCAATAGCAATGAACTGGTGGACTATATGGTCACAACCTTCAACCTGTACGCGCACTACGGGATAGACTCCACCGACCAAAAAGGGCCGTACGAGGTGCGCAAACTGTTTCGCTACCTGTATTCCGCAGAAAAAAATAAAAATGACGCCATCGAACTCCGGGTGGAAGATACAGACCCGGAAATGGCGGCAAAACTGGCCAACGCCGCCCGCAACCGAATCAATGAAGTCGCCCGACGCCTCACCAAAGAAAGTCAGGGCAATATCCTGATCGCGTTCGAAGATAATATGTCGCGCAAACGCACCGACCTCGCCGCGCTGGGCGACAGCATACGCCAGATGCAATCCCGCTACGGCATTTATTACCCCGAAGCCCAGGGCGAACAACTGGCCGAGCGCCTCTCGGAAGCAGAGGCGGAAGTGGTGAGAAACCGCGCGCGATTGGAGGTACTAGAACCTGACCGAAGTATCCCGCGCGATACCATCGCCTATATCCGGGCAAACCTCAGCGCGTACGAACGACAACTGCGCCAACTCAATACGGGTAAAGTCGGCAACGGCGCCCTCACGGTGGCGGGCTACAACGAGGGCGTGCCGCAGGTCTCTTTGCTCAACGACCTGCACTTCCAGGCGCGCAAACAGCTGAGCTACGATCTCGAGCGATACAACCAAATCAAAGCCGCCTATAACACCAATATCCCCGCCGTGCTCATCATCGAAGAGGCCGAAACGCCGCTGATCAAAAACCGCCCGAAACGCAGCGTGATCGTACTCGCCTGCGTGCTCGGCGCTTTCCTGTTCAGCGTGCTCGGCGCACTGGTCGCCGATGCTTATCGGGATATTGACTGGAAATCCATCACGCGCAAAGAAGCCGCCTGAGCCGCTGCATGATGCCCGAACGCCTGATCCATTGGCTTGCACTGCCGCCCAGCCATCCGCAACGATGGCTGTACGCCGCCTTCGCGCTGCTGTCTGTCGCAGCATGCTTGGCCGCCGTGTATCTGGACGATTGGCGGTTCGCGCTGATTCCGGCCGGTCTGTTGCTGATTTGGATTGCAGTAGTGGACTACCACCTGATTTTTTTCCTGCTGGCCGCCTCAATTCCAGTATCCACAGAAGTAACCCTGCCGGGCGGACTGGGCACCGACCTGCCGTCCGAGCCGCTCATGTGGCTGCTGACGCTCATCGCCGTGGCCTGGTTTGTCCGCCACTACCGCGAACTAACGCCGACATACTGGCGCAATCCGCTCACTTTTTTCCTGCTGGCGCATCTGTGCTGGCTGACGGTCGCAACGGCCATTTCCACCGATTTTCTCGTTTCGCTGAAATTTCTGCTGGCGAAGGGTTGGTACGTAATCGTGTTTTTTTTCCTCGCCGGCAGGGTTTTACAACAAGAGGCCGACTATCGCCGCCTGCTGTGGTATTTTTTCCTCCCAACCCTGATGACGGTGCTGGTGATTCTGTTCCGGCACAGCCAGGTGGGATTTACGTTTAAGGACGTGAACTACGTCCTGGCGCCTTTTTACCGGAATCACGTGATGTACGCCTGCCTGTTAGCCGTATTTATGCCCTTTGTCTGGTTTGGCGCCGGATGGTACCGGCGCTGGTCGGCCAAGTGGCTGTTGCTGGCCTTCGGGATACTCGTGCTCCTGGTAGGAATTAATTTTGCCTTCACGCGTGCCGCGTACGTCGCCCTGGTCGCCGCAATCGGCGTGCACTGGGTTTTGCGCCGCAGGCTGATGAAATATGCGCTGATCGGCGCCGCCGCCCTGTTCCTGATCTTCGCCGCCTGGGTTGGGCGCGGTGACAATTGGCTGGAATTTGCGCCCGATTACCGCCGCACCGTCACGCATACGCGCTTCGACAACCTGCTCGAAGCCACCACTAAACTGGAGGATATCTCCACCATGGAGCGGGTCTATCGCTGGGTGGCGGCTGTTAATATGATCCGCGACAAACCTTTGCTGGGCTTTGGACCAGGTACGTTTTATTTTAATTATAAAAATTACACGGTCACCAGCTTTAAAACCTACGTGAGCGGCAATCCGGAGCGCTCCGGTATCCACAATTATTATTTGATGACGGCAGTAGAGCAGGGACTGCCCGGATTGGCTTTTTTCCTCGGCCTCTGCTGTTTTACGCTGCTGTACGGCGAGCGGGTGTATCACCACTGCCGAGAGGACTGGCAGCGACGAATGGCGGCCGCAGCCACCAGTTCCTTTGCGCTGATCGCCCTACTGATGCTGATGAACGATTTCGTCGAAACCGACAAGATCGGCTCGCTCTTTTTTATCAACCTGGCGATCCTGGTGAATATGAATTCGACCGACCGGGACGGCTGATTCGAACAATCGCCTGCGAAATCTATTAGGCGGACGCTCCGGTATCCACCGACCACCAGCCGAAAAAAATCGTAACTTTGTCTCCAAGTACCCGCTTTTATGAAAAAATTACCGATCGGCATACAAACGTTCAGCAAAATCCGAGCAGAAGGTTATTTGTATGTGGACAAGACGGAGCAAATACACCGTCTTGTTACCTCCGGCGCCTATTACTTCCTCTCCCGCCCCCGGCGCTTCGGCAAATCGTTGACGCTCTCTACAATCCGGGAACTCTTCGAGGGAAACCGGGCGCTGTTTTCCGGACTGTGGATCGAAGACCAATGGGACTGGAGCCGGACGCGCCCGGTGGTGCATATTCAATTTAACAGCATCGGCTACTTTAGCAACGGACTGGAGTATGCAATCAACAGTGCATTATCTAAAGAAGCGCTCCGGCACGGGGTCGTTCTGACGGAAAGTAGCTATGATCAGCGGTTTTTTGAGTTGCTCGAAAAATTATCCGCCCAAAAAGGCAAGGTCGTGCTGCTGATTGACGAGTACGACAAACCGCTGATTGATTACCTGGAAAAAGAGCAACTGCCGACGGCGTTCGAACACCAGCGCATCCTGAAAAATTTTTACAGCATCCTCAAAAGTGCCGATCCGTATCTGGAATTTTTGCTGATCACCGGGGTGTCGAAATTCAGTAAGGTGAGCGTGTTCAGCGACCTGAACAATCTGAACGATATCACGCTGAATCCACATTACGCCACCCTGGTGGGCTATACGCAAGCAGAACTGGAGGAAAATTTTGATGCGTGGATAACGCATACCCTGCAGGGAATGCCCGGCGTTTCGCACGCGGACTTGCTTGCAAAAATCAAGGAATGGTACAACGGCTACACTTGGAACGGCCGCGATTTTGTCTATAATCCGTTTTCCGTGCTCAATTTCTTTTCCAGCGGCGTCTTTCAGGACTACTGGTTCAAAACCGGCACGCCCTCTTTCCTGATACACAAAATCAAAGCGGCCGGCTATTTCAACCTGAACCAACTCAAAGTCAGCGAACAATTGTTCGAAAGCTATACGCTCGACAACCTGGAGATCCGCTCGCTGCTGTTTCAGACCGGCTACCTGACGATCAAAAAAATAGACTGGCAGGTTGGGCTTTTCGAACTGGATTACCCCAACCGGGAGGTGGAGCAGGCCATGACCAGCCACCTGATCGGGG
>JAUMBL010000019.1:0-44923 GCA_032115775.1 Saprospiraceae bacterium | reverse complement strand
TTCGGCGTCAGCCTGGGCGATGTGCGCGCCGCCGACGGCGCCGCCCGAATTAGCTACAAAGACGTGATAGATCATGTAAAAAACCGGATCGGAACGAGCAGCCCTGCCGCCGCTGGTACAGGCATCGCGCACAAAGCACTCCCCAATTTCGAAAAATTCGGCCCGGTCGTCCGCGAAGAACAAAGCAGAATCGGCGTGCTCACGGCCGATAATATGGTGTATGCTTTCAACGCAATCCCCCATGCCTGGATTTCTGAAAAAGCAGACATCACCCGCCTGGAACAACTGCGCCAACAATACAAGGATACCGTTAAAGCCGCAGGCGGCAGCCTCACCACGACCGCAATCCTCACGAAAGCAGTCGCAGCAGTCCTCCGCAAAATGCCGCAATTCAACGCCAGCTATGACGTTGAAAAGCGAGAAATCATTTACAAAAAATACTACCATATCGGAATTGCCGTAGATACCCCGCGCGGCCTGCTCGTGCCGGTGATCCGAAATGCCGACCAAAAATCGCTCACGGAAATCTCGGTGGAACTCTCCGAACTTTCTAAACGCACCCGCGAAGGCAAAAATAAACCGGAAGACCTCGAAGGCGGTACGTTCTCCATCTCCAATATCGGCGGAATCGGCGGTACGAATATGCTTTCAATCGTCAACTGGCCGCAGGTAGCTATTCTTAGCCTCACCGCCGCACAATACGAACCGCACTGGAACGGCGCCGCCTTCGAACCGCGCCTCCGAATGCCGATGACTATCGGCTGGGATCACCGGGTTATCAATGGCGCCGATGCCGCCCGATTCCTCCAGGAACTGAAAAATATCCTGGAAGAACCTTTCCTGGGGTGGCTTTAGAGCACTTATCTGAAAGAAATAACACTTTGAGCGGTTGTCTTTTTTGATTTTTTTAGGAAAAATCAAAAAAGACAACCGCTCGCTGTCGTATTTCGCCGCCGGAGGCGGCGAAATACATGCTTTTTAAACGCACCGCCGCATAATTTTGCGTTCAGCGCGCTGTTTATCCGTATTTTCGCCCACTGAAATACGCATCACATGACACCACGCTCGCTCTTTTTTGCCCTCCTGCTCCTCCTGACGCAATGTAACCCAGGCAGCGATCCGGATTTCCGTCCCGGCAAAACGCCGCAAATAAAGCAGAAGGCAACCACGCGCTTCGAACGCCTCGACCCCGCGCGCACGGGCGTACAATTCGTGCAAAATATCACTGAAACGTATGATTATTCCTTTGTCGTAGATCCGTATATCTACAATGGCGGCGGCGTCGCCGTCCTGGATTTCGATCAAGACGGCCTGCAAGACCTCTATTTCACCGCCCGACAAGGCGAATGCCGGCTCTATCGCAACACCGGCAACCTTCGATTCGAGGACGTCACAACAAAAGCCGGCGTGGCCGCCGCCGCCGGATTGAAAACGGGCGTGGCCGTGGCAGACGTCAATGCGGATGGATTTCCAGACCTTTATGTGTGCCGAACCGGACTGAAACCCTCTGCCGACCGTATCAACCTGCTTTTTATCAATAATAAAAATGGCACGTTCTCCGAAAGCGCCGAAGCGTACGGATTGGCCGATCTCAGCGCCAGCCAGTGCGCGAATTTTTTCGATTTCGATCTGGACGGCGACCTGGATCTGTACGTTGTTAACCAACCAATTGAAAACAATACCATTAATAACCTGGATTTTGTACCCGGCTCCGGAAAAACGGTCAGAAACCAAGCGCCCCGACTTATACACGACACGGATCGCCTTTATCGCAACGAAGGAAACGGCCGTTTCTCCGATATCTCGCAAGCAGCGGGGATCTGGAACCGAGCCTGGGGACTTTCGGTTACAACAACGGACTTCAACGACGACGGCTACCCCGACCTCTACATCGGCAATGATTTTGTGATGCCCGATTTTGTCTATATTAATAATCAACGAGGCGGATTCGAAGACCAGGGCGATCGCTGGTTCCGCCATACCTCCAATCATACGATGGGCGTAGATATTGCCGATCTGAACAATGACGCTTTCTTGGATCTGTTCTCCCTCGATATGCTCGCCGAACCCTGGGACCGCCGGAAAAAACTCATGTCCACCATGATCCTCGAACGATACCGCCAAATGGTCGCGCTCGGATACGGCCACCAGGTCATGCGCAATACACTGCAAATGAACAACGGGGACGGTAGTTTTTCCGAAATCGGCTGCCTGGCGGGCGTGTTCGCAACCGACTGGAGCTGGGCGCCGCTGATCGCCGATTTTGACAACGACGGCTGGAAGGATATCTTCATTTCCAATGGCATCAAACGGGATCTGAATGATATGGATTTCCTGTTCTATACCGCCGATTCTATCAACCGAACCGGCGGTATTAATCGCCGGCGGTTTAAAACTTTCGAAGATTTCTCCGGCCTGATGCCCTCCCAACCCGTCCGGCAATATATGTACCAAAATAACGGCTCGTGGACCTTCGACGACGTCTCGGAATCTTGGGGATTCTCTAGCCCGCATTTCAGCAACGGCGCCGTTTATTCCGACCTGGATAACGACGGCGACCTCGACCTGGTCGCGAACTGTATGACGGAAGCGGCCGGCGTCTATGAAAATAAAGCCTCCGCATTCAATAAAAATCACTGGCTGCAAATTAAATGCAAAGGCCCGGCAGGAAACCCCGACGGAACGGGCGCGAAAGTCTGGGTGCAATTCAACGGACAAACTTTTTTCCAGGAAATGACGCCGTGCAGGGGTTTTTATTCCTCCGTCGAACCTATGCTGCAGGTCGGCCTCGGCGCCGCCACACGCGCCGAATCGGTCGAAATCGAATGGCCCGGCGGCCTGTATCAGCGATTGGAAAATGTACCCGCCGACCGGCGGCTACTGCTCGACATCGCCAATGCCCAGGCAGGCGCCCGGCCGCGCCCGGCCTACGCACCGCCTTTGTTCGTACCCGAAACCGCGGCTGGATTAAATTACCTGCACCAGGAAAATCCGTTCGAGGATTTTGACCGGGAACGACTCCTGCCCAAACGCTTCAGTACCCCAGGCCCCTGTCTGGTCGCTGCTGATGTGAACGGCGACGGCCTCGACGACGTCTTCGTCGGCGGCGCGCGCAATCAGTCGGGCGCCATTTTTTTGCAAAAATCAGCCGGAAAGTTTTCGCCCGGCGTCCCCTTGACCTCGGCGGCCGATAAAAAGGAGGAAGATGCCGGCGCGCTGTTTTTCGATGCGGACGGCGATGGCGATACCGACCTGCTCGTCGCCTCCGGCGGCAATGAAGTGCCGCTCGAAAGTGGCGCCTACCAACCCCGATTGTATAAAAATGACGGAAAGGGCCGGTTTGTACTCGACGCAAAAGCGCTCCCAGTGATGGCGGTAAGCGGAAAAGCCCTCGCCGTCCTGGACGCAGACGCCGATGGCGATCCGGATATCCTCCTGGGCGGCAGGGTAATGCCGGGTCAATATCCCGCTACCGCGAATTCTTTTTTGCTGCGCAACGATGGGGGGGGCTTTTCCGATCAAACGGCCGCGCTCGCACCCGCGCTCGCCCGCATCGGGATGGTAGCGGATATAAAAACCGCAGACCTTAATCGGGATGGAAAACCGGAAATACTGCTGGTCGGCGATTGGATGCCGATTACCGTGCTGGCGTGGAATGGCCGGCAGTACGCCGACGCCACCGCGCAATACGGACTACAACAAACAAACGGCTGGTGGAATTGCCTGCTCTTGGAAGACCTCGACGGCGACGGCGATCTCGATTTGGCTGCCGGCAATCTGGGACTAAATACCCGATTCAAAGCCTCGAAAGAAGCCCCGCTCCGCGTATATGCCACAGACCTCGACGGCAACGGCAGCCTGGATCCGCTGCTGGCTATGGCAGACGGCGACCGGTATGTAACGGTTACCCTCCGCGATCCGCTCGCCATGCAGATCGGTGGCGCTTATCTAAAAAAGAACTTTCCCCGCCATACCCCCTACGCGCGCGCAGCCATCACGGAGGTCTGTCCGCCCGAAACCCTCCGGAGCGCCCTTCGGCTAGAGGCGCATACACTGCAGTCTGCCTGGTTCGAAAACCGGGACGGCCAATTCGTTCTCCACAACTTGCCGCAGGAGGCTCAAATTTCCCCAGTTTTTGCCCTACTCGCGCTGGATGCAAACGGCGATGGCTGTAAAGACCTGTTGGCGCTCGGCAACGACGACGGCGTCGAAGTAGAAACAGCCCGCCTCGACGCCTCCAACGGCTGCTTGCTGCTGGGCAGTCCGCAGGACGGGTTCCGGTTTATATCCAACCGGGAGCATGGCTTGCGCGCCGACGGCCAGGTACGCGCTGCCGCGCTGCTGCGCAATGCGCTGCTGCTTGTTGGAAATAATAATGGGCCTGTGCAGATATGGCGGGCGCCGTCAACTGCGAAAAATTTTTAAGATGTTCATCTCCAAATTTAATCGCGTCGTCCCGGTGGCATGCTTTATCTTTACATCCTATTTATTCACACCTATAAATCGCTACTAACATGTCAGTAAAAGCAAAGTACCAATCCGTACTCGATCTCGGTGAACAACTCGGGACAAAAGACGGATACGTAAAAGAAGAAAACGGCGTGCTCAAAATTGGCGGTACCGTCCACTGTCAGTATGAAAAAAATCAACTCTGGAATGCCATCAAAGCGATTGGCGGCGAAAAGCCGACCGATATTCAAGCCGATATTGATGTAGAGACGAACGATTACTACGCAAAATATACGGTTGAAAAAGGCGATACGCTCGGAAAAATTTCAAAGCATTTTTACGAAGAGGCCGGAAAATACATGCAGATTTTCAACGCCAACCGCAATATCCTGGATAATCCGGATTTGATCCACCCCGGACAGGTGCTCACGATTCCTTTTGAGCAGTAGTCTGCCCGGCTTGACCGCACAAGGCGTTATCCCCAGTATCGGGATAACGCCTTTTTTTACGCGCGTGTCAGAAAATCGCAGTTTAATAGAGCAAAACCCCGGTTTAATCGAAACATTTTTTTTACCCCGAAACGCGGTGTCACTTTTGTTTATCGAAAGACCTCCAAATTAATTGCCAAAAATCTTCATCCCGCGGTAAGCTACAGCGGCGTATTCTCCGGTGTTGCTCGGAGCATACCCCCGCAGTGCGCCTGCGATTCATCGTTTTGAAATTATGCGTCAGATACTAAGGATATTATTGGAAGGCGCCTCCCAAGCCTCGCAGCAGTTGTCAGCCAACAAACTGCGTTCATTCCTGTCTTTGCTGGGCGTTACCATCGGGATCTTCTGTATCATTGGCGTAAAAAGCGCCGTAGATTCTCTGGAGGATAATATCCGGGGAAGCATGGCTAAACTCGGCAACGATGTGGTGTACTTGGAGAAGTTCTCCTGGTCGGAAGATCCCGGGAGAAATTTTTGGAAGTGGATGCGCCGGCCCAATTTTTCGTACGAGGAGTTCGTTACATTGAACGATCGGCTCAAAATGGCGGAGAAAGTAGGGTTCTGGCAATTTCTGGGTTCCAAAACGGTAAAATGGAAATCGTCCAGTACCGAAAATGTCTTTTTCCTGGGTATAACGGAAGACAATAATGATCTACTCCACCTCGAATTTGAAGGTGAAGGCCGATTTTTTTCGCCGAATGAGTACCAAAGCGGCGCCAACGCCTGTATTTTGGGGAGTACCGTAGCAAAGGGCCTGTTCGGCGAACGCATTGAGCCGCTGGAAAAGGAAATCAGCGTGGGTGGTCGCCGGCTGCGGGTTGTCGGCGTTTTGAAGCCCTCTGGAAATGATATCTTAAAGCCGTTTAATTTTGACAACGGGGTTTTAGTTAGCTATAACCTGGCTCGCCGTGGGTTCAACGTACGGGCAAAAGGCCAATGGGAGCGCACGAGCATTGCGGTAAAAGCCAATCCCGGGGTTGATGTGGAAGATTTAAAAGACGAGATCATCGGCGTCTTGCGCGCCGCCAGGCGTTTGCCGCCGCGGGAGGAGAACAATTTTGCGTTGAATACGCTTTCGATAATCAGCGGCGTATTCGACAGCATCTTCAGCACGATCAACGTGGCGGGTTTCGTCATCGGCATATTCGCACTGGTGGTTGGGATGTTCTCTGTAGCCAATATCATGTTTGTTTCGGTAAAAGAGCGCACCAACATTATTGGGATCAAGATGGCGCTGGGCGCCAAGCGCTGGTTCATTCTGCTGGAAATCCTGTTTGAGGCGGTCGTGCTCTGTATCGTTGGCGGGCTGTTGGGACTGGCGCTAATCTGGGCGACCACAACCATCATTACACACGTAATTGATTTCAAGATATTCCTTTCGGCGAGCAACATGCTGGTGGGCGTGCTGACGTCTGTTTTAGTCGGGGTGATCTCCGGATTGATCCCGGCAATTCAAGCCAGCAGCATGGATCCGGTAGAAGCTATTCGGAAATGACCCGCGTTGCATAGGTACAAAAAAACATGAGCCCCGCCTGACTTTGGGGCGGATACGCCCGACTCCGCGTTGCATAGGTACAAAAAAACATGAGCCACGCCTGAATATCAGGAATGGCTCATGCAATTTTATCCATCAAAGTATTAAACTCCGAATTAGAACTACCATTTGTCGCGATTGCCGCCGCCGCCGTATCCGCCGCCGCGATTGCCACCGCCGCCGCCGTATCCGCCGCCACGGTTACCACCGCCTCCGCCGTATCCGCCGCCACGATTGCCACCGCCACCGCCGTATCCGCCGCCGCGATTACCACCGCCGAAGCCACCGCCACCGCTGCGTTTTTCGCGGGGTTCAGCTTCTTTTACAACGATAGTACGGCCATCGAAATCTGCGTCGTTGAGCGCTTCGATTGCCGCGCGCGCCTCGTCGTCATTTGGCATTTCTACGAAACCGAAACCTCTGGACCGGCCGGTTTCTTTGTCTAAAATAATGGATGCCGAGGTAACTTCCCCGAACTCTTCAAAGGCTTGACGGAGATCGTCTTCCCTGGTCTTGAAGTTGAGTTTTGAAACGAAAATGTTCATGTTGAAAAAAGACAAAGTCAAATAATGGCACAAGATACGCAATAAATTGCAGCGCGCAATTTATTTTTATTTTTTTACAAAAAAAAAACGGTAAATAATTAGTCGGTCGCGTCTGAGACAAAAAAGAATCCATTTTTTGCCAGACGAAGCGATTTTTTGTAGGCCGTAGAGCGCTGCGGTCAAAAAAAATTGCGAAGTATGGCGGAGAATGGGACTATTTGAGCCTGGCAGCGAGCCGGCTAAGTAGTTACAAAACACGATAAATAATTTTTACATTCTGCCGGCCGATGTAAAAATTCGATCCCAGTTGATCCCGTTTCGAATCGAACCATTCTTTGTGGAGAACCAGATGAAGAGGGGTTTTCCCACGATATGATCTTCGGGCACATACCCCCATACGCGCGAATCTTCCGAGTTATGGCGGTTATCGCCCATCATCCAGTAGTAATTTTGTTTAAACGTATATGTAGTGGTTTCCTTTCCGTTCAGGAAGAATTTCCCATCGCGTATGACCAATTCGTTGCCTTCGTACACGCGGATAATGCGCTCGTAAAACGCGATATTTTCGGGAGTAAGCGGCGTGGTCGCGCCGGCTTTCGGGATATAGAGAGGGCCGAAGTCATCCACCGTCCACGCGCCGTAGTTTTTAGCATCGTTTGGGAATACATAGCCTGGATACCGCGCGCTGGTCGGCACGCGTTCCACGTTTACATTTGCGCCAAATTTGGCGATGCCTGCTGCCTGCTGCGCATCGAGGTTGAAGTATCCTGCTCTTGCTGCGGTTCCCGCTGCGCTTCCTGGCGGATCCAGATCGTAAATATTTACGCCCAGCGCTTCTATTTTCGCCAGATTTAAGCCACTCCCCGGGGCGCTTACGCGATAGGTAAACTGTTGGTGGGTAGGGTTGGGCGCTTTTTTCCCGTCAATAAATAATTGGCCGTCAATGATTTGTAGCGTATCGCCTGGCATCCCCACGCAGCGTTTGATATAGTGGTCTTTTTTATCAATCGGGCGGGTCACAACGGGCAGATTCGCGTATTGCGGGCTTTTATCGAATCCTTCCCGTCGCCACTGATAAATATCGTAGGTTCGTCCCGGCGTGATGATGACGCTGTCGCCGGCTGGAAAATTAAATACGATCGGTTCGAAGCGATCTATGGATTCAATTGCCGGCAGCCGATAGTAGGGTAGGGCGGGCTTCTCGAAGTACGATTCGCGTTCGAGCGGCCTCAAGAATTTTGGCAAGCCGCTGAATCGGTTGTGCACTAGCGGGAACTGGATTACCGTCATGGGCGTCCGGATGCCGTAATGCGCCTTGCTTACGAACAGAAAGTCGCCCACTTTGAGCGTGCCTTCCATCGAAGAGGTTGGAATAACGTAGGCTTCAATCAGGAACATTCGGATGAAAGCGGCTGCGAAGATAGCAAAAATAACCGCCTCCGCCCATTCGCGTGAGGGCGTTTTTTGATACGGATTCGCTTCCTTCAATTTTGCTAGCGCGATATGATCCTGCTTCTCTACAGATTCGTGATATTGGCGGTGGAACTCCCGCTCCTGTTCCAATACAGGGCCGTTGTAACGATCACGTTCGTTTCTCCCAATCATAAAAAAAGGAATGGGCGCATACAACACGGCGATCACCGACTGCCAGAATCCGAATTTGCCAAAAGAGCGCACCATATCAATGCAAAGCCCGGCGTAAATAAAAATATTCACAATCGGGAAGAGCAGCCACAGCGCGTACCAAGGCTTTCGCCCGGTCATTTTGCACCATTCCACGGCGGCCAGGCCGGGAACAACGGCTTTCCAGCCGGGAATACCGGCTTTTTCAAAAAGTCGCATCATGCTCAGTCCGAGCAGGGTGTATAAAACGATCAGGAAGATTAGAACAGACATGGGCTTTAAGTTTTGGCGATAAATATTATTCTTCTGCGGTCGAGCGTTTTTTACGGCGCGTTTTGAACAGTTCCGCCACTTCTTTTTCCTTGAGGAAGTGCATATCTACGAACTGGGTGGAAACGAACCGTTTGATATCCTGGTAGTCTTTCCCGCGTTTATCGGTATACGTTTTCAACAGTGCGTCCACGTAATTCATGGATAAACGCTCTACTTCGAGGTTGAATTGCTCATTGCCGAAAATCTGCATGTACAGGTTGAATATTTTCGTCAGTTCGAAGTAATCGCCGTACTCCCGCTCCGTCAGTCCGGCGGCCAAGCGCTTGAAATAGTTGAGGATTAGTTCGCGCAGACAGGCGATTTCAACGGATAGTCCCTCGTGCGCGTTGCAAAACTCCCGCACGGTTTCCATTATATCCGGGTGTACGTACCCCAGGCTGTGCACTTTCTCTGCAATCTGGTAGTAATCAGAGATCCGATCGAGGACGCTGCGCTGGATGAGGGCGTGCATTCGGGTATCCTGCGTCGCGTCCATCTGCAAGGGGGCGCGGTAGAGGGAGAGCAGGAATTGAAGGAATAATTCGTCGAATTCGGGCAGATTTTTCCGTTCCCGTTCGAAGTGTGCCTTAAAGTTTTGCTGTTCCGCTTCGTCCATCTCGATGAAATTGCCGGTCATGGCCAGCATTTCCATATACTCTTCCGTGCCGAAAAATTCAGCGCGATCCAGAAATTCCCGGATTTGGGTTTTGAGGCTGGAGTTATCGCGCCCCAATTCGAAGCGTTTGATCATGAATTGGCGCAAGGCCGAGAAGTTGGCTTTCATTTCTCCGAGGCTCTGCGGAAAATCGGCGGAAAAATACAATTCATTGCGGAACTGGTTTGCGTACCGCCGGTAGATATCTGCGCGCTCATTGATGTCCCAGAAACGCTCATTTTTTTGTTGTTGCAGGAAATACCGGATGCGTTTGTTGTCGATTCGGGACAACAGGTTGGTAATCCAGATATCGGAACTGAGGGCAAATCCCACCTGGATAGTTTGTCCAATGCGTTTGCGGAGCAACTCGAAATGCGGCGATTGACAGATAGCGAGCAAAATTTCTTTGAAATGGTCGTTGGGGCGCACATAGCGATACTGGTCGCTTACCTCTCCGCGCAGAACGGCATAACCCAGCACACGGGGCAGGTACAGACCCTCGAAATTTTCATTCAGCATATACTGCTCCAAAAGAGGCAGTTGAAGCGGCGCCTCAGACGCCACGAGGTGGTGCAGTTCGGACAAGTCCTGCTCGTGCAAACGGCGCATTTCGTTATAGTAAGACTCCTCCTCCTCTTCAAGATATTGGGCCAGTTCGGGCGACCCTTGGATTTCCGCCGCGATTTCACCGAGGCGCTGGTAGTACTTTTCGTCTAATGTTTGCATATAATATGGTGATATTTGTCGAACGATTTTGAAAAAAGACCTGGCAAAGCTACAAAGGCTTTGCCAGGTCTCCAGTTCCAAACTTATTAAAGCAAAGGTAAAACTTTGCCCAAAATAATCAATGTTATTCTTCCGTTTTTTCTTCCGGTTCCGGAACTTCTGCGGATGCTTCCGCTTCCGGCGCTTCTTCGGCGACGGCCGGTGCTTCCTCAATTACGGGCGCTGGAGCGGGTTTGACTTTTGGTTTGCCGTCAATCGTTTTGAGCAACTGGCGTTTTTTCTCCGCGGTGGCTTCCCGATGTGACGCAATGCGGGATTGTTTTTCTGCGATGTACGTGTTCATTTTTTCTTCCACCTGCTCCGTCGTCAAAACACCTTTTTTAAGACCGCCAATCAAGTGTTTCTGGTAGAGCACCCCTTTAAAACGGAGGATCGCACGAACGGTGTCGGTCGGTTGCGCGCCGTTTTCCAGCCACTCGAGCGCACGCTGATTGTTCAATTCGATGGTCGCGGGAACAGTAAGCGGGTTGTACGTGCCGATTTTGTCAATGTAACGGCCGTCGCGCGGTGCGCGCGCATCTGCAATGACGATGTGATAAAAAGGCGCTTGCTTGCGGCCTTTACGCTGAAGGCGAATTTTTACTGGCATACGAAAATTTTTAATTTGTGAGGAAACTGTCTCGCCCGATCCCTTACCTCGGTAACCTCGGGCTTTTCGCGGCCGCAAAGGTACGATAATGTTTCTTACAAAACCAAATTTCTTTTGAATTCGTGCCACCTAGTGCCGCGTCTGGCGAATAGCCTATGAATTGGGGAGACAAATTTTGTCTTCATCAAGGCGCGAGAAGGGCGCAATACGGGATATTGTAACCGCCGAGCAACGCAGCGGAAGGGAAAGTTTGGCCGCCATATTCATGTGCTATTCGCCGACCGCGGCACGAGGGTGTTGAAGCCAAATTCCGCCGGTGTTTGTCCAGGTATTACCTGTTCTTCTCAGATTTAACTACCTTTGCGCAATGCCACGTGGGGCAACACGATGATTTATGGAAAAAATAATTATTCTTGATTTTGGATCGCAATATACGCAGCTGATCGCCCGTCGGGTTCGGGAAATGCAGGTGTACTGCGAAATTATACCCTATAACAAGGTATTTGATTTTGACTTGCAGGTGAAGGGGGTGATTTTGTCTGGAAGTCCTTTTTCCGTCAAACAGCCCGACGCCCTGCGGTTGGATTTAGATGCATTGACCGGCAAGCGTCCGTTGCTCGGTATTTGCTACGGCGCGCAGTTGCTGGCCGATTACTACGGCGGCAGGGTGGCGCGGTCTGAGAAGCGGGAATACGGAAAGGCTTTTTTGAGCGAATTTCACCGTTCGGATCCGTTTTTTCAGTCGGTTTCTCCGCGTTCGCAGGTGTGGATGAGCCATGGCGATTCGATTTTGGATTTGCCTGACGGGTTCCAGACGCTGGCTGCCACGGAATCTATCCCGGTTGCGGCCTTCCGGGCCGAGCCGAACCGGTTTGATCGGCCGGTGTACGGTATCCAGTTTCACCCGGAGGTTTATCACAGCCTGGAGGGGTATCAGATTCTGAAAAATTTTGTGCTGGATATTTGCGGCTGTCGCGGCGATTGGACGCCCGCGCACTTTTTAGAGGAGTCGGTGGAGCGCCTCCGCGCCGAGATCGGCGCCGAAAAGGTGATCATGGCGCTGTCCGGCGGGGTGGATTCCACGGTTGCGGCGGAGATCCTGCACCGCGCGATCGGCGATCAATTGTTTTGTTTTTTTGTAGATAACGGGCTGCTGCGCAAAAATGAGTTCCAGCAGGTCTTGGCCTCTTACAAATCCATGGGGCTGAATATTGAGGGTGTGGACGCGCGCGATCGGTTCTATGCGGCGCTGGCCGGCGTGAGCGATCCCGAGCAAAAGCGCAAAATTATCGGCCGGTTGTTTATTGAGGTGTTTGAACAGGAATCTGAGGCGCACCCGGAATGCCGCTGGCTGGGGCAGGGTACGATATACCCGGATGTCATCGAATCAGTCAGTGTACACGGCCCTTCCGCCACGATCAAGAGCCACCATAATGTCGGCGGACTTCCCGATAAGTTGAAATTAAAAATTGTAGAGCCGCTCCGGATGTTGTTTAAAGACGAGGTGCGTCGGATCGGCCGGGAATTACAACTTCCGGAATCTATTTTGCAGCGGCATCCGTTCCCGGGTCCCGGATTGGGCATCCGCATATTGGGCGAAATTACCCCGGAAAAGGTGCGTTTACTGCAGGAGGCGGATGATATTTTCATTGGAAAATTAAAGGCACACGGACTATACGAGGCCGTCTGGCAAGCCGGTGCGGTGCTGCTGCCTGTACAGTCCGTCGGCGTCATGGGCGACGAACGCACCTACGAGCAGGCGCTGGCCTTGCGCGCGGTGAATTCCACAGACGGAATGACGGCCGAGTGGAGCCGCCTGCCATACGACTTCCTGGCAGAAGTCTCTAGCGAAATCATCAACCACGTAAAGGGCATCAACCGGGTAGTGTACGATATCAGTACCAAGCCGCCTGCAACCATTGAGTGGGAATAGCGGCGGAGTCACGGCGCGGCGGCAGGGAAATGACTTACGCCGCACGCATCAAATTTGCAAATCCCGCGTTATAGATTAATATGAAAAAGGCTTTATCGGGATATCTGTTTCTGACCGCGCTGCTGCTATTTCAAAGCGGATGCTACACGTTTAAAGGAATTTCCATTGATCCGGCGGTAAATACCTTTGCCGTGCGTATTTTTGAAACGCTCGCGTCCAATGCCCCGCCTACCCTTGGGGTTGATTTTACCGAACGGCTCAAAGACAAAGTGCGCACGGAAACCCGCTTGGTTCTAAAATCTGATGCGCCGGACGTGGAGTTTACTGGAAAAATTACTGATTTTCGGGTAACGCCGGTCGCCCCGCGTCCGGGTGAGTTGGTGGCGCTGAACCGCCTTGAGATTCGAATTCGTGTTGCCTACACCGGAAATCTGGATGAAAAATACGGTTGGCCTGCTGAGCGTGACTTCAGCCATTTCGCCGAGTTTTCGAATGACGTGGATCTGCTGACCGTACAGGATGCGCTCGTCCGACAAATTGGAGACCAGCTGCTGGAGGATATCTTCAATGCAGCGTTTAATAATTGGTAATCCTAAACCGCGCTAAAAAAATGACCCAAGAGCGATTTTTGCAAATAATTCAAACGCCTGATTTGCTGGCGGGTATCTCGTATGAAGAGATCAAAACCCTGGCGTTGGCGTATCCTGCCGCACACAACCTGCGGATATTACTCGCATTAAAAGCCCAACAAACGGATCACCCTGAATTCAAAAAACAGTTGGCTACTGCGGCTGCATATAGTCTGGATCGGAACAAGCTCTTTTTACTTGTTGAGCCGGCTCCGCTTATACCACAGCGGGCGCTTGCCCAGGAAGAAATTCTTGAATTAAAACCCATCGAGGATATCAAAAAGGAGCTGGAGTCCAAAATACCCCGCGAAAAAACAGCCACGATGAAGGAAAAAGCAAAGTCGGCGGCTTTAGAGGCTCCGGTTGGAGATGCGGGCAAGACCGAGCCGACTGGGGTTATCACATCGGAGCGCGTTCCACCGCCTTCTATGCCGCCCGCCGCTCCTGTAGCCTTGTCTGCACCAAACTTTCCAGGCGAAGCCCGCTGGATATCGCTCTCCGTCTTACCTCCCCTGCAGCAGGTTTCCCCTGATCGCGAATCAGCAGCGGGTGTCTACATCCGAGTGCAGTCCGAAATGACTGCCGAACCGCCGGATCCAATAGATGATCAGGCGGATGAAAAAAATGAGCCGGAACAGCCCGATTCCCCGGCTCAGGAGGAGAGCGGCGGTATTTCCGCGCAGGAACTGGCAGAACGGAGCGTGCAACTTCGGGAGGTCGTCGCCTCGGAAACTTTCGCGCGGCTGCTGGCCCGGCAGGGGTACATAGAGAAGGCTGTTGTGATGTATGAAAAACTTCGCTTGTTATTTCCAGAAAAAAGTGATTACTTTGCAGCCGAAATTAAAAAATTAAAAAAATAAATAGATGGTATCCACGCTTACGGTACTCATTGCGCTGGTTAGCGCGCTGTTGATGTTGGCTGTTCTGATTCAGAACCCTAAAGGTGGCGGTATTGACGCCACTTTCGGCGGTCAGGCGCAGCAATTGCTGGGCGCATCGCGCTCCACCGATTTTATTGAAAAGGCAACTTGGGTGCTTGCTGCCGCACTTATTGTGCTCTGCGTTGTTACGGTGCTGATGGTTGGCGGTAGCGGCGCTGCTGCAGATATTCCGCTTCAATCGCAGTAAATTTACGATTTTAAGCATCGTCGGGACAAGGTTTTCGACAAAATAGTGGGAGAGTTTATCGCAAACAAAGCGATAAGCCCTCCCTTGTGTTTTTTGTGAAATACTTTGGATGCCCCGATCATTCGTCCATTTCAGCTTGATCGTAACGATCAAGGTTCAAGTTTTCGATAATTGCTATAAGTTTGTCTCCATACTTCCGATCCGTTGCATAGCCGGCTTTTTGAAGCCCGCGCGCCCATCCCTGGTAATCGTCAGGTTCCAATCTGAACAGTCTGGCGTATCGGCTTGAGTTTTTGAGAAACTTGCTGTGGGCTCGATAGCTGCTCCAGACATTTTGATAGTGGACAAAAAAGTCTTTGTGCGAGTCATCGGTAAAATTTTTGCAGTGGCCGCGTTTACATTTTCTGGAAAAGCACTTGATGCCGAAGTGGTTGTTGGTGTTTCGGGCTAGTTTGCTTTCGCCCGCATTGCTCTCCAAGAGTCCTTGCGCCAAGGTGATACTGGCAGGAATTCCGAATTTTTGCTGTTCGGCTACGGCCAATTGCGCATACCGCTCGATGTAGGCCGCGCATTTATTTCGACATACGCGCACTTGCTCCAATTCAAGTCGGTTTCGCGCCGCAAATTCGGGATCCATGGCGAGCGTGACGTTGTTGTGGGGGCCGTCCGGAAGTTGGACGCTGAAAGCCTGTCTAGGCTGCGGCGCCTTTGGTTTCGCTGTCGGTTGTGGCACGGCGTCGGTGGGGAGAAGCGACGCTTGGGCGGGCGACTGGTTGGCCACAGGGCGGCTAGACCAGCCCGATTCTGACGCTCCCCCGGTTGGATTAAAAACGATGGTCAGGCGATCGCTCCAGACAAGGTAGGCCAGCGCCAGCACGAAAGCCAGCTTCCATAAAGTGTGGTTTTCGGCATTTGCATTCCGTTTGGGCTCGGATGCCATGGACATCTTGCTGTTAAGGTCGCTGTGGAAGTAATTGGAACGTTCCATGTTGCATACGATTTGTTTTAGTGAACAATAATTCCGGCACAAAGTAAAACAATTTATTTTAAATAAACAAACAAAAAGTTTATAAAAAAAATTGAGGGAATATTTTTCCGGAAAACCGCTATTTTAGCGCACCGAAAGTGCAGGTTTTGCGGGTTGCGACCAGCCTGATCGGACTGTCCGGGATGCGCTTGCGGTTAGATTTGCAGTTTTGCTTGTCCATTTTCCGGAAACGCCTATTTTTGCGGTTCGGAATCTTCGTGTATTTTTTACAATTATTATTTGTAAGGCTTATGGATATTATAGCAGACTGTGGATCAACCAAATGTGACTGGTTGATTATCGAGGGTGGCAGGAATCAGCGATTGGAGCACACGCAGGGGTTCAGCCCTTTTTTCCATACGACGGAGGAAATTAAGGCCATTTTGGCCGAGCAGTTGTTGCCCAAGCTGGCGGCTGGGCAGGTGCGCAAACTTTGGTTTTACGGCACCGGTATTCACGACGAATCCCGGGGCGAAATCGTGGCTGCGGCCTTGCGCGCGGGTTTCCCAAATGCCGTGGTCGAGGTGGAGCACGATTTGCTGGCAGCTGCGCGCGCGACCTGTGGGCGGAACGCCGGAATTGCCTGTATTCTGGGCACCGGTTCCAACAGTTGCTACTATGACGGCGCACGGATTCTCGACAACGTACCCTCCTTGGGTTGGCTTTTAGGCGATGAGGGCAGCGGCACGCACCTGGGCAAAGCGCTCCTGCGCGCCTGGTTTTACCGCGAGTTGCCGGCTGATCTGCAGGACGCTTTTGAAAAGGCCCATCCGGAAGGGGCGGGTGCGGTGAAAGACCGGGTGTATGAAAAAGGCGCCAATGCGTATCTCGCCAGTTTTACCCAATTCCTGGGAGAAAACCAACACCATAGTTATATTCGGCGGATGGTGGCAGATTGCTTGGGTGAATTTTTGGATCGCCATGTCACTAAATATAAGGGATACCAATCCGTCCCGGTGCATTTTGTCGGCTCGATCGCGCATCATTTTCAGGATATTCTAAAGGATTGCCTGGAAGCGCGGCGCATGCAGCCGGGGACGGTTATTCGAAAACCCATTTATCCGCTCGCGGATTTTCACATCAACCTGATAGATTAGCGCATTATGAAAAAAGATATTAAACGTATCGCAGTATTTACGTCGGGGGGCGATGCGCCCGGCATGAATGCGGCAATCCGGGCGACTGTTCGGAATGCGATCCACAACGACCTGCATATATATGGTATAGGACGGGGGTACGAAGGTATGATCAACGGCGATATTCGACGACTGGAAACCACGGACGTCAGCAATATTATTCACCGGGGCGGTACGGTGCTCAAAACTGCCAGAAGCCAGCGTTTCATGACCCCGGAGGGGCGTAAACAGGCCTACGAAAACCTGCTTTTTCACGATATTGACGCGCTGGTGGCCATCGGTGGGAACGGTACGTTCACCGGCGCCACGAAATTTATGGAGGAATTTCCGGACATTCCGATAATCGGAATTCCTGGCACCATTGACAACGATTTGTACGGCACGGATTTCTCCATCGGGTTCGATACGGCGGTCAATACGGCTGTGCAGGCTGTAGATAAAATCCGGGACACTGCCGACTCCCACAACCGGCTGTTTTTCGTGGAGGTGATGGGTCGGCATTCCGGCTACCTCGCGCTGCACACCGCTATCGCGGGCGGCGCCGGCGGCGTTTTATTGCCAGAAGAGGATGCCACGCTCGACGACCTCGTAAAATTGCTCAAGCGCAGCGCCAAACGCGCCAAACTCTTTAGTATTGTCATCGTAGCGGAAGGCAACCACATGGGCACAGTGTATGACATCGCTCGGCAGGTGGAGCAGCAAATTGATATTTACGACGATATCAAAGTGACCGTCATCGGCCACTTGCAACGCGGCGGTTCGCCGTCTTCTTTCGATCGCGTGCTCTCCAGCGTGCTTGGGTTCACTGCGGTAGAAGCGCTGCTCGAGGGTAAATCCGGCGTCATGATCGGCATTCGAAACAATGATGTAAATTATACGCCGTTCAAAGATGCGATCGCTAAAATCAAGACATTTAATAAAAACCTGCTTCGCATGGCGCACTTGCTGGCGCAGTAGGGCGCACTTAAGGCGCCCTATCGAGCCGGCCGCAATTAACGGTCGCATTTTCCGTTCCTCTGCGTTGCTCGTTGGTTAAAATGTCCTGCGTTTCACCCCGGTATCCCCTCGATGAAAGAAAAATTTAACGCCCAAATTGCTAAGTATTGACCAGCGCGCTCCCGGAGCGCACAGCCAGAAGTTATTGGCAAGTATTATCTCACTGTACAACCGGGGTAAAAAACACCTTGCTTAGTTCCTATCCTACCAGGCCTGCACTACAAATGAATGCCCGTAATTTTCGGTAGCCAATTTCCGCGTTTTGCGGAGGGCAAAAAAGGCAGTCGCGGTTCCATTACCACTTGCTCCAGCGCCAATTCGCAGGGTCTTGGATCGGTGTAAGGGTCATTGCCTGGTGGAAAATTCAAGCCGGTCAGGGTTTCCAGCAGCGGAACATTTACCTGGTAAGTTTTGGCTTCCTTGAACTGGAGGAAAAGTTGCGCATCTTCTTTCGGCGGTTTAATTTCACGACGAACGACTCCGTCCTTTTCGAGGAGTTTGGCTTGGTTCATCAGAAAGGCGACGCGATAGACTTTGCCATCAGATTTGGGGTAATAGACCATTTTCCAGAACCACACGGGAATTTGCAGCCGCTCGCCGTCCACGTCTGTTACAAAAAAGGGATCATCTGCGCGCAGGGCCGGCCCTGTGAACACCGATACCCGGAGTTGGCGCGGGTTCGTTTCGGTCTCCAGGATGTAATCCTCCAAGCGCGCCCAGAGCCGCCGGTTCAAGTCTTTATGTTGCGGTACGGCATTGGTGTAGAAAAACGTGCTGATTGCGCCTGCCCGCGCCTCCTCTTCGCTTCGTCCCCATTGCGTGTCCTCCCGTTTTGTCATGTGGCCCTTATCGAATTCGCTTTGGGTGGCGTCGTATAGTTCGGCGCCCCATTGATGATCGGGACTGAGTCGAAGGTCTTTATCCCAGCGGTCGTTTCCGGAGGGGAAAAGCGTGTTACGGGGGATATTTTTCCAGCGCTTTCCGTCAATATTGGCACAGCAGAAGAGTGGGAAACCGCGTTCGGCGTGTTGGAGGACGCTGTAATTTTGGTACTTGAGCACGCGCGTTCGGGAGCCTTTCACAGGTGCAACGAAGGGTTTAAGCACCGCGCCGACGGCGGGCAGTGCGACGCTGCGGGTGCGCCCGAGGAAAGTAGGTGAATATCCGTTGTTTTTTGCAGCCATGGTACTGGATTTGAGAGATTATCGCGAGTCGAGTGCTGCATCGGAACCATTTATTTCGGCGGATTGCAGCAGATCGGCGGGAATTTGTTTGGTAGTTTTGGCGCCCAGTTCGCGTAATTTTTCTGCTCGGCCGATCAGTGTATCGCCGGTTTTTGGCGAATTGACCAATTTATTCATCGCGTCAGTGTAAGCGGTTTGCGCGTTATCGAGCCGGGCGCCGACCACGCGGAGGTCTTCGAGGAATGCGACGAATTTATCGTACAGCAGGCCGCTTTGGCGGGCGATTTCAACGACGGAGCGGGTTTGTTTGTCTTGTTTCCAAAAAAAAGCGACCGTGCGCATGGTGGCCATCAGGCTGCCGGTGGACACGAGGATGACATTGCGTTCGAGGGCGTCGGTCAGCAATTTGGGATCTGCCTGAAGGGCTGCCTGCAAGGCCGTTTCGATCGGTACGAAGAGCAGCAGGTATTCCGGTGAATTAATTTGATAGATTGCCTGGTAATTTTTGCCGCTAAGATCCAACACGTGCCGTCTGAGACTGTCCGCGTGCGCTTTGAGGTGTTGCTCGCGTTTTTCAGGGTTATTTTCATTATAATATTGTTCGAAGGCTGTGAGCGACACTTTGGCATCAATAATCAACTGACGGTTATCGGGCAGTTCTACGATAAAATCCGGTCTTTTGGCGCCGCCGCCCTCGTCCCGGTAAGTTTGCTGCGTGTTAAAATGGGCGCCTTTGAGCAGGCCGGATTTTTCGAGCAGGACTTCCAGTTGAAGTTCTCCCCAGTCGCCCTGCACTTTGCTTTGCCCTTTCAGCGCCTTCGTCAGGTTATCCGCATCCCGGCTGAGTTGTTGATTCAGGGTGAGTAGTTGTTCGATTTCCTTTTTTAGGCTTGATTTTTCGCGTGTTTCCTCCAAAAATTTGCGTTCGATGCCGGCTTCAAATTCCTGGATTTTTTCTTTGAGCGGCGAGAGTACACTTTGAAGTTGTCGCGCATTTTGTTCGGAAAAATTCCGTGATTTTTCTTCCAGGAGCCGGTTGGCTAAATTTTCGAATTCTGTTTTCAGTTTTGCTTGCAGCTGCTCCGATTCCGCCTGCCCGGCGTCCAATTTTTCCTGCAGGTGCTGAATATGCTGCTCTCTGGCGGCGATTTGCGCGTGCGCCTGTCGCAGCTGGGCTTCTTTTTCGGTGATGGCAGCGGTCAGTCGTTCTTGTTGCGCCAACATGCTGTCGTAAAGGTCTTTGGATACGGCGATGGAAGATTTACCTGCGGGTTTTCGCAGGGCGACCAGGCCAACCAGCAGGACGGCGATTGCGAGAAGCAAGAAAAGTAGCGTTTGATCCATGCCAGACAATTTGTAACAAAGGTAATTATTTTATTACAAATTGTTTTAAAAAAAATAGTACGGAAAACGGGGGGTGTAAAAAGCATTTCGCCGCCTCCGGCGGCGAAATAAAATAATGATCGGCTGTCTTTTTTTGATTTTTTCTTAAAGAAAAAATCAAAAAAAGACAGCCGATCAAAATATTGTTTTTATTTGAAAAGAATTTATGGTTTTTAATTTTTAATCAATTTAACCGGCGCGCTTTGGCGTCCGGCGCTGCGGAGCGTCAGGAAATAGACGCCTGGGGCGAGTTCCTGTCCGAAGGTGATTACGCCGGCTGCTGCGTTCAGTTGGCGGCGGATCACAGTTTGTCCGAGTAGATTGCAGAGTTCTAATTGCGACTGTTCTTTTCCGGGCCAATCGTATTGCAGTCGAAACGCATCGGCGCTGGGGTTGGGCATGACCTTCAGTTGGGCGGCGGCATCTACTGGCGTGTTGGTGGATACGCTGCCGATTGGCGTTACGAGGAACTGATCCAGGGCGGCTTCTACGAGGTGGCCGGGGGCGTTATCGGTTGCGGTGAAGCGGACGGTCATTTGATTGGTCAGCGGCAGGAAAGACTTTAGGGACAATTCGCCCGACCAGCGCCAGGCGCTTTCGGAGTTATTTTCCAGCAAGAGCGTAGTTTCTTGCGTGCCATTAGAGAGTATGACCTCGAGGTTATCGTTGGGCGTTCCCTGGCCGCCGCTGTTGAAGAACCAGTAGTAGAAACTCAGGATGGCGTCGTCAAAGGCTGCGAGTTGCATCACGGGAGATTCTAGCGTCACGGCGCCGTTGTCCACGTCGTCGGCGCCGGCCGCGCCGCCGCCATTGCCGGTCACATAGCACTGGGCGCCGCCGTCGGTGGACACGTCGCTGTCTGGGTTAGCGATCTGTCCCTGGTACGTGGTGCCGAGCGGTTCGCCGCGCGTCCAGTCGCCGGAGGAGCCGGTAGCCGAGCCTTGCCATCCGTAATCGAGTACAAAATCATCGTAATAGCCGGGTTCTAGGGCGATATTAACCACCCCGTTGCTGTTGATATTCAGGGCTGTGGACGGTAGGAATCCCCAGGCGCCTGCGACAACTTGGTACACGCCGCCCAGCATGCAATCGAGATCGAACTGCCCGTTGGCGTTGGTGAAGATGTTATAGGTTTGCTGCGTATTGAACACCACCAGCGGCGCGTTTGGAATTGGCGCCAGCGTTTTGCCGTTGATCACCTGGCCGGAGACGTTGAATGCCGAGACCGGTTCGAGCACCACGTCGAGTTGGATGGTCTCGCCCGGTGCAAAGGTGACATCAAAGTTTTGGGATTGATAGCCGGGCGCGCTCACCGTGACGGTGAACAGCCCTGGCAGGTGCTGTCCGGTTTTGAACACCCCGGTCGCGCGGGTGATCGTATTTACCTGCGGCACGTTGGAGTTCACCGTGATGGAAGCGCCATTGAGCGGCAAACCCGTGCAGCTGCCTTTTACCGTACCTTCGAGGTAGCAGGCGCGCACGTAATTCGGGGTCAGGATAAAGAGTTCGCCGGGTTCGATATTCGAGGCGATGATGGTACCGGAGGGGAAAAAGGGGTACACGCCCCAGCATCCGTCAAAGTTTGGGCCGGTGCCGTTCCAGGTGTCGTACCAGCCCGTCATGACCAGGTTATCGGGCTTGTGCGCATCCACCAGGGTGAAGCCGTCCGTGTACCAGGAGGTAATTGCCCAATCGTTCAGGATGTGCGTATTATGTCCGATGGAGCCGTAGCCGTCATTGGTGGAGAAACGGTCTAGTTCTTTAATGTCCGTTGGATCGCTGATATCGTAGGAGGCGAGGAAGGAGGGCGTCGTTTCATCGGTGGTAAGGATCGCCTTGTGGTTGTCGGTCAGCCAGGCGTTATGGGTAAATTTGCCCGGCGTTTCGACGGAACCGAGTAGCACCGGGTTGTTTTTATCGCTCATATCCACGATGGCCAGCAAGCCGGCGTAAATATGACCCGAGTACAAGGTATCGTTGTCTGCGAATCCGTCGTGGATATATCCGAGCTGGTTAAAACGGCCGACGTACGTGGGATTGTAGGGGTCTGCGTTCAAATCCAACACCACGGCGCCGCCTTGGAAAAGGTTGCTGCCGTACAGATAAACGAACCCTGCCGTGGTATCTATGTGCAGGGCGTGGATCGTATTGAGTTGGCCTGCAATCGCGCCGTCGCCGGTATAGCTTTTGTACGGTAGCGCGGCGGACGGCAGCGCGCTCATGTTGACAATTTGGAGGCCGCC
This sequence comes from Saprospiraceae bacterium, assembly GCA_032115775.1. Classification (GTDB taxonomy): domain Bacteria; phylum Bacteroidota; class Bacteroidia; order Chitinophagales; family Saprospiraceae; genus M3007. The sequence continues at coordinate 22,280 of JAUMBL010000019.1, read as the reverse complement.
GCCGCCTTCTGAGGTGACGTATGCAAAGTTCCGATAGGTTTTAATTTCTTTCCAAAGATTATCCGGACCGGGTATTTGCACGATGGTAGTCGGGTTGTCCGGATTGGTAATTTCCGCGATGATCAGGCCTTTTGAGGCGCCGATGAGGGCATATTCCCGATTATTCTGGGTGTAACCGCAAATATTGGCGAGCGTTTGGCCGGGGAAGGTCATTTTGGCGCGCAGTTGTACATTGAAATTTTGGGCGAACAGCGGGAGTCCGCCTATCAACATACCGAATACGCAGAGGAATCTTTTTTTCATGAAAACAAGCAAGTGAGAAATAGGAAAAATAATATATCAGTTCTGATTTGAAGAAACGGCGAAAGCCGAATCGGTCAATTTTTAAAAAACTTTCTGCTCAAGGTCTCTTCGTTGCCGGAGAGTCGGAGCAGATACATGCCGGCGGGCCAATCCCGGGTGTTGATTCGGATCGTTTCCTGTTCGGCCTGCGCCTGGAGGGTGGTACGGAACATTAGGCGGCCTCCCGGGCTGAAGCACTCGATTTGGTGCAGGGCTTGCCCATGCTGGAGTTCGAGGAAAAGTTGGTCGTCGGCAGGGTTGGGAAAGATACGCAGCACAGCCGGCGGGTATGGGTTAACGGTGTTGGAGGGAGGCGACCATGCGAGTGCCAAATTGACGGCAGCGAGCGCGTCCACGCGGCCGAATCCGTAGGTATTATTGGGGTATGCCGCCCCATTGTCGTCGCTGCAATCGGCTGGGCCGATCGTCGGGATGGCCGTTTCTTCGATGATGGTTTCCAGCGCCTCGACTTGTCCGGCCAGCAAGGGCTGTGCGGATAGGACGAGCGCCACGAGGCCGGCCACATGGGGGCCTGCCATGCTGGTGCCGCTGAAACTGGCATATTCGCCGTTGCGAATGCAGGAGCGCACGCTCTGACCCGGCGCCGTGACATTGGGTTTGATTCGCAGGCTATTATCAATCAGCACCGGGCCGCGGCTGCTGAATCCGGCGATGGTATCATCCGCCCGGGTGGCGCCGATACTGAAGCTTTCCGCAAAGTAGGCCGGCGGGCCGTCGGTGCTTGCACAATTCGAGCCTGCATTGCCATTGGAAACGACGACGAACACCCCGGCGCTTTTGAGGGCGATGACGGCTTGTCGGAGGAGTTCATTGACGGTGAGGTCGGTACAGCCTTCGATATCGGCGCAGTACCAAGAGTTGTTGATTACGTCCGGCGCTTTGTCTGGATCGGCATTTTCATTGTTCAGGTCGGTGGGGGCGAGGAACCACTGGAAGCATTCGAGGTAGCTGGAGGGGCGGCCCCAGCCGCGTTCCATATTCCGGCAGCCGATCCAGGATGCGCCGGGCGCGACGCCGATTTGATTGCCTTGGCCGTCGTCGCCGGTCATGGTTCCTGCCGTATGGGTGCCGTGGTTGTGGTCGTCGCAAGGCGCGGGCGCATTCAGACCGCAGGGATTGTTCAGCGGATCGTTGTTGGCATCGCCGTTCAGCGGGTTTAGTTCGTGGATGGCGTCGTGCCAGTTATATTGGTGGTTGGCGCTGCCGGTTGCCGTATTATAACCGCGGTAGTGCGGCAGGATAGCCGGGTGTAGCCAGTCATAGCCGGTATCGGCGCCGCCGACGGTCACGCCCTGTCCGGTGTAACCCATGGTCCATACGGTTGGGGCATTGATGCGTTCCACGCCCCATTCGATGCTGTTTCGTTGGCCGGTGGCGATCTCCCGAACCGGCGGCGGCATTTCAATCCAGGGATCCGGGCTGATAGCTTCTACTTCCGGCAATTTCGCCAGGCGGCGGAGAAGTTCGGGGGAGGCTTGATCTACGGCGAGGGCATTGACTAAAAACAGGGTATTCGCTCCGGCATTTTCGGCGCGTGCGAGCGCGAGGGCGCGGGTTTGCGCGCGTGCGGCGGTTTGTAGGAGCGCATCATAGACGAAGCGCGTTTTTGCCTTTTTATCCGTGCGGGTTGATGCGCCGCGGAGATCCGCTTTTTCGCGGAAACAAACCAGCACGTCGGAAGACGCTCCGCGGTCGAGGGCTGCGCGTACTTCAGGAGCGATTTTGTGGCGCCATGCATTGGCAGGTTGAGCGGGAAGGGTGATCGGGGCGAGGAGTAGGAGCGCCAGGAAGCGCGGGAGAAAGTTCATGTGCCGGTGTTTCAAACGCAAATATACCTGCAAAAATACGGCGGGAATCTTTTATTCGCGATTTGGCAAATAGATAAAATGAGCAAAGTGCGTTTTTATATAAACAGCTATCTTTGCGCAATTAATAAACGGTCTCCTATGAAAATTGCCATTGGCTGCGATCACGCAGGATTCGATTACAAAAACAGCCTGGTTGCTATGCTCCAAAGCAGGGGGTATATGGTGCAGGATTTTGGCGCCCATTCCAGCGAATCGGTGGATTATCCCGATTTTGCACACGCGGTAGCGGAGGCGGTTGCGTCCGGACAGGCGGATCGCGGTATCCTGATTTGCGGCAGCGGCAACGGCGTAGCCATGGCGGCCAACAAGCATCAGGCCGTTCGTTGTGCGCTTTGCTGGACGGAAGAGATTGCGCAGTTAGCCCGCGCACACAACGACGCTAATATTATTGCGGTGCCTGCCCGGTTTGTGCCGGAAATTCTGGCACAGGCCATGGTCTTGGTCTTCCTAACAACCGAATTTGAAGGCGGTCGGCATACCCGCCGCGTTAATAAAATTGCCTGCTCCTGAAATCGTTTAACGCTTTAAAAAGAAAATTTTCCATGACATTCTTACGTTTTTTGGGCGCAGATCGCAGTACACTCCTCGGTATGTTCCTGCTCGCCGCCTCCGGGCTCTTGGCTCAGGGAGCGCCCGTTGTTGACAAAAAAAATCAATTCCCACCATACGTACTGCCGGATCCGGTGCCGTATAGCGCGACAATTCGGTCAGAAAATATAAAAAAATTGGTGGATACGCTCGCCTCTGCTACCATGTTCGGCCGAGAAACCGGCGAAACAGGCCAGCGACTGGCGGCGGAGTTCATCGCTGCGCAGTTTAAAGAAATGGGCCTGCCGCCCGTCGGCGACCGACGCACGTATGAACAGCACTACAAACTGGAAAAAACGACCTGGAAGGATTTGGGCGTTAAAGTTGGCGACACCGAGTACAAAAACCGGGAGGATTTTTACGTTTTCCACACATTTTGCGCAGATACGCCCATGATTCAATTCAGGGAAGTGGTTTTTGTGGGATATGGAATACAGGAGGGCGCCTATGACCATTATAAAGGCGCCGATGTGAAGGGGAAAGCGGTCTTGTTTTACAGCGGAGAGCCAATCAACGCGGAGGGGAAAGCGCTGCTGGGCAAAGACGGAAACCGAACAACCTGGTCGCTGGACTGGAAACGGAAGGTGGAGCTCGCCAAGGCCAACGGCGCCGCCCTGGCCATTATTGTGGATACCCGATTTAAAGAAAACCTGCGCATCAACAGCCGGTTGATCTCTACGCGCGGCTGGGATGCCGCCGAATCCGGCACGGTCAAAAAATCAGACGAAATGATCCAGCACCTCTTTATTACGCCGGAATTGGCTGAGGTACTCCTTGGAAAAAAATCGGAAAAGGTGGAAGCGGCGCTCGCGTCTCTGAATGAAAAAGGCGCGTTCAAACCGGTGAAAGTCAAAACGGAATTAGAAATGCGGCTGGATAAAGAACGCACTACGCTGGAAGGCTCCAACGTGCTCGCGTTCATCGAGGGCTCCGACCCGATTCTGAAAGACGAATACATTTTTGTCACCGCGCACTATGACCACTTGGGCGGTGTGGACGAAACCATCTACTTCGGTGCGGACGATAATGCTTCCGGCACCTCCGGGGTGATGGAAATTGCCCGCGCGTTTGTACAAGCGAAGAAAAACGGTGCGGGCCCCAAACGAAGCGTCGTGTGCATGTTGGTGAGCGGCGAGGAAAAAGGATTGTTAGGTTCCGGATTTTACACAGACTTTCCGATTTTTCCGCTCAAAAAAACCGTCGCGAACGTCAATATTGACATGATCGGCCGCGTAGATAAATTGCACGCTGATAATCCGGAATATATTTACTCCATCGGATCTGACCGCCTCAGCAGCGAACTCAAGGAAATCGTAGAGCGCAACAATTCGGATTATACAAAATTAGCGCTGGATTACAAATACGATGCGCCCGACGATCCGAACCACTATTACGAGCGCAGCGACCACTATAATTTTGCCCAAAACGGTGTTCCGGTGGTCTTCTTTTTCAATGGAACCCACGACGATTACCACCGGCCTACGGACACAGCGGATAAGATCAATTTTGAGATGCTGGAGAAACGCGCCAAACTTGCTTTTTATACGGCATGGGATTTGGCAAACCGCCCGTACCGGCTCAATTTGGATAGAAAGTAACACCCAACCGTATTGCGTTCGGCAACCTGCCTGATGCGCCATCTCGATTGTGTACAAAAAAGCCCGCCGTTTCCGGCAGGCTTTTTTTGTGCCCGGAACAGGAATCGAACCTGCACGGCCTTTTAAGGCCAAGGGATTTTCGTACCCGCTACAATTTTCATTGCCACACAGCAAGCGGCTTGCTGCGTGTTTGTGGTCTGGACTGTGTCTTTGCCCTATTTAGCGCGCTAAACGTAGGCATCTGCCGTACAGTCTCTACACCTTCCCGCGTGTATTGTTTGCGTTTCCGCGCGGGCTTGGCTCGGCATTGCCAACCGGTTTTCCGGTAAGGTTTCACCGATTTTGACAGAATCCCATTACGGCTTTCGCGCATAATGGCTCAAAATTTTAAGTCCCTCGTGTCTACCATTTCACCACCCGGGCGATTTTTTGCAAAGATACGCATTTTTTTATTTGCGTACCGGATTGCGCGCTGATCGAAACCGTACAGCACTTATTTCTTCTTTTGTTGTTTTTCTTTCTCTGCCTGCACGCGCTGCTGTTCTTTCAGCGCTTGTTCGAAGCGCTCGCGCCAGCCGCCGGATTTTTTAGGTTTTGCGCGATTGGCTTCGAGTTTTTCGCGAATTTTATCGTGGTCTATGAACCAGGCTTTAGTAACGACCGTCTGTCCGATGTTGAGCAGGTTGCTGAAGCACAGGTAGGTAGTAAGCCCCGAAGCGAAGCTGTTGAAAAAGAACATGAACATGACCGGCATGAAATACTGCATATATTTCAGAGCAGGATTCGCGTTCATCGCGCTGGTGTCCATTTGTTTCATGTTGTACCAGGTGTACCACAGCGTGGTGACGACCCAGATCACCGTAAAGGCGCTGATATGATCGCCTAAACCTGGAAGTGAAAAGCCGAGTCGTAGCGCGACGTCGTAACTCGACAAATCGGTTGCCCAGAGGAAAGGCGCCTGCCGGAATTCAATGGCCGCCGGGAAGAACCGATAGAGTGCGAACCAGATCGGCATTTGGAGCAGAATCGGGAAGCAGCCGCCGAGCGGATTCACGCCGAATTCGCTGTACATTTTCATAGTTTCCACCGACATAGCCTGTTGGTCGTCTCCGTGTTTTTTGCGCAGTTCGTCCAAACGCGGTTTCAGAGCCGACATTTTGGCCTGGCTGTACACCATGCGGTAAGTCAGTGGGTACACCAGTAGTTTGACGATCAGCGTCAGGATCAGGATCACGATGCCCATATTGCCGATATAGTTCGACAGGGAATCGAACAGGGGATGGACAATCCACCGATTAATGGTGCCGAAAATGCTAGCGCCGTAGGGTATGATATCTTCGAGCGCCAATCCGAAATGTTGCAGGGTACTGAACTCGTTTGGCCCCGAGTACAGGGTCATCTTGGCGATAGCCTGCCCGTCTTCCGGGATCGGGATGATTGCCGAAGATTTCACCACCTTCAGATCTTCATCGGTATCCGTGCGCATTTGGGTTTCGCCGACGAAGTTGCGGAATTGAAAGTTGCGCGCAATCAGGGCCGTATTAAAGAACTGATTGGAGTGCGCCATCCACTGCACGGATTTATCGCCCAGATTTTCCACGTCGTCGCTGCGGCAGTCGCAGTAATCTGGTGATTCCGTGGTCGTTTTGAAGTACACGCTGGACATGGTGCGCTCGTACTGCTGGTTGAGTTCCAGCTTGTCGAGGAAATTGACCCAATCCAGTCGGATGGCGCTACCTGCAGGCGTCACGTCCGCCATGCCGCTCAATTCGAGTTGATAGGCGATATCGTAGCTGTCCGGGCTGAGTGTGTACCGTTGTTCCAGGTATCCGCCGCCTGCCGCCGGGGCGCGCAGCGTGAGGGTATTGCCTGCTTGGGTTCCGGCGAAGTACAGTTCGCGGGTATTGACTTTACCGGCTGCGGCGTTTGACACGGGAATTTGGTATTCGAAGCGGTTTTTAGGGTCTTCTAAAAGCCGAACGGGTGTTTTGGTCTCTTTCCCGGCGCTGTCTTGCAGTATTTTGAAATATTTTTTTAAAAATACCTCTTGTATTCGACCACCTTTGCTGTTGATGGTAACGCGCAGTTTGTCGTTTTCAAGCACGAAAGTCTTTGCCTCTCCTACGCCGGCCGGGGCAAAAGCGCCCAGGCGTGCCTGCGCCAGGCTTTGTTGTAGCGAATCGGGTAGGGGTGCGGCAGCGTTGTCGGCCTTGACCGTTTGTTCTGGATTTTTAGCGGCAGGCTGTTCCTTTTTTGGCTCGTTTTTGGCTGCGGATTCCGCGGGTTTGGGCGGTGCGGAGAACTGCATCCAAAGATACAGCAGCAGGAAAATAAGGCCCAGGCCGATAATTGTGCTTAAATTATTTTTTTCTTCCATGTATAGGTAAAGTAAGGCCTCCGAGTCGTAGAGCGGTTTCAAAAGCGGTGCAAAGGTAGTTAAAAATGGGACTTCCAGTGCGGGATCAGAATTTTTTGCTTTCAGTTGGAAGGCCGCCTCGGCGCTTGGGGAGGTTCCAATTTTTTATCGCCGGCGCATCTCCGCGCTTTTGGTTACTTTTGCCCCATGGATATTAGCAAAATTCCTTCTCCCTGCTTCGTGTTGGACGAAGCCCTGTTGCGCCGCAACCTGCAGCTCCTGAATCGGGTGCAGCAAGAGGCCGGTATTTCGATCATCGTTGCGTTCAAAGGTTTCGCCATGTGGAGCGCTTTTCCGTTGGTGCGGCAGTATTTGCCGGGCGCTACCGCCTCTTCACTGAACGAGGCGCGTTTGTGTTATGAGGAAATGGGCGTCAAGGCGCACACGTACGCCGTGGCGTACATGCCCCGCGAATTTGGGCAAATTCTAAAGTATTCCAGCCATGTTACATTTAACTCGCCGTCGCAGTACCGCCGGTATCGCCGCCGCTTGGAACGTCATACCGAGCCGGTCAGCGCCGGCCTTCGTGTGAATCCCGAGTGGTCCCCGGTAGAAGTGGATCTCTACAATCCGGCAGCGCCGGGCTCCCGCCTGGGCGCTGCGGTCGAGCATTTCAAAAAAGGGCTTCCGGAGGGCGTGGAGGGCTTGCATTTTCATACGCTGTGCGAGAGCAGTAGCCACGATTTGGAAAAAACGTTGTCGCATTTTGAAGCGCTTTTCGGTCGTTTTTTGCCGATGCTGAAATGGGTGAATTTTGGAGGCGGCCACCTCATGACGCGCGCGGGTTACGACGTGTCGCACCTGATTCAGGTGCTCAAAGGGTTCAAGTCGCGCTATCCCAACCTCGAGGTCATCCTGGAGCCCGGCAGCGCGATCGCCTGGGATACGGGCGTGCTGGTGGCTTCCGTGCTCGATATTGTGACTAACAAAGGCGTGCGTACCGCTATTTTGGACGTATCCTTTACGGCGCACATGCCCGACACCCTCGAAATGCCCTACCGCCCCCGCGTGCGAGGCGCTTCCGCCCATCCGGAGGCAGGCGCAAAAAATCGGTATCGCTTGGGCGGCGTGAGCTGCCTGAGCGGAGATTTCATGATGGAATATGCGTTTGAGCAGCCGCTGAAGGTGGGGCAGAAGATCGTATTTGAGGATATGATCCACTACACGATGGTCAAAACAACCACCTTCAACGGCGTGACCCATCCGTCTATCGCGATCTGGCGCGAAAACGGCGTCCTGGATCTTGTACGGAAGTTTGGCTACAACGATTACAAGCGTCGCCTCTCTTGAAAACGGTTTTCAAACCGTTTTCTTCCATCAACCCATGATCAGGTACATCAAGACCATCAGCGCCAGCGTGGCAATAACCACGATCATCAGGAATTTTCTGGTTTCGGTACCTTCTTGTTCGCGCTCCTTCTGTTTCAGGTTGCCCTTGCGTTTGAGTGTCATGGTGAAGTTTTTTTTATGTTACAAATGTGTTACTACCGGATCGGATCGTTTTGAATTCATCGGAGCAAAAACGCATTTTTGGGGCTAAAAAATGGCCGATTGGTGCTGTCGAAAACAGGGGCTTCGCGCGCAGGTTCTTCTCCCTTGCTACCCGATTCCCTGTTCCCGGAAAATACGCTTCAGCCACCGGAGCATCGCATACAATCCGGCGGCTGCGATGGTGAGCAGGATGAAATTCACCCAGAAAAAATTTGCTTTATCGTCGTAGCGATCCCACATCGTCGCCAGCAGGCCGCTCAGTTTATTGCCGATGGAGGTCGCCAACTGCCAGCCGCCCATCATCAATCCGGCGATGCGCGCAGGCGCCATTTTGGACACCATGGAGAGTCCCATCGGGCTGAGGCACAATTCGCCGATGGTGATGACGCCGTACGTGCCGATGATCCACCAATCGGACGCTTTTTCAGCGCCGTTGTGGCAGGCATATACCCCCAGGATCGTGACGAGCGTAGAGAGTGCGGAAATTACCAGCCCTAATCCGATTTTGCCCGGCGTGCTCGGTTCGCGTTTGCGTTTGCGCAGCCAACCGAAGAACCAGACGACGACCGGCGTCAGGAGGATGACGAAAAAGGGATTAACGGATTGGTAAATTTCGGTAGAAATCAGTTGAACCGTGCTGCCTGCGGGCGGGCGCTGCTCCTCCCTAAGGTTTTGGAAATAGGGGTGGGGTGTCACCGCCAAGGCAATTTTGCCGGTCGCCGGATCTAACTGCGTGCGGAATTGATTGTCATAGGCGGGAAAGGTATCCGGTATGTTTGATATTTCCTCTACTGCACCTAAATATCGAGCCGGTTTTTCTGCCCATTCCGGTATTGAACGGTCGGTGTAGAACTGCGCCCAAGTCGTCAGCGCGGTACCATTTTGCTTAAATACAGCCCAGAAGATAATCACCACACCATAAATTGCTAACAAAGCCCGGATGCGGGGCTTTTCCTCCAAGGGAGCTTTCCACAAAATCCAGATAAAAAATCCCACAATAGGCAAGGAGCCTAATAGGAAGGCATCGGTAGAGTCGGAGCCCAGCAGGTTACCCGGTATATTCCAAGCCAGGAACCCGGTGACCAGTGCGGGCAAAAGCACGGAAGAGAGCAGGGTCAGCACGCCTGCCTCCGCCGGATTGGACTCTCGGCGCACGTCGGCATGCACCGTGTGTTTCATGCCCGATAGAAACACCGCAACGCCGATAAACATGCCCACACCAGCAGCTGCGAACGCGTACCCCCAGCCGTAATTATTGCGCAAATAGGCCGCAACAAAGTTGCACACAAGCGCACCAATGTTGATCCCCATGTAAAAAATGTTATACCCGTCGTCTTTTTGATCCTGGTAGCGCGCATCGTTGTACAAATTACCCAGGAGCGTAGAAATGTTGGGCTTGAAAAAGCCGTTTCCCAGGATTATGAGTCCCAAGGAAATATAAAAAGTGGTCAGGTTGCTCGGGATCGCCAATAGTAGGTATCCCAACCCCATAAGCAAGCCGCCCAGCACGATACTGCGCCGAAAACCGAGCACCCGGTCTGCTATCAAACCACCGATAAACGGCGTCACGTACACCAAGGCGATGAAGGTGCCGAACACATCGGAGGCCACGTCGCGCTCAAAACCGAGGCCGCCGGCCTTGGTTTCCGTCGTCATGTATAGAAAAAAGATACCGATCATCAGGTAATACCCGAAGCGTTCCCACATTTCGGTGAAAAAAAGGAAAGTCAACGCAGCTGGATGTTTTCGCATCGTGGAATAAATTAGTACGGAGGCAAAAATAGCAGCAAAAAGTTTTTTTCAAACTGATTTTCCGGCAACTATTATTTCGAAACCTATCTTTGCCTGTACAGAACGACTTTTCCGGCAGGGCTTTCGCGTAAAAATCTGTCTTTTTGCCCTCAAAAAGGCGAAAAATGCGTAAAAACCGACGGCCGGGTCATCAAAAACAGTTCTTCACATGAAGTGGAAACTTATTTTTTTTGCAGCAATTTTTTCCGGCGCGCTGCTCGGCGCTCAAACGCCCGAACAGGAGGGCGTCAGCGCATTCGGCCCCTCGCTCACGCCCCCGCCTACGGCGCAGTCCGACAGCGTGACGGTCACGGTGATGCTCCGGCACCAGCAGGATAAAAACCTGTCGGAAATCCGCCGCCGCCTGGAGGCGCAGGGTTTTTGGGAGTTATTTCCGCCGGCCGACTGCCGGGTGCTGTCCTGGCATATTTCCCTGGGTTATGGGCATATCATTGTCATGCGGGTACCGTCCAATTCCATACGCCGCCTAAACCTCGCCCTCGAGAACGGCGCCTGGGGCGCCTACAATACCGAAGTATTGTTGTCCTACGATTACCTGCCGATTTGGGAGGAGTATATGGAGCGGCGGAATGAATCGAAGGAGGATCGAAACTGAAGACGATTGGCGGTAACTACGTAGCCGGTTGTGTCGGAGTCAGAAAACAGTTCCTGCTTGGCCAAACAGCGAGCCGAATAGTAGATACCTCAGCGAACACGCCTTAATAATCCTCAAAATACTGCCGCGCATACCGCGCGACATTCCCCTGCATCCGGGTCGCATCGTGGGTGTTCGCGCCGTCAAATTGCTGCCCGGCGTTGCGCTGGTACAAATCCCGCTCCCAGCGGGGATTGTTGATTTCTCCGCGGGCGGTGGAGTGCAGCAGGACGAAGTCGTCGCCTGCAAGGGTCGGGTTGTAAAACAGGAATTTTACGTTGTTCTGCTTGGTGAGCGGAAAATTATAGTAAATCCAGATCTCGTAGGGTGGCGCGGAAGGGTCGTCTTCGACATGCACTAAATCGTCCGGACGACCGTATTTCAGGAATATCCGACCCCGATCGGTTTCAAAGCCGTACCGAAAACCGCTGTGGAACTGGTTATCCACTACCCGGACCAGTTCCATATACTGCTGGTATTCTTCCTCCGGATTGTTGGCGTTGCGGCGGATGAAATAGCGAAACAAAAAGGCGCGCATGCCCCGCAGGTCGGCGCCTGGAGCCACCAGATTTTTCAACACCTCTAGTTCGTCGCCGCGGATATGCGGCGCGATGGCGCGCAGGCTGTAGCGCAGGGAGTCTTCCTGTAATCCTTCCACAAATTGGCTGGACAGCAATTCATCGGTGATCTCGGTTTCTGTAATATCCTGAAAGGGATTGCTGCGTTGGAAAACGACTTTCCGGCTTGCGAGCAGTTCGTTGAGTTTGTTGCGTATTTCCAGCGTCAGGGAATAATTCCCGCTTTTAAGCTGGGCGATATCCATGGGGGCCACGATCGCATCTATGACGGCTGGGCGTTTTTGCCGAACGCCGCTGGAGACGAGCCTGACGTTCCCGTTGCCGAGTTCTTCCTGCAAGAGGTACCGCATAGTGTAGGAATCATCTTTAATTGCAGCATTGGAGTGGTAGATCTCTGCGTAAAACGCGAGCGTGCGCGCCGCCCGGTCGTAAAAATGGAAGGGCAGCGGTTCCAAATAAAGCCCGTTTTTTGTAAAGGGACTTTCCGATTCGTCGGGTCGGAAATCCCGCAACAACACCAGGTCGGTGAGGTATAAATCCGAGCCGATTTGGACGGACAGCGGGGATTTGAAACTATCCTTGTTTTGCGGATCGTTCAAATCCTGGATTTCCACCTCGAGTTCATATTCGCCATTGGACACCATCAGGCGCTTGACGTCCAGGAGCGATTGCGGTCGGTCGGACACCGGGCCTGTCAGCACGTATTTTTCGAAATTGGCGATTCGTTCGCCCTGCCGTATCAGGATCAGGATTTCCACTGCGCCCTGCATGCGCGTGCTGTCCAGATACTGATATTTCAGAGAGGCGCCTGCAATTTCCAGGTTGACTTCCAGATAGGGGTGTTCGGGCGTGGCGAAAACCGCAAAAGACACCCCGGCGTCCAGACCCGCGAGGCGGCCGGCGCAGGCAAAAAGGAAGATTGCGAATAAAAATTTCAGCGTAGTCAGTCGTTTTTTCATGGCATCGCGTATTAGCGGCGTGGCAGCACTATCGTTTCACGGGCAAAATGATCCCCGAGGGGTATTTTGCATCGCGGTAGATCCGATGCGTCGCCTTGATAAAATCTTCATCTTTTGCTTCATAGATATTGACAAACTGCTGCGGGTTCCGATCTACCAGTGGGAACCAGCTGCTTTGCACCTGGACCATGAGTTTGTGTCCGGCCTTGAACGTATGCGCGATGTCGGGCAGTTCAAAACGCACCAGCGTAGGCTGGCCGGGCTTGAACGCCTCTGGTTTTTCGAAGCTGTTCCGGTAGCGGCCACGCATCACTTCGCCGCGTACGAGCATTTGATAGCCGCCCAGGGGGACGTTGTTCGAACGTGTTTTCAGGGTGTCCGGGAATACGTCTATTAGTTTCACGACGAAATCAGCGTCTGTGCCGGTGGTGCTGACCCATAGTTCGGCTGTCAGGGTGCCGGTGACGGTGAGGTCGGATCGGAGCGTGCCGCTGTCGTAGGTCAGTACATCAGGCCGGCGGGCGGCGAAGCGCTGGTCGTCGGTCATATAGGCATTGGTACGGCGGAGGTGGACGTCTTCGGTGTAGGGCACCGGTTTAGCCGGGTCGCTAATATATTCATCGAACACCGCGGACGAGTCGGTGGGCGCCGTAGCGCTCAGGCCGCCTTTATATTGGAAGAAAAACTTAGTCGGAGTGGCATTGCCCGGGGGCCATTGCTCGTAGGTTGTCCAGGTATTTCTGCCCGTTTCAAAGATAAAGGCCTCCGGTAGCGTCATATTGCCCTGGTCTTTGAGGTGATATTCAAAAAACTTGAATTCAATTTCTTTTTGAAAGAACGCGCTGGTATTTTGTTCGAAGCTGACATTGCCCAGTCGGTCGCCGTCCGTGCGCGCCCAGCAGCCGTGGCACCAGGGGCCCATGACGAGCCGATTGCTCACGGAGTTGGGGTTTTGTTTTTCAATCGCTTCGTACAATCTCCAGGCGCCGAAACAATCTTCGGCGTCAAAGTGACCGCCGACCGTAAGCACGGCCGTATTAACGCCATTGAGGTGCGGGCGCGGGTTTCGCGCCTTCCACCAGGCGTCGTAGTCGGGGTGTTGCATTAGTTCATTCCAGAAGGGGATTCCGCCCTCGAGGTAGCGGCGGTTGAAATTGCGCAAAGCCCCGGTTTTGAGGTAAAAATCGTAATTGTCCGGGGTGTTGTAGTCCGAAAATCCGGGCGCGCTTTCCGTGGTGGGGGTGGGGCGGGGTTTTCCGAAACCCGAGTAGAAGGAGAAAGCGTCCATGAGGAAAAACGCCCCGTTGTGGTGGAAATCGTCGCCCATAAACCAATCGGTTACCGGTGCCTGGGGCGATACCGCTTTGATTGCCGGGTGGAAGGAGAGGATGGCCATGGTGGCGTAGAAACCTGGATACGAGATACCATACACCCCGATTCGGCCGTTGTTGCGTGCGAGATTTTTCAGCATCCAGTCGGCCGTGTCGTAGGTATCGCTGGCTTCGTCAATATCTTTAGCCGGGCGTTTGACGAGATTGAAGGGGCGAACGTCCACAAATTCCCCTTCGCTCATGTATCGTCCGCGCACGTCCTGAAAAACGAAAATATAGCCTTCTTTCGCCAGGTGCATATTTTGAAAGCGCGTTTTGTAGGCATCTTCTCCGTACGGCGCGCAGGAGTACGGCGTGCGGCAGAGCAGGATTGGGTAGATTTTGGTCGTATCCTTCGGCATATACACCGATGTAAACAGTTTGACTCCGTCGCGCATCGGAACCATCACCTCTTTTTTGGTGAAATGTTCCCGGATATAAGCGGCGGTGGAGTCTTCGCCGGTTTGTGCGTGGAGGCTCGTGTGCGCGAGCGCTGCGAGCAGGAAAAGCGTGTACAGTAAACGCATCAGACAGGAGATTTAAAAGTATTTGCGCAGCAGGGTCGGCAATTTTTATGCACTGACCTACTACTTGTACAAACAAAATAGCATTTTGTTTTGGCGCGGCAAACATATTGAATATCCCGATGTAAACCGAATATTCCGGACGGGTTCTGGTATTTTTATTGCGCTTTCCTGGTTTGTCGCCCGGTATGGCGCCAGTCGGCCGACAAATGCGTTCTTTTTACTTTCGCCCGCTGTGCCGCGCATACGCGGAATTATTTTTTTTAAAATGTTTGACGATTTGGAAATTTGGAGCTTGCTTTGAGCCTGAAATCTGTACAGTCCGGATTTTGAATAGGATGAACGATCAAATTTTCAACGAAGATTGTATTACCGGAATGGCGCGGCATTTGCCGGACGCCTGCGTAGATTTGGTGATCACCGATCCGCCGTTCGGCATTGCGTTTGGCGCGCGCCGGGCGAACTACAACCGAAAGAACGCCAGCGTTTTAGAGGGGTACAATGAAATTGCGGGCACGGACTACCTGCAGTTTACCCGAGCCTGGCTGTCGGAAGTTCGGCGCGTGATGAAACCGAGCGCCGGATTGTACATTTTTTCCGGCTGGAATTACCTGAAAGATATGTTGATTGTGCTGGACGAGTTGGAGTTCACGCTCGTCAATCATTTGATTTGGCAGTATCAATTTGGATTGGTTACCAAGCGTCGGTACGTGAATTCCCACTACCACATTTTGTACGCGTGCCTGGACGACAAAAAACGGAAATTTTACCCTTACGCGCGATTCGGTAAGGAAGAGCGGCGGCCGTCGGGCGGCAGCGCGCATTACAAAGACAAAGAAGACGTGTGGCAAATACCGCGGGAGTACTGGACCGGCGACGTAAAGACGCCGACCAAGCTGCCCGCCGAGATTATCCGAAAAATCTTGGCTTACAGCAGCGAGCCGGGGGACGTGGTGCTGGATCCTTTTCTGGGATCCGGGCAGGTAGCGGTGGTCTCCCAGATGGAAGGCCGCCGCTACCTGGGCTTCGAACTGGCGCCGGCGTACTACGATTTTGCCCGAAAGCGCCTTGCAAGCGGTTCTTACCGATTAAAGGCGGAGGAGTAACCCCCGAGAAACCTAAGCCTCGTCGTAGTTATACGGCAGAATCTTTGAATCTTTCACCGTGGAGAGCGTCATCAGCGTCTTGAGGCGTTCGATTTCTTCGATTTGGCTCAGTGTTTTAAACAGCAGCTGCTCGTAGGTGGGAATGTCCTTGCAGATTATTTTCATAAGAAAATCCGCTTCTCCGGTAATAATATAACATTCCGTGATTTCGTCAATGCGCGTGATCTTATCTAGGAAGTTATTCAGCGCATTTTCGCGTTTCCAGGCAAGTGATACAAGCACGAACGTTTTGACGTTCAGTCCCATCATTTGCGGATTGACCTGGGCGTGGTAGCTTTGGATGATATCGCTTTGCTCCAGCTTCTTTACGCGCTCCAGGGTAGGAGCAGGGGAGAGGCCGATCTTTTTAGAGAGATCCAGGTTCGTGATCTTGCTGTTTTCCTGAAGGATTTTCAGGATTTTCAAATCAATTTTATCCAGTTTTTCCGACATCGTGATACAGGATTAGTGAAATAATATTTCGGTCTTGAAAATTTCCCCAAAGGTATGGCTTTATAAAATAATTTGCAAGCGAAAAATCGAATTACCTTTGTAAATTTTGTTAAAAAGGCATTTTGCGGCCTCAAAAGGTTAATAAAATGTCAATTTTATGACTAAAACGATGATTTGCCAAAAAATATTTGCTCAAACAGCCAAAATAAATTTGGGGCAAAAAAAAAGGTTGAACCACCGGGTTGGTTCTGCAATACGCAAAACAAAGTCCGTTGATTCAACCTAAAACAGGGGAAAATTCTTCTGTTAGGGGAAGATACCCATAGCGACGTAGTCGGAAGCAATTTTTTTGAGCGAGCAGACGAAAGCAGCCGTGCGCAGGTCGGGGATACCGGTGTGTTGTTTGTGGGTATCTCGAATTTGCTGGTAGGCATTGATCATGGTATCTTCCAGGCCGGAATTCACCAGTTCGATTTCCGTGCCGCCGCGGGAAAGGAAGTGTTTGTCGCGATCGGACAGCGACTTGCCGGTGAACTCTTCCACTTTGCCAAGGATACCTTGGAAGGCGTTCGACTGGAAGCGGTTCTCGAGCCGGCCGAAGCGGTGGTGCGAGAGATTTTTCAGCCATTCGAAGTACGACACCGTTACGCCGCCGGCGTTGATGTAAAAGTCCGGCAGGATCACGATACCTTTAGCGAGCAGGATGGGATTTGCATCTGCCGTGATGGGGCCGTTGGCTGCCTCCGCGATAATTTTTGCTTTTACGCGGGGCGCGTTGGCGGCGGTAATCTGATTTTCCAGCGCGGCCGGCACCAGGATATCGCATTCGACTTCTAGGACTGCCAAGGGGTCGCCGATATGCTTCGTGCCGGGGAATCCGATAATTGAGCCGGTTTCTTTGCGGAATTTCAGCAGATTTTCGATATGGATTCCGTTTGGATCCATGATCGAGCCTTCGCGTTCGGAGACGGCGATGATTTTCACATCGCCTTCGAGTTGGCTGATCAGCGCGGTATTACTGCCCACGTTTCCGAGGCCTTGGATGGCCATCGTTTTACCGGCCATACCGGTGGTGAGTCCGATTGCCTGCATATCGTCGGCGTAGGAGACACATTCCCGGAGGCCGTAGAAGACGCCGCGACCGGTTGCTTCGCTGCGGCCGCGGATGCCGTTTTGCGTGACCGGTTTGCCGGTTACGCAACCGATCGAGTCAATTTCGCCGTGGCGGAATGCCTGATAGGTATCAAGAATCCAGGCCATTTCGCGCGGGCCGGTTCCGTAGTCGGGTGCCGGCACGTCAATGCCCGGGCCGATAAAGTTCTTCTTGATCAGTTCTGTGGTGTAGCGGCGGGTGATGTTTTCCAGTTGGTCGATGGTGTAGTTTGCGGGATTGATTTTGATCCCGCCTTTTGCGCCGCCGAAGGGCACGTCCACAAGCGCGCACTTGTAGGTCATCAGGGCGGCCAGCGCCATGACTTCGTCCTGATCTACGGATTCGGCATAGCGAATACCGCCTTTCGTCGGGAGCCGGTGGTGGCTGTGCTGCACCCGATAGGCGTCAATCACTTGGTAATCATTCCCGACGCGGATCGGGAACCGGATACGCAACACGAGGTTGCAGGCTTTGATTTGTTCTAACAAGCCGCCGGGGATGTCCGTGTACCTGGCGGCATCGGTTACGTAATCGTTTACGCTGTCGAAGAAACTAATTTGTCCACTCATGATCGTCATGAATTTGGCGTTCGAAATTGGTTAGCTTGCGCTCCAGCCGAATCAGATACCCTAGGATTCCGAGAAAAATGATCAACAATACGGCAACGACGACGTTGATTTTTCCGGTTTCCCGCATGAAATCCTGATTGCCCGCTGCGAGCGCCGGGGGCAAAGATAGGAGAAGCGACAAAATAATTAGTAAAAAATTTCTTATTTTAAAAAATTTCATCTTATTTAACTTTAAAAAAGTTTACAAAATGCTTGATTTTCGTTTTTAAACGGTCGAAAATCGCGATTTTTCGGCGCCTTTTTTTAATCGTAACTACTTAGCCGGCTCGCTGTCTGGCCCAAAAAGTCCCATTTTCCGCCATACTTCGCAATTTTTTTTGACCGTAGCGCT
This sequence comes from Saprospiraceae bacterium, assembly GCA_032115775.1. GTDB lineage: Bacteria > Bacteroidota > Bacteroidia > Chitinophagales > Saprospiraceae > M3007. The sequence continues at coordinate 4,368 of JAUMBL010000019.1, read as the reverse complement.
GCTACGGCCTGCAAAAAATCGCTTCGCCTGGCAAAAAATGGATCCTTTTTTGTCTCAGACGCGACCGGCTAAGTAGTTACTTTTAATCTAAACCCATTTTTTTATCTTCCAATCTTTGAATTCGGAATCGCAGTTCGGCAACCCAATATCCGAGCAAAGTCCAGCCGATAATTGCCGGATAAAAAACGGCGCGCATGGTATTGTCCAAGTCTTGCGATCCGAAGGCGGGGTTGCCCGTGGCGCCGGGGTGGAGGCTGGCAAACATACGCGGCACGATATACAGCAGCGGGATCAGGGAGGCAAAAGCGAAGATATTATAGGCGGCAGCCAGCCGGGCGCCCTTTTGCGGGTCGTCGAAGGAGCGCCGCAGAATAAAATAGGCCAGGTAGATAAGCAGGGCTACCGCCGTCATTAGTTGCTTGATATCGTTGCTCCACGGCTGCCCCCAGGTGTAATTTGCCCAAATCATGCCGGTTACGAGTCCCAGCAGGCCGAACAGCAAGCCGGATTCTGCATAAGCGGCCGCCTTTCGGTCGTATTCCTGCCTGGCATCGCGCAGGTACTTCAGGCTGAACCAGGCGGAGGATGTGAACAGAAACATCAATGCAAACCACATGGGAACGTGAAAATACGTATTGCGGATTGTTTCATAGATCACGTTTTGGTAGGGATACGAAAAACCTGTCTGTACGTGCAGGTTTTCGACTGGATGCAGACGCCAGAGGCTGTCAGCTCGACCATTTTCCGAACCGGCCTCGTTGCGCCGGATTTCCACGCCGGCCGGCAAAATCGACGCGCCTGCCTCCGGGTGGTCGGCGATTACGTTCAGATACGCCGATGTTTTTCCTTTCGGCAGATAGTCTGGCAAGCGGAACCGGGCTTCCAGAATCGTATCGTTGATTGCCTGCGCCGATTCGGCCTGTATGGCGTGTCGGTCGTCGAACGTCAGCCAGACGCGCAGCGCCTCGTCGCCGTTTTTGGCAAAAAATGTATTGTAGCCATACAACCGGAGGGCGACTGTATCACCGCAGCGCAGCGCATCCGGCGATACGCGCTCAATACCGGATTTTAACGGAACCAACAGACCGGCGATCAAAACGTACAAAATCAGAACAACGGAAAGGCTTTTCCACCACATATATAAAAAATTAATCCTTCCAAATATAGGGAAACAGGACAACGGTAAGCGTAACTAAGATTATGTCAATTGCTAATAAATTCAAAATATCGCGCATGTACGCGGTGTCCTGCATCAGCCGCAAAGCGATGGACGACAGTCGGATGAGGGTGAGCAGCATGGGGAGTATCACGGGAAAGCTCAAAATCGCCATCAAAGTGGCGCTGTTGTTGGCTTTGGCGGCGATCGAAGCGATAAACGTAAAAGCGATCGAAAAGCCGCTGCTGCCCAAAACCAGGATCAGCAGAAAAAGCGGCAGGTCTTTCACCGGATTGCCCGCCACCAGTCCGTATAGAACAAATGCTAGGGCGCTGAGCACCAACAGCAACACCGTGTTGTATATGATCTTGGCCACCAGAAGCGCCACGGGTTCCGCAATTTGGTAATAGTACAGCTGGCGGTTTCCGCTTTCCTGGACAAAACTTTTTACCACTCCGTTGATGGAGGCAAAAAGCACGATCAGCCAGAAGAGCACGTTCCACACGGGCGGCGTAGCCCGCAGCGCGGCAATATACACCACGAACACCATACTGCATACGTACAGTATGATGCCGCTGATGGCGTATCGCTGCCGGAACTCCAAAAGGAACTCTTTCCGCAGCAGGATGGGAAGTATTTTCCAGTTCATGGTATTTTGGACAAAGGTAGGCAGCCGCGGTACAATCGCTACCCGGTGGCGCGACTATTTTTAGCCGTTTTGTTAAAGTGGTATTAATTTTTTGATTAATTGCAAAATATGGCCGGAAATTGCAACCCATGGAGTGGGGATGATGTCTATCTGGTAGCGCCCGCAAGTCCATACCAAGTGCAATAGGGAAATATTTTACACGGTAACAAATAACACGTCCACTATGATTTTTCGAATTTTGTGTTTTCTTCTTTTCTCCGTTCCGGCAATTAGCCAGTCGCCGGCTACCCGCAAGATATGGTACACAACCACCGGCGGCGATGCGGGTATTTTTTCGCTGGCATCGGTGGAAATGGACGGCCGGGAAGTCCGTCCGATTCTGCGATTTTCCCCAGTGTTCAACTTTGGCTCTAATTTGAATTGGGATTACGCCGATTTCGGCGGCCTGTACCTGGGCTGGAATATCCGGAATATCGGCCTGATTACCCGGGATTCCATCAACCAGGAGGATAAATTCAAACGCCGGGTGTATATGCTTGGGCTGCCGGTTGGTTTTAAATTCGGCGATATGAAGCGCGACCGTTTTGTGTATTTCGGCGGCGAAGTCGGGTATCCGTTTCATTACAAGGAAAAATTCTTTGCCGATGGGGATCGCGATCGGAAGATCAGAAAGCGGGAATGGTTCAGCGAGCGGGTAGAAACTTTTACTTCCGCCGTTTTTGCCGGTATCCATTTTAATGAGCGTTTCAGCATTAAAGCCCAGTATTTCTTGAATAATTTTTTTAATAAAGACTACGTCACAACGGACGAGCAGGGCAACACGATCCGGCCGTACGCCAATTATTCCGCCAATCTCTTTTTTGTTACATTTGGTTATGATTTTCCTGTAAAGCGGATCTGGGATCGAAAAAAGCAACCGGCGCGCAAGACCGGGGAATTGTAGCGCAGGCTTTGCGTTTACAGATATTGATTGATCAAATTTTCAAATAATTCCTGGCGGCCGCTGGCGGGCTTCGGCTCTTCGGCGGCCGCTGCTACTTGGGTGAGCGCTTCGAAGCTTAGTCGGCCGGATTCAAACGCTTTGCCCTGTTCCGTATCGAACGACTGGTAGCGCGCTTCCCGCCAGCGGCGATAGGGAGAATGTTCGAGAATTTGGTGGGCGGCGAGCAGGGCACGGGCGAAGGCGTCCATTCCGCCGATGTGTGCGTAGAAAATGTCTTCCGGGTCGGTGGAATTGCGGCGGGTTTTTGCGTCGAAATTGATGCCGCCGGGAAGTCCGCCGGCATCCAGAATCACCAGCATGGCTTCGGTCAGCTCGAAGACGTTTACCGGAAACTGGTCGGTGTCCCAACCATTTTGATAATCGCCCCGGTTGGCGTCAATGCTGCCGAGCATGCCGGCGTTTGCGGCCACTTGGAGTTCGTGCTGGAAGGTGTGGAGCGCGAGGGTGGCGTGGTTGACTTCCACATTGAGTTTAAAATCAGCCAGGAGATCATATTCGCGCAGGAAGCCAATGCTGGTGGCGGCGTCGAAATCGTACTGGTGCTTGCTGGGTTCCATGGGTTTGGGCTCGATGAAAAAGTACCCTTTGAAGCCTTGGGCGCGGGCATAGTCCTTGGCGAGGTGCAAAAAGCGCGCTGCATGATCGAGCTCCCGTTTCATATCCGTATTCAGTAGGGTAGCGTAGCCTTCCCGGCCGCCCCAGAAGACATAGTGTTCGCCGCCGAGTTTGATGGTGAGATCGAGGGCGTTTTTCACCTGTTCTGCGGCTTTGGCCACCACCTGGAAATCCGGGTTTGTCATCGCCCCATTCATGTAGCGGGGGTGTGCGAAGAGGTTGGCGGTTCCCCAGAGCGGATGGAAGCCGCGGGCGCGCTGTTGTTCCAGCGCGTAGTCGGAGATGGCGTCCAGGCGTTTGCGGTTTTCTGTGGGGGAGTCGCCCTCCTGAATGAGGTCAAAATCGTGGAAGCAGTAGTATCGCAGACCCAGTTTTTCCATCAGTTCGAAGCCCGCGTCGAGTTTAGCTTTTGCCTGATCGAGCGGTTGGGGGTGTTGGAGCCAGGGAAAATTTTTCGTGGGTTGACCGAATGGGTCGGCGCCGGTACCGCCGAGGGTATGCCACCACGCCATGGCGAATCGGAGGTGTTCGCGCATGGTTTTGTCGCCCACCAGGCGGTTGGCGTCATACCAACGGAAAGCCAGCGGGTTGTCGGTGTCCCGTCCTTCAAACGGAATAGAGCGGATGTGTTGAAAGTATGCCATTGTAGAGCGTATTATAAAATTGGAAAGAAGCCGCTGCGGCGGGCGAACGGGCAGGACTTTACGGGTTGGCGCCAGGGGATTTTTCCAGTGCAGTTTCGAGGGCTTTGTTCCAGCGGTAAAAGGCGTCGAGGTATTGGGCGTTTTCGGTTTGGGGTTCGAAAACTGCCACGCATTGGGTATTTTCCACCGCCTGTTGCAGGGAATCGAACGCGCTGATCGCTACGCCTGCCGCCTTTGCGGCGCCAAACGCGCCGCTGGTTTCCAGGATATCAATGCGGCAGTCGGCGAGCGTGGCGATGGT
>JAUMBL010000018.1:0-14647 GCA_032115775.1 Saprospiraceae bacterium | reverse complement strand
TCGCCGGTATCCGTCACGGCCGATTTAATTTGTTTGCGCACGCGTTCGTCCTCGCCGAAGAGATTGATATAGTGTTTTTCGCCCAGGCTTTTGCTCATTTTGCGGTTCGGGTCGGCGGGCGACAGGATTTTCGGCGTTTCGGTGAACAGCGGTTCGGGCAGTGCGAAATATTCTTTTCCAAACTGGTTATTGAAGCGCTGGGCAATATTCCGCGAGAGTTCGAGGTGCTGCTCCTGGTCTTTTCCGACCGGCACATAATCCGCCCGATAAATCAGGATATCCGCCGCCTGCAGCACCGGGTACGCGAAGAGTCCCAGGCTGATGAACGCGTCTTTATCCGTCTCCTTAAGCTGATCACTTTTGTCTTTAAACTGCGTCATCCGCGTCAGTTCGCCATACGCGCTCACGCAGCTCAGCACCCAGCCCAGTTCAATATGCTCCGGCACCAGGCTCTGGATAAACAGATTTTCCGGTTTGATGCCGCAGGCCAGCAGATACATCGTCATTTTCCAGGTATTTTCCCGGAGTTGATCGGCCTTGTACGGCATGGTCATGGAGTGGTAGTCCACCACGCCGAACACGCAGTCGTAGTTTTCCTGCAGGCGCACCCAGTTTTGCACTGCGCCGAAGTAGTTGCCGATGTGGAGGTCGCCGGTGGGCTGGATGGCGGATAAAATGCGTTTCATACTATTGGGGATTGCCGTTTACGGCGATGACGGAGATTTCGATATTGACAAACCTGGGGAGTTCTGCCACCTGCACCAATTCGCGGGCGGGCGCTGTTTCCTGCGCGAAATACTCGGCATATACCGCATTGATCCGGCTGAAAAGATTCATGTCCTTCACAAATACGCTGGCCTTAAGCACCTGATCCATACTAGAACCCGCGGCCTCGAGGATAGCCTGTACGTTGCGGAGTACCTGATGCGTTTCCGCTTCGATACTGTCCAGGACGAGATCGTTGGTTGCCGGGTTTATCGCGATTTGGCCGGAGACAAACAGTAGGCCGTTCCAGGACGTTGCCTGGTTGTAAGGTCCGATTGGAAGCGGGCCGTTGGGCGTGTTGTGTATATTTTTCATGGCAATACAAATAAATAAAGCCCCACTTATCCGAACGAGTCAGGACGGGAGGCTACTAAAAAAATAAGTGCAGCGTGGCGCAGCGCTTGTTCAGATTTTCCTGCCGGGTCGGAAACACAAATTCCAAGCCCGGCAGAAAACCCCGAACAAGCGCTAACTCATTTCTTCAACCGGGGTGCCCGGAATCAGAATTTGTCCACGATAGTACAGATCGCCATCCACTTTATAGGCGTGGTGGAAAAGGTGGCGCTCTCCAGTCGTGGAGCAGGTAGCCAGCTGTGGGACTCCCGTGACGTAGTGCGTGCGGCGAGCGCGTTTGCGGCGCTTCGAGTGCCGCCATTTAGGATTTGGCATGACGCAATAATTATTTTACTTTTTTATCATGACTAACTTATCGGTTGGAAAACTGGCTCAAAATGGCTGTTTTTCCATGGCCCGACTATTTAGTTACTCTTCTGTTTTAATATCCTTGAGCGCGTCCCACACCGGATTGTTTTTCTTCGATGCGTCGTCGTGCTCAAGATATTGCAACACTTCGCGGTTGCACGGCGGATTCGGGTCGTTTTCGCAATCGTACGTATTCGTAATCGGCATAGCCAATACCGAAAATTCGTACAGGTATTTCGATACGTTGAAGTGCGAGGTTTCGCGGTGAATGAAAACCACCTCGTCTTCCGTCTCGCCTTCCGCATCGCCGTATTTTACGATCAAACGGCTCTGGATAGATACCGGCAGTTTAATTAGCGCCGTACAGCGATCACAAATAACCTCAACCCAGCCCGCGATCGAAAATTCCAGCAAAAACATGTCAGACCGTTTGTCTAACTCCATCTCCACATCTATTAGGCTTACCCCAATCGGCGTGTCCTCGAAGTGGCGGAAAAAATCCTGATCCAAGGCATAGCGAAAGTGGTGAATACCAACTTTTAAACCCTGGATCGGGATGGAATACGCAATAAACGGATCCATAACCACTTGTTTTTTAAATCGGGCTGCAAAGGTAAGGCAATCCAACTAATTATTCAAAAAAGGCTGAAAAAAAGTAGCCGACATCCGGTTGAAAGCCGGTCGGCCGGCTGTTCGTGCCGCTTTTTTGTCCGTTCGTCGAGTATTATGGATAGTACAGGGTAAAATTTGGTTCTATGTATTGCATGATACCTTTTAAAAGCCATATCTTTGCATGGTCATTTCCGGGAAATAGATCAAACGCTCGGGAAATCAATTACAGGAACTACAAATTAAGCGATTATGGACTTAGAAAATGCCAAGGCGCAAATGCGGAAAGGGGTACTGGAGTTGTGCATCCTGGCGATCATCGCCGAAGAGGAGGTGTATCCCAGCGATATCATCGCGCGGCTAAAAGCCAACGATCTGATCGTGGTGGAAGGTACGCTGTATCCGCTGCTCACCCGACTTAAAAACGAGGGTAGCGTCACCTACTCGTGGCGCGAATCCAACGCCGGGCCGCCGCGCAAATATTTTACCATCACCGACGCGGGTCGGCTTTTCCTGCAAGGGCTGTCGGAAAGCTGGCAACAATTGGTACAATCCGTCGGCCAAACGATCGGACATACCGCCGCCGGGGAAGCCCCACCTGCAACCGGATAAACATCAAAACGGCCTCCCGCCAATCGAACAACCACACTTCACGCACTATCACCTTATCTTCATTATGAATAAGATTCTCAATATCAATCTGGGCGGTTTCGCTTTTACCATAGACGACGATGCGTTCGAGTATTTGTCGGCTTATCTCGACAGCATCCGACACCGTTTCAGCGCCAGCGAAGGCCGCGACGAAATTCTGACCGACATCGAAAATCGCCTCGGCGAACTGCTCACCGCCGAATTGGGCAGCCGTACTATTGTTATGCTGCCCGATGTGGAGACGGCGGTCGGCATTATGGGCAAACCCGAGGATTTCGGCGGAGAGCCCATTGACAACCGCCGGGCCATGGGCGGCAATGCCGGCGCCGGCGCTATCCGAACCGGTAAACGCCTTTTCCGCGACGAGGAAGAGAAGATCGCCGGCGGCGTCTGCTCGGGGCTGTCCGCCTATTTCGGCATCGCCGATCCCGTCTGGATGCGCCTCGTATTTGTACTCCTCACCTTCCTGTCCGCCGGCTTCTGGATACCTGCCTATATCATCCTGTGGATTCTGGTACCGCCTGCTCGTACCGCCGCCGAGCGACTAGCCATGCGCGGCGAACCGATCAACGTGGACAATATCGCCCGCGAAATCGAAGACGGCTTCGAGCGCCTCGGCGATAAAGTCAATCAATATGGCAGTTCGAAAAAAAAAAGCGGGATAAACGGGCTTGATAAAGGCCGAAACGCCCTGTCGGGCATCGTCGGGTTTATCGGCTCTACATTTGGACTGGTCGTGAAACTATTTGCAAGATTCGGCCTGATGTTCTTGCTTTTCCTCGCTGCCGTCCTGCTTTTTTCGCTGTTTGTCAGTTGGATCGCCGGTTTCTGGGGCCTGATGGCCGCTACACCCTATGTGGATTTTTTCAGCCCGTTCTCTAAGTCCGGCAGCTATGCGGCCATGACGGGCATCTTTGTGTTGCTGGCGCTGCCCGCCGTCGGCCTGGGTCTGCTGATCGCACGGCTGGCGTTCAAAATTCGCGCGCCGAGCTGGCTCGGGATTGGCATGACGATCGCGTGGTTCGTCACCTTCTTCGCCGTACTTTCCTTCGCCGGCCTCGGATTTAAAAGTTTCCGCCACAGCCGTACCCAGCGCGTCCAAACCGAACTCGGCAGCCTACCCTCCGATACGCTGCGCATCCGATGGGCTACCCTGGAAGAAGCGGAAGGCGACGATTTCTGGGGCGATAGCGACGGCATCCGGCTCCACGACGGAAATCTGCAAATCCGGACGTATCCGGACGTGCGCATTCGCGTCAGCCAAACCGGCAAATTTGCCGTCCAAAAAAATATTACCGCCCGCGGCGAAACACCGGAAGAGGCGCTGTCAAATGCAGCGGACTTGATCTTCGAGCCGATACTCAAAGGAGACGTCCTGTATATTCCCAATTATTATACCCTGCCCAAAGGCAAAAAATTCCGCGTCCAAAACCTGGTCGTTACGCTCCTCGTGCCGCCCGGAAAGTATATCGCGCTGGAAGAAGATGTAAACGTGCACGTGTGGGATGTGGAATATGCCGATCCCGACAGCGACTACCGCATCGGCAATTACCCGGGCATGCCGTTCCGAATGACAAAAGACGGATTGGTCTGCACCGACTGCCCGCATCTCGGCGACGCCGATTACCGCGGCGGCGAGGCGTACGACGCATTCGCAGTAGAGGGCAATGTCCAGGTGGAAATTCGAAAGGCCGATCGCTTCAGCGTGCGCAAGGAAGGTCCGGAAAGCGAACTGCAAAAAGTAGATATCCTGCGCACAAATGATAAAATGACGATCACCACCAACGGCAAAACGGTGGGGCCGCAAGTCAAAATATGGATCGAAGCGCCGGTATTTACCGATCTCCTGGCCGACAATGCCAGGGAAGTAACGATTCGCGGGTTTGACGAGGGCCGCGCCGCGATTTCCGCGCGCGGCGCCTCCCGAGTAATGGCCTATCTCGACGCCGAACGCCTGGAGGCGCAGCTCAATGGTCCCTGCTCGCTCGAACTCTTCGGCCGCGGCCGCGAACTCGAAGTCGCGCTCTCCGATGGCGCCCGACTCACCGCCGCCGCCTGGCGCGCCGATCGGGTGGATATTTCCGCCTACAATGGTGCCCAAGCCCGAGTGTTCGCCCGCGAAAATGCCCGAATTATGAACGACTCGGACAGTACGGTAAAACTGGAGGGGGGCGCCCGCAGGGAATAATAAATCCCACAGAATGAGGGTGTGTCACAAGTATTTCGCCGCCTCCGGCGGCGAAATAAAATAATTTTTGACTGCCTTTTTTTTTGATTTTTTCTAAAAAAATCAAAAAAAAAGGCAGTCAAACAAAATATTTTTTTGCTTAACGGGGCTTTCACGGACTTATAATATACCCTCTCTCCCGGAATTTTCCGATCTTTACCCCATCAAACGCCAAGCCGGCCCGCCGGAAGGTGAAACCACGCTCCGCTGCCCTCATGTTTTCTGCTTTTCGCAATATCCCCCGCTTCTTCCGCTTGATCTGGTCGGTGTCGCCCGGACTGACCGCGCTCAACATCCTGCTGCGCGCCGTACAGGCCGGCGTACCGCTGTCCCAACTGTACGTCGGTAAAGAGATCATAGACGTCGTCGTCCAAGCTATCCAGTCGCCCGGCACCCTGCCCCCGCCCGCTTCCCTGGCGCATCCGGTTTGGTTTTGGGCGGGATTGGAGTTCGGTCTGGCGGTTTTTTCCAGTTTGCTTGGGCGGGGGGTGACGCTGGCTGACAGCCTCTTGGGCGATTTGGTGAGCAACGAATCTTCCGAGCGCATCATCCGACATGCCGCCACGTTGGACTTGTATCAATTCGAAGATCCGGTTTTTTACGACAAGCTCGAGCGTGCGCGCATGCAAACCGCCGGCCGCACGGTGCTGATGAGCATGGTGCTTTCGCAGGCCCAGGATTTTATTTCTATTTTGTTTCTGGCCGGCGGCCTGATCGCCTTCAATCCCTGGCTGTTGCTCATTTTGCTGCTGGCCGTCGTGCCTTCTTTTATTGGAGAAAATAAATTCAACCAGGAGTCGTATTCGCTGACGCGCTCCTGGACGCCCGAGCGTCGGGAAATTGACTATCTCCGCTATATCGGGGCGAGCAATGAAACCGCCAAGGAAATCAAGATTTTTGGACTGGAGCATTTTATCGCCGAGCGGTTCCGGCGCATTTCGGAACGGTATTATCTGGCCAATCGGACATTGGCCGTCAAACGGGCCGCTTGGGGCAGTCTGTTTTCCGCCCTGGGCATCGCCTCGTATTACGGCGCGTACGCGTTCGTGCTTTGGCAGGCCGTCGCAGGCGCAATCAGCATCGGCACGCTCACCTTTTTAGCCGGCGCTTTCGGGCGTTTGCAAAGTCTGCTGCAAGGCATGGTGGCGCGTTTTGCCCGCATCGCCGAAACTGCGTTGTACCTGCAGGATTTGTTCGATTTTTTTGAAATCAAGCCTCTGGCAGCCGGGCGCGGCAAGGGCTTGCCGGTTCCGCGACCCATTCGCGCAGGATTTACGTTTGAAAATGTAGGTTTTAAATACGTCGAGAGCGAAAAATGGGCGCTGCGCCACCTCTCCTTCACGCTCCATCCTGGCGAAAAACTGGCGCTCGTGGGCGAAAATGGCGCCGGAAAAACGACCATCGTCAAACTCCTCGCCAACCTCTACCAGCCGACGGAAGGCCGCATCCTGCTCGACGGCGTGGATTTGCGCGATTATGACCCGGTAGATTTGCGCCGGGAAATCGGCATTATTTTTCAGGATTTCGCGCGATTTACCATGACCGCCGCCGAAAATATCGCCATCGGCAACATTGACGCCAAAGAAGACGACCGCCGAATCGAAGCCGCCGCGCAAAAAAGCCTGGCCGATACAGTGGTGGAAACGTTACCCAAAAAATACGCGCAACTATTGGGCAAACGCTTCGCCGGTGGAACCGAACTTTCCGGCGGCCAATGGCAAAAGGTCGCCCTCGCGCGCGCCTACATGCGCGACGCCCAACTGGTGATCCTCGACGAACCCACCGCCGCCCTCGACGCCCGCGCCGAACACGAGGTGTTCGTCCGCTTCGCCGAACTCATGCAGGGCAAATCCGCCGTGCTGATCAGCCACCGATTTAGTACGGTGCGTATGGCCGACCGGATTCTGTTTCTCGAGCACGGCCAATTGCTGGAGATCGGCAGCCACGAGGAGCTGCTCGCCCAAGGGGGCAAATACGCCGAATTATTCAAATTACAAGCGAAGGGCTATGCCTGAACCGACCGCTGCATTTCCGTGGAACTACCTCAACGTCCACACCCACGCACCCACCGGCCAAGCCGATGCCCTGGAGGTCGAAAGCCTGTATTTCGGGCAGTCGCCTTCCCCGGAAACCCAGTTTTTTAGCGCCGGACTGCATCCTTGGTATATCTCGGGCAAGGATCTGGCTGCTGCAGAAGCCTGGATGCACGAACTGGCCCGGCAGCCGGCCATGATCGCTGTAGGCGAAGCCGGGCTGGATAGGCTCTGCGGCGCTCCCTGGTCGGATCAGATCGCCGCGTTCGAGTGCTGCATCCGCCTCGCCAAAACGCTAGACAAGCCGCTCGTCATCCATTGCGTGCGCGCCTACGACGAGGTGGTGCGGCTACTCCGAAAGCATCGCTTCCTGCCTAATGGTAAAGTTATTTTCCACGGCTTCAACAGACATCCGCAAACCGCCGAAGGGCTCCGGCGTGCCGGTTGCTACCTGTCGTTCGGCGCCGACCTCTTCCGCCCCGAAAACTACGCCGCCGCCGCGCTCCGGCAAACGCCCGATGATCGTTTCTTCCTCGAAACAGATGATAAACAGATTCCTATCGAGGAAATATACGCCCGCGCCGCCGCTATCCGCGGCGTCTCCGAAGTGGCGCTGTCCGAGACCATCCGCCAAAATGCGCGCACCGTATTTGAATCCGCCGTACCTTAGTCCCCAAAAATTACCGTGTCTGACAATTCCACTACCCCCCACTGGCTTCAGCGCACCGAATTGCTCATCGGCGGCGAAGCCATCCGCTACCTACAACAGATGAACGTGCTCGTGATCGGATTGGGTGGCGTCGGCAGTTTCGCCGCCGAGTTCCTGGCTAGAGCCGGCGTCGGAAAAATGACGATCATTGACGGCGACACCGTGGATCTCACCAATACCAACCGACAACTCCCGGCCCTGCACAGCACGGTGGGGCAATCCAAAGCCGGCGTCATGGCCGCCCGGATGCTGGATATCAATCCGGCCTTGCTACTAACGGTCAAAGAAGATTTTTTAACCCCCGAGTTCGTCAAAACCCTCGACTTCCGCGAATTCGACTATGTACTCGATTGCATAGATTCCGTACAGCCCAAGCAGTACGTCATCGTCGCCTGCAAGCAGCAGGGCGTGCGCGTAGTCAGCAGCATGGGCGCCGGCGGCCGCATAGACCCCTCCAAGGTGCAGGTAGCGGATATTTCCCGCACCTACAACTGCCCCTTCGCACAGCAAGTCCGCAAAGGCCTCAAGCGCAAGGGCGTCCGCCGGGGCGTCACCGTGGTATTTTCTTCTGAACTGGTAGATCCCGGTACGTGCATGCTCACCGATGGGAACCGGTTCAAAAAATCATTCTACGGCACCATCTCCTATATTCCCGCGCTGTTCGGCCTGCACCTCGCCGGCGTGCTCGTACAAGACGTCGTCCGCGAACATCCCTCGAAATAATGCTCAAATTCAGTATGTAGCATTACTCCCGCCTCCGGCGGCGAAATAAAATGATGTTTGGGCGCCTGTTTTTTGATTTTTTTCCAAAAAAAATCAAAAAACAGGCGCCCAAACAAAATATTTTTTACTTGACGGGTCGTCAATGGACGCATTACACAACCCCCGCGTATTCCGCGCATTCCGCGGGATCCCCCTCTCTGCGTATTCCGCGCATTCCGCGGGATTCTCCTCTAAGCCCCCCCGCGCATAGCCTCTTTCACCCGGTGCAGCAGCTGCCGGAAATGCTCCTCACTCGCCTCGTCCCGGCTATTGCGCGCGCCCTTCCGGAGCTCCTCCTCCAGGTCTTCCAGCGCATCGAACGCTTGCGCGCGGGCGTCCTGCGGCAAACTACCGTCTTTCGCCTGCAAAAGATCCAGCATTTTATCCAAATACGCTTTTTGCAGATTCCGCCGGAACGCGTCGGTTGAACGGCGCGTCCGAATTTCCGAGAAAATACTTTCCCGGGTATTTTCGAACAGATCTTCCAGGCTGTACGCCGCTTTTCCCTGGGTGGCTTCCGCTTCCACGATCCGGCTGAGGCGGTCGGCGTCGAACAGGCGATTGAGCGCGCCGGTTTGCAGGTTGCGGACGCGATCCAGCACGCCGGCGGGTTGAATCCGCTGGAGCACCTCGTTGCTGACCAGCCAGGTCGGCGTTTGGAAAATATGCATATTCAGAAATTCCACTGCGCGCGTTTGGCGGTCGCGTTCCACCGGCACGAATACCAGTCCGGCCTGATCGCCCGTTTTGCGGTATTCATACACCCCGCCGACGTTGGTGACGACATGGCCGGCGTAGCGGTTCAGTTGGCCGATCACCTGTCCGTACAGTTCGCTGAGTTCGGTGTAAGGTTCGCCCGGTTCGGCGGTCCAGGTGGGGAGATTCGACACGATTTTTTTCAGGTTTGCGACTCCGTATTCGGAGGCGCGCATACTGTCGTCGCCTAGGTCTTCCGTTTGGGCGCGCGGGTCGAAAGGATTTCCGCGCTGCGGGCCGAATTGATAAATCGGATTGGCTGCGCGTTCGACGACCCAGCGGTTGAGCTCGGTTTTTTCCGCATCGGCCGTATTGGCGCCGGGAATCAACCGATATCCGTATTCGATGGACCATTTATCATAGGGGCCTACTTTCGGCATCAGGCCGACCGGGCCGTCTCCGGGCTGGGCGATGTAATTGAAGCGGGCGTAGTCCATAAGCGAGGGCGCCGTACCCATTTTCTGGGTAAATGCGGGCGAGCGCAGCGAGTCCACCGGATAGGCGGCGCTGGAGCCCATATTATGCGGCAGACCGAGCGTGTGGCCCACCTCATGGGAGGCCACGAAACGGATGAGTTCGCCCATGACAGCGTCTGAAAACTGCGGACGTTGCGCCAGCGGGTTGTAAGCGGCTGTCTGGATGAAATACCAGTTGCGCAGCAGATTCATCACATTGTGGTACCAAAGAATATCGCTTTCCAGGATTTCGCCTGTGCGGGGATCGTGGATATGCGGCCCGACGGCATTTTGGATATCGGTCGTGATATACCGGACGACGGAGTAGCGCACGTCCTCCGGGCTCCAGTCCGGGTCTTCTTCCTTAGAGGGCGGGTCTTTGGCCAGGATTGCGTTTTTGAATCCGGCGGCCTCGAAGGCGACCTGCCAGTCCTCGATTCCTTTTTTAATATACGGCCGCCACTGTTCGGGCGTGGCAGGATCCACATAATAGACGATGGGTTTGATCGGCTCCACGAGTTCGCCGCGGCGGTAAGCGGCGGGGTCTTTGGGTTCGAGGCGCCAGCGGGTAATGAACCGGCGGCTGGCGGCTTTTTGCTCGTCGAGGCCGTAGTCCACTTGTTGGATAGAGAAATAGCCCACGCGATCGTCGTAATAGCGCGGCGTCATCGGGCGTTCCGGGAGCAGGATGAATGACTGATTCATTTCCACGGACAGCGTATTGGTGGTCTGGTTGTCGGGCAATTTGGTGCCACTATAGGTAAGGATATGCCGCACCTCCAGGTTTTGCGGGAAAGATTTTGCCGATACGATCATGCTGCGTTTGGAATCCAGGCTCCCGATGCCGAAATTTTTCTTTTCTTCGTCGCTCAGCGGGCCGATCATGGGCACGTCCGTCGTAAACAGCGCGCCTGATTCGAACACAACGTTCGTGGAATCGTCGTTGTAGCACGACAGGTCGAAGCTCATGATCACCGGTTCAAAATTGTTGTTGCGCACCGATTGATACACGGGTTTTTCCTCGCTGGCGACGCTGTTATACGATACGGAGCGCAGCAGAATTTTGCCGTCGAACAGTTGCCAGCGGATAACCTGCTCCGGGCGGGATTCCATACCGGCGCCGCCGAAGCTCAGATTTTTCACATACCCGGAAATCCGGCTGACCACCAGGATTTCGCGCTCCAGCAGGTTTTTCGGAATTTCAAAATAATACTTGCCGCCCACTTTGTGGACCGTCCAGAATCCGGTATCCGTGACGGCTTCTTTGGTGATAATATCGGCGTATTTCTTGCCGCCGGATTTTTCATCCTTTTTTTCGTCCTTTTTTTCCTCTGTTTTCGCATCGGCGGGTTTATCCTGGGCAAACAGGGGGGCACTTGCGCTGAACAGGAGGAGGGTAAGCAGGCACAACAAGTATTTATTTTGCATAACAAGTGTTTTATTTTTTTAAAAAATCCTGGTTATTCTATCGGCGTGTACAAAGAGCGCATGCGTTTTAGGCAACCCTTCGGTGAGCGCCTCGCGGACGGCGGCGTCGAGCAGTTTTTGCTCCAGCAAATCCGCCAGGGTTTCAAAGTAGAGAATCACATCCTCGCGCCGGTTGCGTTCCAGCCAGCGGAAGCCGCCGGGCAGGTGCTGGAGTACAGTTTTATCCGACAGGTATTCCAGGTTGCGCACATCGGCAGGGGTGAGTCCGGCGTCCATCAATTTATGCAACACCAGCGCTTCCGGGGCGCGGGAGACCTCGCAGTAATCCTGCGCCAACTCGGTCCATTCGCCGGCGCCGGAGAGATTGTATCCTTCGATTTCCGCGGCGGAGAAGCCGGTGAGCGTTTGAGCCAGGTTGCCACAGTTGCAATGGCCATGGCGACCCCAGGTGTAGCGGGCGCCGTCGCGGAGCCGCTCGGCGGTCGTCCGCAAAGATTCGATGAGCAGAGAAGAGGGGAGTGCCATTTTTAAAAAATGATTGTTAGTAACTACTTAGCCGGCTCGCTGTCTGGCCCCAAAAGTCCCATTTTCCGCCATACTTCGCAATTTTTTTTGACCGTAGCGCTGCTACGGCCTGCAAAAAATCGCTTCGTCTGGCAAAAAATGGATCCTTTTTTGTCTCAGGCGCAACCGGCTAAGTAGTTACGATTGTTAAACAGGACGCCTGCGCGGCAGATGCGCAGACTAATTTTAAAAACACGCGAAGTAAACGAGTGTTTTTGAAAAAAACGGTAAAATTTTTCAGACACTCCGGGACTGGGCACGCCGTATATTGTTTTTACCGGTGCGGCAAGCCTGTATTTTCCTGTAACTTTGCGCTTGCTCGCAGGAACATTTTTAATATCATGACAAACGACAACATCCTTGCCGATCTTGCCGACTGCCTCGTGGCAGGCGAAATGGCGTATTTGCACAAAATTACCCACGAAATACTGTCCCATCCCGACTCCCGCCGTTGGAATGACGCCGAAACGGACTATGAAATGGATAGGGTGCTCGAACGCGTCATCCAGGAGCCGCATAATTTCATCCGTATTGATCCGCCTGAAGCGAACGATTCTTACCGCATGATGGAGGAATTCGCGTTCACCCGGGACGAAGCCCAACTCATCAAACGGCTCGCTGACGCACTCCAGGGGAAAAAACCTTTCCGGCTGTTTCGCCAGGCCGCAGAGGATGCCGGCGTCTTGGACGATTGGTACGATTTTGAGTTCGAGCAGGTCAAGGAATGGGCAAAACAGGAACTGATCCGGAAATGGGACGCCTGAACGCCGGTTTCGGAACGCGCTACAGGCGCACCTGCAA
Source organism: Saprospiraceae bacterium (assembly GCA_032115775.1). Lineage (GTDB taxonomy): Bacteria > Bacteroidota > Bacteroidia > Chitinophagales > Saprospiraceae > M3007. Next base: position 2,185 of record JAUMBL010000018.1, on the reverse strand, counting down.
AAGAATTAACTTGGTTGAATAATTAAATAGGATCAAATTTGCCGGGCAATCCAATCGCTCGCATTATTGTTCACAACCCGACATTATCCAATGTTTCGCATGCGTTTTCTTCTTTTTTCTATGCTGGCGCTCGGCGCTTTCGCACCCGTCCACAGCCAAAACCGCCCCGACCCGCCCAAACTGATCGTCGGCATCGTCGTGGATCAGATGCGGTACGACTACCTGTATAAATACTACGATAAATATGGCGATGACGGGTTTAAACGCCTGCTGCGCGAAGGTTTCTCTTTTGAAAACGCGCATTTTAACTACGTGCCGACGTACACCGCGCCGGGGCACGCGGCTATCTACACCGGGACGACCCCTTCCGTAAACGGGATTATTTCCAATGAATGGTGGGATCCGGAATGGGGAAAACACCGCTACGTCACGACGGACACCACCGTGCAGACGGTCGGCGGAGAAGGGAAAGTCGGGCAACACTCCCCCCGCGTGCTGCTGTCCAGCACCATCACCGACGAACTGCGGCTGTCCAACGACGGTCGCTCCAAGGTGGTCGGAATTTGCCTGAAAGACCGCGGCAGCATCCTGCCCGCCGGCCATATCCCGAACGCTTGCTTCTGGTTCGACGATAAAGGCGGGAACTGGATTACCGCTACCTACTACCAGGATTCCCTGCAACTTCCTGACTGGGTGACGCGCTTTAACGCGCGTCGGCTCCCCGATCAGTATATGGCGCAACCCTGGACGCCGAAGCTGCCGGTGGACAGTATGCCGGAAAGTTTCAAAGGCTGGTCTTACAAGAAAAAACTGGGCAATAACAGCGGTTTCCCCTACGATTTACCCGGTATGCTCAAGTCCAGCGGCCACTACGGCGCAATCCGATACACACCGCTGGGCAACCGCCTGACGACCGACTTCGCCCTCGAAGCGCTCGATGCGATGCAACTTGGCGCCGACGCCTACCCCGATTTTCTGTGTCTGAGTTATTCTTCCACCGATTATTGTGGCCACCATTTTGGCGTACATGCTGCGGAAACCCAGGATACGTACCTGCGCCTGGATGAAGATTTGGCCCGGCTTTTAAAAACGCTGGATCAAAAATTTGGCAAAAATCAGGTGCTGGTTTTCCTCACCGCAGATCACGGAGGCGCAGAAACGCCGCAGCACCTGCACGACCTCCAGTTCTCAGCGGGTGTATTTCGGGAGAGCCGGATGGAAAAACAACTGGATAGTGTGGTCGCTTCGATCTACCTGCGAGCTGGAAAATTCGTACAGGAAGTGAGCAACCAGCAAGTCTGGCTGAATAGAGAGGGCCTGCTCGAAGCGGGCATTGCACCCGCCGATGCGGCCGAGGTGATAATAGATTATCTGAAAGCGCAGCCTGGCGTATATGACGCTTTTACCGTTGAATATGCCCAAATACTGCCGGTAGATTATCCGTTTATCTCCGAAATCCGCCGCGGATTGCACCCGCGCCGCTCGGGCGATATCCTCTTCACGCTCGATCCAGCCTGGCATGCCGACGACCAGTCGTTTCTCACCGCCGGCACCACGCACGGCTCACCCTACGCGTATGATACCCACGTGCCGCTGCTGTGGTACGGCTGGCGGACGCCCCCGGGCGAAAGCCGCGCGTCGGTGAGTATCACCGATATCGCGCCTACGCTGGCGGCGATGCTGCGCATCATGGAGCCCAACGGAACCACCGGAAAGGTGATTGCCGACTGGTGACAAACCGGTAACCGATTACCCGGATCAGGCATTCAGCCAATATACGACCTTGATCACGAAGGTTTTGTTTTTGGGCGATAAAAACCGTACCTGGGTATCGGGGATCGGCTCGGCGAATGAATTGTCGGTATAAACGATAAATACGTCCGACACCGGCGCAAAACGCCATTGCACGCGGGCATTGATGTTGAAATTATTGGTCTGGGTGTTATACTGAAAAAACGCACTGGTGAACAGTTTCCGCGTGAAAGCCAGCTCCGCCCGGGGGCCGACCAGCCAAAAATCGGCGGAGGCGTACGGCGCCGGCAGCCGGATGCGGTTGAAATTAGCGTTTACCGTAATCAGGCCGATGGGCTGCAGGCGATAAGCAATATTACTGGAAACGGTGATGATTTGGCCGTTAAAATACCCGCCGAAAGTTGTATTCGCATTGTATTGCAGGTTGTGCGAG
>JAUMBL010000017.1:0-2611 GCA_032115775.1 Saprospiraceae bacterium | reverse complement strand
CCCCAAGTCGGCGCCTTAAGTCCTCGTAATCCTGCCGCAAGGCCTGCTGCTTTTCCGGCCGCAAAATATCCAGCAGGGCATCGCGCAGATTTTCCCGATTCAATTCTTGCTGGATCAATTCCCGCACCAGCGGACGATCCATGATCAAATTGACCAGCGAAATATACTTGATCTGCACCAGCCGCTTGGCAATAGCGTAAGAGATCGGATTGCCCGTGTAACAGACCACCTCGGGCGTGCCGTGTAGCGCAGTTTCCAGGGTGGAAGTGCCGGATTTGACCAGCGCCGCGCCGGCTTCGCGCAACAATTCGTAGGTTTTTCCCCGTACCAATTCCACCTGCGGATAGCCTGCAAGCAATTCGCGATAAACAGCCTCCGGCAAAGAATCCGCGGCCGCTACGACAAAGCGATGCGCAGGGAAATCCGGCACGACCGACAGCATCGCCGGTAGAATGCGCCGCAATTCCTGCGCCCTGCTGCCCGGGAGCAGGGCGATGAGGCGCTCGTCGCGCCCGGCAGGATCGGCCGGCGATTCGATGACATCCAACAGCGGGTGACCGACAAAATTCGACTGCACGCCAAAGCGACCGTAAAATTCCGTCTCAAAGGGCAGGATCACCAACATCGCATCCACATCCCGCTGGATCTGCCGAACCCGCGCGCTATGCCAGGCCCAGATTTGCGGCGAAATATAGTACACGACCCGGTACCCCCTCCGCTTTGCCCACCGGGCAATCCGGAGGTTGAATCCGGGATAATCAATCAGTACGAGGGCGTCCGGATTAAATTCGGCGATATCTTTTTTGCAAAATGCCAGATTGCGCAAAATCACGCGCAAATTTTTGAGCACCTCCCAAAAACCCATGAATGCCAGGTCGCGATAGTGTTTCACCACCGTTGCGCCTGCCTGGGCCATGCGGTCGCCGCCCCAAGCCCTGCACTCCAGGTCGGGCCGGCGCCGGAAAAGCGCGCGCACCAAATTGGCGCCGTGTAAATCGCCGGAAGCTTCGCCGGCTATCAGATAGAGTTTCATAAAATCACCGGCAAATTTACGATAAGAGGAACTTATCCAGCCGGAATTTGTTCTTGAGGAGTAAATTTATATCCTGAATCAGCTTACCGTGCAGCATCTGACAGACTTTGAACCGCGCGACGTACCGCGCAAACTCGAATTTGATAAAGTATTAGACCTTTTGGTGAAGGAGGCGCTCACGCCGATGGCCGCCGCCACGCTGCAGGCCTTGCAGCCCGGGATTTCCTGCAAGGATATCGAACTGCAGTTGCGGGAAATCGCCGAGTTTAAACTGACGCTGGAAAAAAACGACCGGTTCCCGCTGGCCGCTTTCGATGACATTCAGCCAGACCTTAAAATGCTCGCGATTGACGGCTATACCCTGCAGGCCGGCGCATTCCAAAATATCCTGCGTATTCTGGTGCTCACCAAGGATATTTTTCGCTACCTCCACGCAGGCCAGAAAAAAGAAATTTATCCCAAATTGTTCGATATCATCCGGCCGCTGAGCCTGGATGAGGGGCTGATCAAGGCCATCCATACCGTGTTTAACGATCAAGGGGAAATCCGGCCGGACGCCTCCCCCGAGCTGCTCCGCATCCGAAAGGAGATTACGCAAAAAATGCGCGAACTGGACAGCCGATTCCGCCAAATCGTTCAGGAATACCGCGGGAAAGGCTGGCTGGCAGATACCACGGAAAGCTTCCGAAACGGCCGCCGGGTACTCGCCGTGCCCGCTGAACACAAACGAAAAATTCGCGGTATTATCCACGATGAAAGCGATACCGGCCGTACGGCGTTTATCGAACCGGAACCGATTATCGAAATTAATAATGATATTTTTGATCTCGAAAATGAGGAAAAACGCGAGATTTTTCGCATTTTACGCGATCTGAGCGACCAAATTCGCCCCTACGGCCCCACGCTGGCGCAATACCTGCAAACGCTGATCCGCTTCGATGTGATCCAGGCGAAAGCGCGCCTGGCTGTGGCGATGCGCGCCAATATGCCGATGGTAAAGGAAAAACCGGTGATCAACTTGCGCAAGGCATATCATCCTTTGCTGTTGCTAAAAAATAAAACGCAAGGAAAAAAAACGATCCCGTTCGACCTAAAACTAAACGAGGAAAAACATATCCTAATTCTTTCCGGCCCCAATGCCGGCGGAAAATCGGTGTTGATGAAATCAGTCGGATTGCTCCAGGTGATGGTGCAAAGCGGCTTGCTCGTGCCCGTGCACGAGCTGAGTGAATTCGGCGTCTTTCACCGGATTTTTGCAGATATCGGCGATCAACAGAGCCTGGACGACGACCTCAGCACGTATTCCTCCCGCCTGAAAAATGCAAAAGTATTTATCGAAAAAGCGGATCACCGCGCGCTCGTACTCATAGACGAAATGGGCAGCGGAACCGATCCCAAACCAGGTGGCGCCGTGGCAGAGGCCACCCTCCGCAGCCTCTATAATAAAGGCGTGTTCGGCGTGGTCACCACCCACTATTCCAACCTCAAAGTCTTTGCCTTCCGCAACAACGGGATGCTGAATGCAAATATGCACTTCGACAAAGATACCCTGTCGCCGACCTATGAACTGAAAGTGGG
>JAUMBL010000016.1:0-65675 GCA_032115775.1 Saprospiraceae bacterium | reverse complement strand
GGGAGGGCGAAGTCCCCGGTACGCATATCGTGCGCTGGAGCAGCCCGATAGACGAGCTCGTGCTTGAACACCGGGCGCACAACCGCTCGGGATTCGCGGCAGGCGCCGTCCTTGCCGCCGAGTGGCTGTTGGATAAAAAAGGCGCGTATTCAATGCAGGATGTGTTGGGGCTGTAGACAGGCGCCAACGATCCATAACGCGCAAATAGGATATTTCCCCTATTTTTGCCTTCGGCAACAAATCCTGCCCCCCCCCTCAAACAATTTCAATAAAAATTATGCCCATCGTTCGACTTTCCGACGCCGACATTCGCCAGCAGGACAACACGCTGGTCCTCGAAAAAATTGATCTCACCATCGGAACGGGCGAGTTCGTGTACCTCATCGGAAAAACCGGAAGCGGAAAAAGTACCCTGCTAAAAACCCTGTACGGCGCACTGCCGCTTACGTCCGGCTTCGGGGACGTCGCCGGTTTCGATCTGCGCAAACTCAACCGGCGCGAAATTCCCGCATTGAGAAGAAAACTGGGGATCGTTTTTCAGGATTTCAGCCTGCTCACCGACCGCAATGTGGAACAGAATCTCCTGTTTGTGCTGGAGGCGACCGGCTGGAAGGACCGCGCAGAGATGCACGCGCGTGTAAATGGTGTGCTAGAGGAGGTCGGCCTGACTGCCAAGCAGCTGGCGATGCCCTTCGAACTATCCGGGGGCGAGCAGCAACGCATCGTCATCGCCCGCGCACTGCTCAACCGCCCCAGCCTGCTGATTGCCGACGAGCCTACCGGCAACTTAGACCCGGAAACCAGCGACGATATCCTGCTCCTGCTGCGTAACCTCGCTAAACAACACCAAACGGCAGTGCTGTGCGCAACGCACGACTACCGAATGCTGCAAAATTTCCCCGCGCGCATTGTCCGGGTCATTCATAGGAAATTGGTGGAAGGGTGAAATCCGCCGCTTGCGGGCAATAAATACACTTATTTCCGCGATTCCGAGGCCGGCCGGAATCCGGTAGTGTAAATATCTGACTTACACGGCGCAGATTTTTCCACCAAATCCGCCAGCCCGGACAATACCTGCCGCAGCGGAACCTCCGCCTTGCGAATCGCATCGGTGCGCGCCTTGCGTTTGAGCTCCGGGTTGTTTAACACCCGCAGAAAACGCTCCAGTTCCGCCTCAAGCGGTTCAAGCGCATCCCCAGGAATGGATAAATAGGGATTCTGATGCAATTTTCTTAATATGCGTTCAGCAAATATGGCGAGTTTTTGGCTGCGAAAATACTCAAAACTTCGATCAACACGCAATTCAATGTTCATAGTACGGATTACGGAATAATATTAAGACAGGCTATTAAACAGGAAAGATAAGATGTTTGCTTACAACATCAAAGCCAACACGCGAGGAAAACTGGCAATTTGTCTATTACCGACAAAACATCCCCGGAGCGGGCGCAAAGCAAGCATAAAAAATCAAAACTTTTATACCTCCCCGACAAAAAAGACCTATTTTTGCGCGCTGTTTAACGATTCGCCCAATTGAGCGGTATCGGAATCACCTCCACGCTACTATAAATTCAATTTTTTCGATGAACCTACACGAATATCAGGGAAAGGAATTGCTGAAATCCTACGGCGTTCAAATTCAGGAAGGTATCCTGGCTCTCAATGCCGCGCAAGCCGCAGATGCTGCTAAAAAATTGAAAGAACTGTACAACTCCGACTGGTGTGTGGTGAAAGCCCAAATCCATGCGGGCGGCCGCGGCAAAGGCGGCGGTATCAAACTGGCAAAAAGCCCGGAACAAGCAGGCGAACTGGCCGGCCAAATCATTGACATGATGCTGGTGACCCCGCAAACGCCGCCGGAAGGCAAAAAAGTGCGCAAGGTCCTGATCGCACAAGACGTCTATTACCCCGGCGCAAGCGAGGTTCGCGAATTCTATATCTCCATCCTGACCGATCGCGGCAAGGGCGGCAATATTATTATCTATTCCCCCGACGGCGGCATGGATATCGAAAAAGTGGCGGAGGAAACGCCGGAACGGGTGTTCCAGGAGTTTATAGACCCGCTGCTCGGCCTGCGGCCTTTCCAAGCGCAAAAAATCGCGTTTAACCTCGGATTGACCGGACAAGCGTTCAAACAAATGACGCATTTTGTGGATCGCCTCTACGCCGCATTTCTCGGCAGCGATGCCAACCTGTTCGAAATTAACCCCTGCCTCAAAACCAGCGACGACCGCATTGTCGCCGTGGACGCGAAAGTGGCTCTTGACGACAACGGCCTCTTCCGCCACCCCGAACTCGAAGCCCTGCGCGATACCGGCGAAGAAGACCCCATTGATGTGGAAGCCCGACTGTATGACCTGAACTATGTCAAACTCGACGGAAACGTCGGCTGCATGGTGAACGGTGCCGGCCTCGCCATGTCCACCATGGATCTAATCAAACTCTCCGGCGGCGAACCCGCCAACTTCCTCGACGTAGGCGGAACCGCCGACGCACAACGGGTCGAAAATGCCATGCGCATTATCCTTAAAGACCCAAACGTGAAAGCAATCCTGATCAATATCTTCGGCGGGATCGTGCGCTGCGACCGCGTAGCGCAAGGCGTCGTGGACGCCTATAAATCCATCGGACACCTGCCCGTACCGGTGATCGTCCGCCTGCAAGGCACCAATGCCGATATCGCCAAAAAAATTATTGACGAATCCGGCCTGGAAGTCATGGGCGCTACGGAGTTCCAAGAAGCGGCCGACTTGGTGAGCAAAGTGCTGAAAGGATAATTTTCCGACAAATCGATTGTGATCCGGGGCGGCATAGAAATATCCTTTCTTCTTTTAAAAGAAGAACAATATTTTGAAGGGTTATTTTTTTGGTTTTTTTTAAAAAAAACCAAAAAAATAACCCTTCTCTATTTTATACCACAAACCCAAAGGCATACGGATCGTCCTCCGTATCAATCACTATTTGATTGTACCCTGTAATCCGCGCCCAACCCTCAATGCTGGGCACGATGGCCTCGTACGGCCCACAAGTCGTTTGTGCCTCTATCCGACCGGTAAATACGCTGCCGATAATGCTCTCGTGCACAAAATCTTCGCCGAGGCGCAACTTTCCCTTGGCAGCCCATTGCGCCATGCGCGCGGAAGTACCTGTGCCGCAGGGCGAGCGGTCTATCGCCTTGTCGCCGTAAAATACGGCATTGCGCGCGGAAGCGCCCGGACTCAGCGTCTTGCCGGTCCAGAGCAGGTGGCTTAATCCGTGAATGCGCGCATCAAGCGGGTGTGTAAACGAATACTGTTCATTCAGCCGAGCCCGAATAACCGGGCTCCAGCGGATCAAATCGCCCGCCGTGTAGTCCTGCAATCCGGAAAAATTTTCCTGGATATCCACAATGGCGTAAAAATTCCCGCCGTAGGCCACATCTACCCTTAATGCACCGAGATCGGGACATTCCACCTCCAGATTCTCCCGGTAAAGAAAAGCAGGCACGTTCGTGAGCCGCACGGAGCGCACCTTGCGCCCTTCTTGCGTGTAGCGGACTTCTACCAGTCCGGCGGGAGTTTCCAAGCGCACAAAGCCGAGCGTTTTCGGGATAATCAGCCCCTCTTCAATGGCAATTGTGATGGCGCCGATGGTACCGTGGCCGCACATCGGCAGGCAGCCGCTCGTTTCGATAAACAGGATACCGGCGTCATTCGCCGGATCAGCCGGAGGGTACAAAATACTGCCCGACATCATGTCGTGGCCCCGCGGCTCGAACATCAGTCCCCGACGAATCCAATCGTATTCGCGGAGAAAATGCAGCCGGCGCTCGCCCATGGAATCGCCCTCCAGCAGGGGGCCGCCGCCGGCTACCAGCCGAACCGGATTGCCGCAGGTGTGGGCGTCTATACAGAAAAAAGTCTTGCGCATACTGGTACGAAAGAGTACATATTTATTTAAAAATCAGGCTGCGGCACGCCGCAGACGGTCATTTACAGCCCGCCCCAGCCCTTCTTCCGGACAGGTTTCCGCCACGATGAGCGCCGCGTCGGACTGATCCAACGCGCGCAGGGCGCCGAAAATATGGCGCGCGGCCTCGAGCAGGTCACCCGCTGAAGTCAAGGACAATTCAACGCAAACCCGCGGGTCTGCCGCAAAACCAGGTTTGAAACGCAGCAACCCGATACGGGAGACGGAAGCGGGAATATCAAGCGGCGCGCCGTTTTCGTCCAGCAAAGCACCCGACGGCCCAACCTGGCCGATAAGGAGGGGTTTTCGGGGCGCATAATGCGTCGTGAGCATACCGGGCGCCGCCGGATTGCTGCTTTGATTCAGGCGAAGCGCCACAGGCCCAACGACTTCCTCCAATTCCTCCAGCGATAAGCCGCCCAGTCGGTACGCCACCGGCTGATCCGACTCAAATCCGACGATGGTGGATTCCAGTCCTACCCGGCAGGGGCCGCCGTCGAGGATATACGGGATCTTATCGCGGAGCTGATCCCACACGTGCGCGGCGCAGGTGGGGCTGATATACCCAAACGGATTGGCGCTGGGCGCCGCCAAGGGAAACGGCAGCTGCTGCAACAGTTCCAAGGTCAGCGGATGCGCAGGCATGCGCAGCGCCACGCGGGGCAAGCCCGCGCAGGTCAAGTCCGGAATCCGCGCGTTTCGCGGCAACAACAGCGTCAGCGGACCCGGCCAAAAACGCGCCATCAAAGCCGCCGCTACATCCGGAAGCGCCGTAATATACGCTGCGGCAGCCTCCACGGAAGCCACATGCACAATTAAGGGATCAAAAAAAGGCCGGTTTTTTATTTCGAAAATAGAGGCCACGGCGTTGGAATCCAGCGCATTCGCCGCTAAGCCGTACACCGTTTCCGTCGGAATCGCCACACAGTCGCCCGCCAGAAGCCGGCGGGCAGCTTCGCCCAAATCCGAACCGATGATTGTTTGAAAATGTTTCAATACGTTTTTATGTTACAACGGGCAAATTTACGCGTTTTATGGCGGCGCGCCCGCCGGAAAATGTACCTTTGCAAAAAGAAAATGCGCGCGCGCCGTGCGAGAATCACCCCTTTTTTGAAATTTTTATGTCAAAACCGCCCTGTTTTTTGAAAAAACAGCAGGCCGCAAAAGCTCGACTATGCAATTTTTATCCTATTCGATCTGCATTTTGCTGTATCTGACCGCCTCGGGCGCACCCGGTTGCCGACCAGCGACCGAACCGGAAAAAAACGCCCCGGCACAAGCCGATCGCCGCACGGGTGGCCCAGAAAAGCCTGTTTACGACCTCTCTAAGCCCAATCTGACGATTTCGCTGGAATCGCCGGCGCTCCTCGAAATTTCCGGACTAAGCGCGGGCAGCCAATCCGGCGAACTCCTCGCAATCGCCGATGAATCAGGGGAGGTTTTCTTTCTCAATGCCGCAGACGGCAGTATCCGCCGCCGCATACCCTTCCGCGATCGCGGCGATTTCGAGGGAATCGAGCTCGTCAACGGCGTAATCTATGCCCTTAAAAGCGACGGCGAAATTTTTGAAATTAAAAACTGGGAAAAAGGGCCCATTCAAACAATCAGCTACAAAACACCGCTCCAAAAAACCAACGACCTGGAGGGCCTCGCTTTTGACCCCACAAAAAATGCGCTCTTGCTGGCTTGTAAAGAAGATCCAGAGCAGTTCGGACCGAGAAATGTATTCGCATTCAGCCTGGAAACGAAACAACTTGCAGAAATGCCTGTTTATACAATCAATCCGGCAACGATAGACAGCCTGCTGCCGCCGGGGCCGGAAGATAAAAACCACGCTTTCAGTCCCTCCGCCATTGCGGTGCATCCGCTGCGGAAAGAGACGTATCTGCTGTCAACCGCACTCAAACGCATGATCGTGCTCGATGCGACGAACGGCAAGGTCTTGCAGGTTTACCGGATTGATAAAAAATTAATCCCGCAGCCGGAAGGCATGGCCTTTGACGCTCAGGGAAATCTGTATATTTCCAGCGAAGGAAAAAACGGGCCGGGTATGTTGTATCGCTTTGATTATCATAAACCGAGCCGTTCAAAATAAGCACCACACCATGCGGTTGGAAGATGAAATAAAGACAACTAAGTTTCAGAGCGAAATCCACAAAGCGCACCTGAATGTACTGTTTACCGCCGCCTGGTTGCGCACTGAAATGTCGGTAAGGCTGAAAGTCTATGGGCTAACCCAGGAGCAGTTCAATGTCCTGCGTATCGTACGCGGACAGCGACCAAACAGCGTCTGCGTAAAGGATATCACCCACCGCATGCTGGAACGCAACTCGAATACGACGCGCATCATTGACCGGCTGGAACAAAAAAAATTGCTCGAGCGGTCGGCCTCAGTGCGAGATCGCCGCGAACGCGCCATCGAACTCACCCCCAAAGGGCTGGCGCTGCTCGAAACGATTGACCGCGACTGGGAGAAAAATAATCCGCACCATAGCGCGCTAAGCCCGCAAGAAGCCCAAAAACTGAACGAATTGCTGGACAAACTTCGGGACAAACCCTGAATCTCCCGCCCGAAGCGCGCTGCAACACAAATTCTTACACACGAAAACCTCCGCAATCCGCTGCGTGTCGTATTTTTGCGGCGCCAAACTCACTATTTTCCCGCAACCCATTTTTAACGCGCTCGACTTATTATGCCAGTTATCGAATTAAAAATACCCAATCTGGGCGAATCCATTACCACGGTCACCTTTTCAAAATGGTTAAAACCGGACGGCGCCTCTGTCGCCATGGACGAGCCGCTTTGTGAAATCGAAACAGAGAAAGCCAACCAGGAAATCTCAGCAGATTCCGCCGGCAAACTGATTTGGGTGGCCAAAGAAGGGGAAGATCTGGAGGTCGGCGCCGTTTTTGCAAAAATTGATACGGAAGCCGCCGGCAACACCGCAACGCCGGCGCCAACACCCGCCAAAACGGAAGAGAAATCCGCTGCGCCCGCTGTGACGGAACAAGCGCACTACGCAGCCGGTCATCCGTCGCCGGCAGCCGCTAAAATTCTCAGCGAAGGCGGCGTAGCGCCGGAAACAGTGGCCGGAACGGGCCCGGACGGACGCATCACCAAAACCGATGCCGAAAAAGCCGTGGCAAACGCAAAATCCGCGCCCACGCCAAGCCCCACGCCCGCAGCTAAAGAAACGCCCGCAGCCGCCCAACCAGTGGCGCCCGCAGCCGCCTTCTCCCGCAGTGAACGCCGCGAACGGATGTCGCGCATGCGCCGCACCATTGCCAAACGCCTGGTTTCCGCGAAAAACAACACTGCCATGCTGACCACTTTCAACGAGGTGGACATGAGCGGCGTAATGGCTCTGCGCGAAAAATATCAAGACGCTTTCGTGAAGAAATACGGCATCAAACTGGGCTTTATGTCCATTTTCGCAAAAGCCTGCGCCAAAGCGCTGCTCGAAATGCCGGACGTGAACGCCATGATTGACGGCGATGACGTGATCTACCACGATTACGCCGATATCAGCATCGCTATCAGCACGCCGAACGGGCTGGTCGTGCCGCCCGTGCGCAACGTGGAAAGCCTCCACTACGCCGAAATCGAACTGAAGCTCAAGGAACTCTCCGCCAAAGCCCGCGATGGAAAACTCTCGCTCGAAGACATGTCCGGTGGTACCTTTACCATCACCAACGGCGGAATATTCGGCAGCCTAATGAGCACGCCGATTATCAATGAACCGCAAAGCGCGATCCTCGGCATGCACGCCATCAAAGAACGCCCGGTTGCCGTGGACGGCAAGGTGGAGATTCGCCCCATGATGTACCTCGCCCTAAGCTATGACCACCGAATTATTGACGGATCTACGTCGGTTACCTTCCTCGTCCGGGTCAAAAATCTGATCGAAGACCCAATGCAGCTGCTGCTTGATCTGTAGATTGGCCAAGGAGTAGAGATTAAAACTACGGTGGGTTATTTTCCAGGATGTCGGCGCTGTTTATCAACAAAAACGCCCAAAATCCTGGGAAATAACCCACCGTCGTTTTAATTCGAAACCTTTATTTCACCACGACCTTCACGGTACGCACGCCTTTCCCATTCTCCACGCGCAGCGAATACATCCCTGCGGGCAGATCTTGCACGTCCAACGCGACGGATTGGCCGGCGCTGAGGTACTGCGTTGTGCGTTGTAGGGCGATCCGGCCGTCCATACCGATCAAGAGTATACGCGTTTCGCCTTCCAGCGATTCGCCCGGCATCACGAACAACAGGTCGGAACTCGGGTTCGGTTGAACCGTGAGCGCGAATGCGTTGGCCGCGGGATCTTTCGTGCTGATGATGGTACTGGGATTCATGATCACACCGAATTCGGGCGCGCGGGTGCAGATTTGGTCGCCCTGATCGGACGTGACGCACACCTCGCCGTCATAGTTGAATAAATCCACCAGTTCCGTGTCGTCCACGACCCAACCGTCGCCGCCGGTGTTCGTATCCGAACCGAAGCGGTAGCGGACGGTTACCGATTGGCCGGCGTAGTCGCTCAGGTCAATATAAGACTGTACCCAGCCGTTGGAGTTGCCGGAGAATCCGTTCAGGAACGGAATCGCAAAGGTACCGTATTGTACCGGGCCTGTGTAGGGGCTGCGAATCATCTTTGTTTTAGGGAAACGCTGCCATTGCTGCTCGGAGGATTTGCGGATTTCCACGAAACCCGCGTCTGCACTCGGCTCGGTGTTAAATTGGTGCCAGAAGCGCAGCGTGGGTCTGGCGCCGGTCACATTGATTTCGCCAAAATATTCCAGTTGCATATCCGTTTCGGTATCGGAATTATCGGCGCGCCAAGCCGATTGGCCGGTTTTCACCGTATTAGATTGCAGGTAAAACGCGCTGGATCCTTCCGTGAAGAAGGGGAACCAGTCAACTTCGTCTTCCATTTCATCCCGGAAGTAGCGGATGGAGCCGACATTCGGATCCGTCTTTGCGCGATAAGACAGGGTAACGATCTGGCCCGACTGCAGGGCGCCGAGATTCCAGGTAACCAGGTTGCCGTTGGCTGTTCCGCCGTTGGAAGCGGAGGCCAGCGTCATGCCGACCGGCAGTTCGTCGCTTACCACCACGCCGGTGACCGGCTCGTCCTTGTGGTTGGTTACCGTGATCAGGAATTCTGCTTCTTCGCCCGGATCCAGGGTCGGAGTATTGGTAATTTTTTTAATTTTCAACTCTTTGACGCAGGTTGGGATCGGATCGAAATTTTCGATCCCGTCGGTTGCGTTATCGCCGTCAGACTGACTGGAAAAGAGGCCCATACCGCGGCGTGCAAACACATCAATAATAAGGCAGGTATCGGCACTGTTGTAATTGACCTGATTAGCAAGGAGAATAGCGTCGCGGCCGTCCATGAAACCGGGACTGCAAGGCTGGAGTTTCATTCCGTCCATGATTAGTTGGATCGCGCGGCTATTCCCGCTGTTGAGGTTTGTCCAGTCGGGGTCGTACCCGTATTTTTCCACCATTGCCCAGTAGAGATCCCAGGTAACGGCGGCCCAGACTTCGCCGATGGCGTGCACGCCGGTGTTTTGTGCAACCGTCGAGTACGTAACCGGGCTTGTATTCAGATCCGTGCTGTACGGGTAGCGGCGGATGCCGATCCCATCGTTGGGTTGGCGGAGTACGAACGTGCCGATTCCGCGACGTGTAGCGGCCACATCGCTGGGGCGGACGCTCGTGATCAGGCTAAACCAGTCGCTCCAGCCCTCGCCCATCTGCTCGGCGTTGCCGAGGCAATCGGCCTGCGAGGGTCCGCCGGTCAGGCGGTTCGAGATCCCGTGCGTATATTCATGGGCGATGATGCCGTTGTCAAAGTCGCCGTCCAAGAATTCGGGGCCGCTAACCGCCGGCAGCACCAGAGATATGTTCAATCCGGCGCCGGCGTACTGTTTCAGAAGTTCGCAATCATTGCTCTTCATCATCAACGTAGGGATCGTGACCTGCGCGCCGACGGCGCCGGCGCCCATGGCGATGGTGCTATTTTCAAAATTACAGATAATACAGCCGATTGCGCCGGCTTGTTGCGCATTCAGCGCTTTAACGCTGAAATTACAGACACCGCGGTCAATAATAGCGATTTTTCCGGCGAGCCCGCTAAGCGGATTGCAGCCGAGGCTAGGCTCCGGCGAGCCATCGTTCACAACTACTGCTTCGGCCGTCACGGGTGTGGTGGTAATCGGGGCGCCCCAGCCGCTGGCGGGCGCGCCTTCGTAAGAACCCAGCACGGCGCCCGGCGCATTGACGCGCACGATATTGCCGCCGCGACGAGACCACAGGTACATTTGCATGCGCGGCTGGCTGCCATCGGGCGGCGTAGCCATGTTGGCGTTGTCGGAGCCGCCGCCATCGAGGCCTTCCGCGCGCACCGCATCGCCGGCAGCGCCTCCATTTCCATAGTTATTCACTTGGAAATTACCCGCTTGCTCGTCGAATCCGAAGCGATAGCTGATATCGTGCATCATATTGTTCATGTAGAACAAGTTTGTAATCGCCGCGGGTCGGTTGACGTCCGGTTCTGCGTTGCCGTTGTAGGGGAAATCGAAGTGGAGTTCCGTTCCGCCGTCCACGGATTCCGAGGGATCGGCGGTATTGTCGTTGGCGCTGTCGTCATAAGCCCAGACGTTATTTCCGCGGGTGTAGGTGTATTCTGCACCGGCGGCGCCGTTTACATCATGCCAGCCGTAAGGAGACGCGCCCGGAAAAGCGGGGTCTGTCACAACACTTTGGACGCCGTGCGCGGGGCTTTCTGCCGGCAGGGGAAAAACGCGGTATTGCGGTGCGCTGCTCACAGAAGGAACCGCCTGTTGGTCGGCTTCATCCGGACAGGCCTCCCCTTCGAAGTGCACATGGCCTACTTTACAATAGTTCGTCCGGTTGTTTTTGTGCAACAACTTACCGCTTTGCGCATCCAGGCGCATGCTCCACATATCCGGCGTGTTGGCCTGATCAATCACTAATTGCCACGCAAGGCGCACCCCGCCGTTTTTCACTGGCTGGTAGCAGGCAGAGACCGTAATCGGCGATTTGGATACTGAGCCGCCTTCAAATACGAACTCCCGGTCGCTGATTTTTCGCTGCAGCGAGGGCGTTTGGAATCCAGAAAAGCCCAATTCTGCCATGGCCAATTCCAAGGCTTTCGTTGCGCTCAGGGAAGGCAGGGTCGTATTGATCCGCTCGTGCAGATTTTGCTCAAAGCGGTGGCCGAGGTGATACACTTTCCCGTCCGACCCGACGTGTAAGCCGAAAAGCGCGTTAAAGACCGGAATTCCGGCGTGTTGTTGTTGTAGCCACACGTGCGTGAGGCCGTTGTGTTTGGAAATATAGGTATCGGATACCCGCACTTCGCCTACATCGGACATAGACAAATTGAACTGCGCGGGATTTTCCCGAAGAAAGCGCAACGCCGTTTCCACGGCAGCGGCATTCGTTTGGGCTTTTGTCACTGCGAGGGAAACCAGCAGCGCAAAGCCCGTCAACCAATAACGGAAGGGTACCTTTAAAGACATAAGCCAGACAATTGGATATAGTTTAGTAATTAAATTATCGTGAAACGCTGATTTGGATTCAACCCCAAAGGTAAAATTCAGTTTAAATTAAAATAACTTTTACACCTCTGAAATCCGCATATTTGCTAACATCCGCTATGTTTTTTCCAAAATAATGCGCCAGGGCAAGGTACACCGGTCGCGCGCCGACACTTTTTCCGCAGCGATTGCATGCCAGGAACCAACCGAGCGCCTTACCTTTGCCCAAAACAATCCAGGTGCAAGTTCCCAAGTATTTATTGGCGCCGGCCACCACGGACAATAGCCATCCTATGCCCGAAGTAAAAATTTTCTCCTGCACTGCCTCCGAAAAACTGGCAGCAGAAATCGCTTTCCATTTTGATACCCCGCTCGGCGATAAAACGCTCGCCCGATTCAGCGACGGCGAAATGCAAACCATCATCAACGAAAGCGTGCGCGGTTCCTTTACTTTTTTTGTTCAAAGTACCTGCCAACCACACGACAATCTCTTCGAACTTCTGCTCTGGATTGACACGGCCAAACGCGCCAGCGCAGGCTATATCACTGCCGTGATTCCCTATTTCGGCTACGCCCGGCAAGATCGCAAAGACAAACCCCGGGTACCGATCAGCGCGAAAATGGTAGCGAACCTCCTCGTCGCCGCCGGCGCCGACCGGGTTATGACCATGGATTTGCACGCCGACCAAGTGCAGGGCTTTTTCGATATCCCCGTAGATCACCTGCGGTCGGAAGCAATCTATGAGCCTTACCTCGCGCAACAGGGGATCTCGGACGTCATTTTTGCCAGCCCGGACGTCGGCGGCGTGAAACGCGCGCGCGCCTACGCCAAGTATTTCAAAACGGATCTGGTCATCTGTGATAAATACCGCGCCAAGGCCAACGAGGTGTCGGGTATGACGGTCATCGGGGAGGTCGCCGGGAAAGAAATCATATTGGTGGACGATCTCGTGGATACCGCCGGTACGCTCTGCAAAGCCGCCGACGCGCTCATGGAGAAAGGCGCCAAATCAGTCAGAGCCATTTGTACGCACCCGGTACTCTCGGGCAAAGCGTATGAGAATCTGGAGAAATCGCAGCTCACCGAGTTGATCGTCTGCGATACGATCCCCTTGCTGCAAGAATCGCCCAAAATCAAGGTCTTGTCCACGGCCAAATTGTTTTCCCGAGCCATCCGGAATACCGTGGAACACAAGTCCATTGCCGCGCTTTTCCTCGGCGCTTAGAAACTGCTTTTGGGCGTTGCATCCACCCTGTCGAAACGGCCGTTTCCTGTAATTGCCGGAAACGGCCGTTCTATTTTGAAATCCGCCGTTCCATAAATAGGCATTGCGGCGCTCGTTTCGCCGGACTTATCTTTACCGCAAGTTTTCTTATAGTATGTTTTGATTCCTACTGTCAACTCCCCCCTTCGGCAGTAGGATTTTTTTTGTCCGGTAAAATCCGGCAACATTTACCCGCACAAAACGTTGGTTTGCTATGAGAACCGTTTTCCTCCTTGCACTTTTTCTATTTTCCCAAACGTCCTGCCAGGCGCAGGTGCAAAATCCCGCTTTCAACGCCCTGCTGCAGACGCTGCTGTCCCACGATGTGCCGGAAATCAGCGTGGCCGAGGCAAAAAAAACGACGGGGCAGACGGTCTGGCTCGACGCCCGGGAGCCGGGCGAGTACGCTGTAAGCCGCATTGAGGGCGCCCTGCCCATCGGCTACGAATCGCCTAATCTGGATATCCTCCGACAAATACCCAAAGACGCCCGAATTATCGTCTATTGCTCGGTGGGGTATCGCAGCGAAAAAATTGCCAAACGCTGCCAAGCGGCCGGTTTTAAACAGGTGTACAATCTGTACGGCGGCATCTTTGAATGGGTGAACCAGGGAAATCCTATCGTGAATGCAAATGGATCTACTGAAAAAGTGCATACGTATGACAAAAAATGGAGTGTCTGGCTCGATCGGGGAATCCATGTGCTTGACTGAATTGTCCTGCTTTTAGTTTACTGTTGCTTCAACCTTATTTTAGGACAGGGCAGACAATTTTTTTGCCGAAGTCAATAGGCGCATTTTGGGGATTTTAACCCCAAAAAATCTAACACAGTACAAAACAACTTTTACCCCTGCTTGTATTGTTGCTTGTAATACTGTTGATACGCGCCGGAAACCACCCGATCCAGCCATTCCGTATTTTCCAGGTACCAACGAGCCGTTTCCCGGAAGCCGTCTTCAAATTGGATGGACGGCGCCCAGCCGAGTTCGGCTTTTATTTTTCCGGCGTCAATGGCGTAGCGGCGGTCGTGACCGGGTCGGTCTTTTACGAAGGTAATCAGTTTTCTGGATGTTTCCGGGGGATTGCCCAGCAATTCGTCCATGATATCGCATAACTGCGTCACCAGATCTATGTTTTTCCATTCGTTGTTGCCGCCGATATTATAGGTCTCCCCTACCCTGCCGCGGTGATAAATGACGTCAATCGCTTCGGCGTGGTCTTTCACCCAGAGCCAATCACGGGTATATTTCCCATCGCCATATACCGGCAGCGTTTTCCCTTCGCGGATATTATTGATCATCAGGGGGATTAGTTTTTCCGGAAACTGGCAGGGGCCGTAGTTGTTGGAGCAATTCGAGACGACTACCGGCAGCCCAAAAGTGTGGTGGTACGCCCGCACAAAATGATCGCTGGAGGCCTTCGAAGCAGCGTACGGCGAGCGCGGATCGTAGGGCGTGGACTCGGTGAAAAAGCCCGTTTCTCCCAGAGAACCGTACACCTCGTCGGTAGATACGTGGTAAAACCGCTTCCCTTCCATATGACCCTCCCAGGCGGCGCGCGCGGCGTTCAGCAACGTGACCGTGCCGATTACATTGGTTTCAACAAAAGCCAGCGGATTGGCAATCGAGCGATCTACATGGCTTTCCGCCGCCAGATGAATGACCCCGTCGAATGCGTATTTTTCAAAAAGCCCCCGCAGAAAATGGGGATCCAGGATATCGCCTTTTTCAAAAAAATAATTGGACGCGGCTTCTACATCGCGCAAATTCTCCAGATTTCCGGCGTAGGTCAGGGAATCCAGGTTAACAATCCGGTAGTCGGGATACCGCTGCACCAGCAGGCGCACCAAGTGAGAACCGATAAATCCGGCGCCGCCGGTGATGAGAATTGTGGTGGACATAGTGGGTATTTTACCGGCTGTTTAAGCGCCTGTTTGGAATTTTGATCGCGATCAGGGCGTAACCACCCGTTTAAAATAATCATACGTCAGTTTCAGACCCGCTGCGCGGTCGTATTTCGGCTCCCACCCAAGGAGCGCGCGCGCTTTGGAAATATCCGGTTGCCGCTGCTTCGGATCGTCCACCGGCAACGGTCGGTAATCAATATACGCCTTCGGATTGCCGACCAACGCCAATACCTCGTGCGCAAACTGCATCACCGTAATCTCCTGCGGATTGCCGATATTCACCGGTAGGTGATAATCGGAATGCAAGAGGCGATAGACACCGTCCACTAAATCGTCCACATACTGAAAAGAACGCGTCTGGGAGCCGTCGCCAAAAACAGTCAGGCCCTCGCCCCGGATGGCCTGACTAAAAAAAGCCGGCAATACCCGGCCGTCGTTCACGCGCATCCGCGGGCCGTAGGTATTAAAAATACGGACGATCCGGGTTTCTACCTGGTGATAATTGTGGTACGCCATAGTGATGGCTTCCATAAAGCGCTTGGCTTCGTCGTACACGCCGCGCGGGCCGACCGGGTTCACATTTCCCCAGTAGGCCTCCGTCTGCGGGTGCTCCAGCGGATCGCCGTACACCTCCGAGGTAGAGGCGACTAAAATGCGCGCACCCTTTTCTTTGGCTAATCCGAGACAATTGTGCGTGCCGTGGGCGCCCACTTTGAGCGTTTGGATCGGCATTTGCAGGTAATCGATCGGGCTGGCCGGCGAGGCGAAATGCAGGATGTAATCCAACTTTCCGGGCACGTGGATAAATTTCGTGACATCGTGGTGATAGTACTCGAAATCTTTTTCTTTGAAAAGATGCTCAATATTTGCCAGATCGCCGGTGAGCAGGTTGTCCATACCAATAACCTGATAACCTTCCGATAAAAAGCGGTCGCAGAGATGAGATCCGATAAAACCGGCGGCGCCGGTGATGAGAATGCGTGGTTGGGTCATGCGCTATTTGAAAAAATTCGCCGCAAAGGTAAGCGGAATTCCCGGAAACTACCGACGAAGAATATCGCGTGCAAAAGACGAACCCAGAGAGAAACCTGTTACTTGAAATATTACTACCTTTGTTTCCGCCGTTTCTTTCAGGTATTCGCTTTTCAGACCAAACTCCTGATTATGCTTTTTCCAATTCGATACAAAAGATTCACAGCAACCATCAATCCAGCTGAAACCGAGATCGCCGTCCGGAACGCAGCAGGTATCCTCCTCGGAACCCTGCCGATCGCTGATTGTCGCGCCTACCTCGTCGGCGACCAGGCTGCCGCCATGACGCTCAATGCTGCCGTACACATCGCGCGATTTACCGCCGAAAAAACTAAAATCCCCTACCAGCCAAGCGCGCGCCTGCGCGGAACCGGCGAAGATTATCGCCTGATTATCCCGAATGAAGTGATCGCCGGCATCGGCCTGCTGCAGGCAGCAGCCGGAATCGCCGTGGACGGCCTGCCAGGCCCGCAGTTCATCCGCACGGTCATGCGCCAACTCACCACGACGTCCGCCGATTTGCGCCTACTTAAATTCATGGACGAAAGCGCCAATACCCTCCTCAAAGACGAGCAGGGCACGCTAAAAATGCCGGCGCCGGGAAGCCCGCCAAGCCGGTTTTACGAATATTTCCGCCGACTCGTCCTGCTCCGAAACGGCCTTTGGAGCGACGAACCTAATATCACAAATATCCTCGGCCTGCGCAGTGTCAAACCCAGCCTTAAAAGCACCTGGGACGATACGCTCGTAGTCTGCTGGAAGGACGATGCGGGCGATCTACACTGCCACCAGTATATCGGCACGACGGAGCCCGGCAACACAAACGCAAAACCCAGCGTGCCGCCACAAACATACCTGGTGCGCGCCGGATACCACAAGGCCCAACAACCCGGCGGCCGCGGTTTCCGAATCGCCGCCCGGGATGCCCAAAACCGCATCCTGCGCTACGACCTGCCGGACAGCCGGGGCATCAATTTCCACCCCGGCGGCAGCACGGGCGCAACCAAAATGCTCGCAGCGGGCAGCCTGCCAAGCGGTACGGCCACCGGCGAACAAGCCTTCCGGAAAAATATGGCCCTGAGCGAAATATTCTCCACCCTCGCCCGATGGGGCTTCAGCGCCGAAAGACCCTCCTACCAGTTCCTCGCAGAAAACGCCGGGAATCCGCTCATTGCCATCCTGCGAGCCGATGATAATACCATCGTCGTACAGCATCTCGGAATATCCAAAACCCTGGACGTGAAAACCGCCATCGAGTGGATGACCGACTATTGGATTAGACGCAAAAAACAACCCGAAACCCTGATGAGAATCCTCCGAAGCGTGGATAATAATTTTAAAATCCGCCCCGGCGTGCAAAGAATGACCATCAAAAAATGGAATGAAACCATCCAACCCGCCCATGTGCAGGGAATCGTCGAAAAACAAATGCGATTCCTCGGCGATCTCCAAGAGGTGGACGGCCGACCCGGCGATACGTACCTCAGCATACTCGACGGCAAAATTCCGGATCTGCAACAGCAAACGCTCCGGGTTCGCCAGGAACTGACCAGAGTGAACGATCTTTTTAAAACGCCGGGCATCACAACAAAGGAGGTACAATATTTGAAGCAGATTTGTTTCAATACCATTGCCGAACGCGCCAAACTCGTGTCCGCCCAAATCGCTTCCTCCGAAGACAAATCCTCGTTCGAGGTGAATGAAGAAGTGCGCAACTGGTCGGTGGCCTGCCAGGTGGTCTTCGGCGCAGAACAGTTTTATACCTTCTGGCGTCAGGTGACCGGACAAGCGCTGCAAACCGGACAAAGACAATGGTATTACACGCTTATAGATAAACGAACGCTTAACGCCTAAAATCACGCCCCCCCATGTACAAAGTAAAATACGGCGGCAAAAAAGGAAAAACTATTGATCTGGTGGAAAGCCAGGACAAAGTGGTCATCCGAACCAAAGACAACAAGGAACTGGACGCCGCAGACCTGAGCAGCGCATGCCGAAAATTGGTGGACGAAACTACGGAGGTCGCCGCTTTCCCCGAAGCCGGCGTAACTGTTCGCCGCGTCAGCCCGGACGACGCAGACCGGGGCGCAGAAGGCGCAGAAACCCGCAAACGCGATAAAACGCGCGCCGCATTGAAAGAAGAGGCCACAATTCGCTTCGCCGGCCGGGTACTGGAAGACGCCGAGAGTGGCGAAGTGGTGCTATACACCGAAAATTTTTTCATCAAATTCTATGACAAAACCCCGGAGGCGGAATGTCAGGCACTCCTGGACAAATACCAGCTGAAAACCAAAAACAAACTACCCTTCGCAAAAAACGCGTATTTCGTAGAAGCCGCAGAAGGCGCCGGACTGAAAGTCTTCGAAATCGCCGAAAAGATCCTCCAGGAAAAAAATGTGGAATTCTGCCACCCGGAACTGGTGCAAGAACGGCGATTTAAAGGAATCCATCCGCTACAATGGCATCTGGGCCCCACCGCTATCAACGGTAAATCCATAGACGCGCACGTGGATATCCAGAAAGCCTGGGCTTTCACCCGCGGCAAGGGCGTCACCATCGCCGTCATTGACGACGGTATGGACGCCGCGCACCCGGAGTTCGAAGGCCGCATCGTACACCCCTTCGACGCCACGCTGAATATTCCCGATCCCAGTCCAAAATTCCAGGACGACAACCACGGAACGGCCTGCGCCGGCATCGCCTGTGCAGCCGGTCTGCAAGACGGCGCCTCGGGTACCGCGCCCGAAGCAAACCTGATGCCAATCCGCCTCCGAAGCGGCCTCGGAAGCATGGCGGAAGCCAATGCGTTCGTCTGGGCCGCCGACCACGGCGCCGACGTCGTCTCTTGCTCCTGGGGGCCCACCGACGGCCAGTGGTGGAATCCCGACGATCCCACGCATCGACGCCACACGCCGCTGCCCGACAGTACCCGCCTCGCCATGGAATACGCATTGAAACAAGGCCGCAACGGCAAAGGATGCGTCATCCTGTTCGCAGCCGGTAACGGCAATGAGGATACCGCCAATGATGGATATGCCGGCTTTCCCGGCGTCATCGCCGTGGCCGCCTGTAACGATACCGGCAGGCGCAGCGTGTACAGCGACTACGGTAAAAATATTTGGGTGAGCTTCCCCAGCGGCGATTTCGGCTGGAAACCGTTCCAACACCCGGCGCCCATCAGCGAAGGCCTCCGCACGACCGACCGGATCAGTAGCGACGGGTATGAACCCGGCAATTATGTCAACTCTTTCGGCGGCACCTCCGGCGCATGCCCGGGTATGGCCGGCGTCGCCGCCCTGATGCTGGCCGTCAACCCCGACCTGACGCCATCCGAAGTCAAAGACCTGATCCGCCAATCCTGCACCCGCATTGATGAACGTGGCGGCGAATATGACGAGCGCGGCCATAGCGTATGGTACGGATACGGACGTATCAATGCCGGACTGGCCGTTGAAAATGCGCGAAAAACAGCGAAAAACCCCGCCGACGCCCTAATACAAGGGATCGTCCGGTTCAGCAACCGCAAAACGATCCAGCTGCAAAATGGCCGCATGACCCGGCTGCCGCAGCCTACAAAAGTGCTCGGACTGCAAATCAGCCTGGACAAAACCCTCCGAGGGCTTTCGCTTTCCTTCAAATTAAACGTACCCGGCGCCGGTATCCTGGAAAATACGGCGCCGGACGCCTATACCGGCGCCAAAGACGGCCGGCAACGCGTCATCGGCCTCGCCATGCAACTGCACGGTTCTAAAGCAAAAGATTACACGATAGAATACTGCGTACAATTGAAAGATACTGCAGCGCCTGTCTGCGCAGCGCAGGGCGCCTGGGCCGGCTCCTCGAAAAAAACCGGGAAGACCGTGGAAGGGATTGCCGTGACGATCCGAAAAAAATGAATGCCGGCCTGTGTTTAAAATTTCCCCCCACAAAAAATTACAAATGTTTGCCCGTTCCACGCGCAAACATTACCTTTGCCCCGCTCTAATAAACGGGGGATTAGCTCAGCTGGCTAGAGCGCTTGCATGGCATGCAAGAGGTCACCGGTTCGAATCCGGTATTCTCCACAAAAACAAAACGCAATCGACTTTTTATCAGTCGGTTGCGTTTTTTTGTGCACCCGGGAAATATACTTGATTGGCTGCTGCGCGCGTCCGTTTTCTATCCCCGCGTACCGGCATTCGCCTGTCCGCCCGAACCGCTGCCGCGAAAACTAACCAACTGCTTTAGCAAATCAAACCAAAATTTAGCGCCCAGGGAAATGCCCAGCGCCGTGGTAAGCCAGCCGATGCCTTTGTACAACCACCATTGGCCTCGGCGCTGTGCAGGGATTGTAACCTGATCCCAACCCAGCCCCAACGGGGAGCGAATAGCGGCAATATTTTCATTCATTAATGTGTCAAAACGAGACCTGGCAGCGTAATAATCCGGGTTCACCGTCAGGCTGTCCAAGGCCCGGGGCGCCGGCGCCGTCTTCACAAATTCCCCGGCCGCATCCGCCATATATGCGCGCAGGGTCGCATTCGCAGACAAGTTGGTATAAATGTTGATCACGTCCACATTAAACGCAATAGCAATACCCAATCCAACGTAAAATAACCAGATACGAATACTCCCGGCGTACCACTCCGAGGCGCGCTCCATCACTTCGTTGAACCAGGCTTCCACTTTTTGGCGAAACAGCGCGACGTCGTCGCTGGATTCGCGGTAGAAAAACAACAAAATTTCCCGCAAATTGCCCTCCGGCAGTTTTTCGATCGCAGCCTTCACTTCGGGCGCGGAATTCACCGCCAACATATCCATCAGCACCGCCGTAAACGTTTCAGGACGGATGTAAGACGGAGGCAGCGGACTTTTACGCAAAAAACGAAATAAATTAGCGCGTTCACTCAATTGCTTGTAGTACGCATGGTCGGTAAAAATCCTGGCCTCGCGCGCACCCAGCATGCCTTTTAAGGCGTTCAGGAGATTCTTCCCGCGCAGCGTGAGCAATCCGGCCAACATTTCCATGATGGTGGTGGCCAGTAAACTGAACAAAAGCAGCACGAAGACGATGCCGATGACGATGGAAAGCAGGTTGAGCATAGGCGCGGAAGGATGAAAATAAAGACAAATATACCTGTTTTTCCACAAAAAAATTGCGCAAACAAGCGCAAAAATCGACGACGCCCCGCCGGAAGCGCGTGCTGCCCGACGGCTGTCTGCCGCACTTTTGTCCGAACTATTCCGGCAATCATCGAATTATTTTTGTTTCCGCAACGGCATTTCTTAATATTGCAGTATTATTTTAAAAATCAATCAGGCACACTTTTTATGAAAAATGTATTTTCCACCGCATTTGCCCTCCTTATCGCCTTTTGTGCACAAGCCCAAGAGGTGGACGCGCTGATCAACAAACACTTGGAAGCGGTCGGCGCCGATAACTGGTCGAAGGTAGAAGCCGTCAAAATGGAAGCTTCCGTGACCGCGCAAGCCGCGCCAGGTATGGAAATCCCTATGACCATGACCATCGTCAACAACAAATCGGCCCGCATTGACGTGACCGTGATGGGCATGACGCAATCCACCTGCGTGAACGGCGCCTCGGGATGGGCTAATAACCCGTTCATGGGCCAAACGGATCCGGAACCGCTCACGGCCGATCAGGTAAAAGGTATGAAGGACATGACCGACCTCTCCGGCCCGCTCTTCGGCTACAAGGAAAAGGGCTACACGGCAGAATACCTGGGCACTGAAGATGTGGAGGGCGTGGAAGCGCATAAAATCAAAATCAGCATGGGCGACTCGAAAATGCACTACTCTTTCCTCGATCCGGAAAATTTCCTGGAAATCAAAACGATCAAGGTGGAAAAAGTGGACGGCCAGGAAGTAGAAGCCGCCAGCACGTACTCGGATTTCAGAAAAGTAGAAGGGATCCTGTTCCCCTTCGCAATCGAACAAAATAACCCGATGATGGGCGCAACCGTTACGAAAATGACTAAAATATCGGTCAACCCTACCCTAGACATGAGCATTTTCAAAATGCCCGCTAAGTAAGCATTTGCAGACTATCCTGCAAGATATTCTAACCAAAACGGTATTAAAATGTCGTCTGTCTCCCTACTCGCGAAACAGACGGCATTTTTTTGCCACCCACCAATTCCGCTATTTCCTATGCGTTTATTCTCCGCACTACTGCTGATTTTTTCGGTTTTTTCCGCTGCGAAGGCACAAAAACCGGTATCCCTGAGCTCCGCCACTTTCGGACAAATGGAGGCGCGCAGCATCGGGCCGGCCGTTATGAGCGGCCGCATCACCGCCGTCGAAGGCGTCAACAGCGAACCGACCACCCTGTATGTCGGCGCTGCCGGCGGCGGCGTCTGGAAAACCTCCACAGGCGGCTTTACCTTTGAGCCCATTTTCGAAAAATACCCGCAATCTATCGGCGCCATCGCCATTGACCAACAACGACCGGATACAGTCTGGGTCGGTACCGGCGAATCAAATATGCGCAACAGCGTATCCGTCGGCCTCGGCATGTACCGCACGACCGACGGCGGCCGCAACTGGGTTCAGAAAGGCCTGGAAAAAACGGAGCATATCTCGAAGATTATTATCCACCCCACCGACGCCAATACGCTGTACGTCGCCGCACCCGGCCCACTCTGGAGCGATAGCCCCGAACGCGGCTTGTACAAAACGACCGACGGCGGCGCTTCCTGGAAAAAGGTACTCTACACGGACGAAAAAACCGGCTGCGCCGATGTGCTCATGGATCCGCGCGATCCGAACGTACTCTATGCCGCTATGTGGCAATTCCGCCGAACCCCCTACTCGTTCGTCTCCGGCGGCTCCGGCAGCGCGCTCTACAAAAGTACCGACGGCGGCTCCACTTGGAATAAACTAGACAACGGCCTGCCAAAAGGCGACTTCGGCCGGATCGCCCTCGCCCTGGCGCCCAGCGCACCGGATAACCTGCTCGCGATCGTCGAAAGTGAAAATACCGGACTGTACATTTCCGCCGACGCCGGCGCATCCTGGAAACTCCAGTCCAGTACCTCCAATGTAACCGCCCGACCCTTCTACTTCAGCACGCTGGTTGTAGATCCGCTCGATCCCAAACGCGTCTATCGCCCGGCTTTCTCCCTGTCTATCTCCTCCGATGGCGGCTATTCGTTCTCTGATGCCGGCAATGCCGGCGGCTGGGTGCATTCCGACCACCACGCGCTCTGGATCAATCCGAACAATACCAGCCAAATGTACCTGGGCACCGATGGCGGCGTGTACCTAAGCCTCGACCGAGGCGTCACCTGGACGCACCTGCAAAACCTGCCGGTATCGCAGTTTTACCACGTGCAGGTAGATAACCAAACGCCGTATAACGTCTATGGCGGCCTTCAGGATAACGGCTCCTGGCGCGCGCCCTCCTCCAGCCCCGGCGGGGTGGAAAATGCCGACTGGCGCGCCGTAGGCGGTGGCGACGGCTTCTGGGTGCAACCCGATGAAAACGACCCGGATATCGTGTACTCGGAAAGCCAGGGCGGCAATATCTCGCGACTGAACCTGCGCACCAACCAATCGCAAACTATCCAACCTCAAGCGCTCGCCGGCGATCCCGAACTGCGCTGGAACTGGAACAGCCCGATCGTGAAAAGCCCGGTAAACCCTAATGTGCTCTATATGGGCGCACAGTTTTTATTCAAAACTTCCGACCGCGGCTATAGCTGGGAACGTATTTCCCCAGACCTCACCACCAATGATTCCGTAAAACTGAAACAATATGCCAGCGGCGGCCTCACGCTCGACAATAGCTCGGCCGAAAATCACTGCACGATCTTCGCGATCGGCCCCTCGCCGCTCGATGAAAATTTACTGTACGTCGGCGCCGACGACGGCAACCTGCAAATTACCCGCGACGGCGGCCGAAACTGGGAACTGATCTCCAAAAATATCCCCGGCGTACCCGCCGGCGCCTGGGTCAGTAGCATCGAACCCGATCGCTTCGACCGCAATACCGTGTACGCAACGTTCGACCACCATGCGTATGGGGATATGAATACCTACCTCGCAAAATCTACCGACCAAGGCCGCAACTGGACGCTGCTGTCCGGAAGTAAAACCCTACGCGGTTTTGCGCACGTGATCCGACAAGACCGGGTAAACCCCAAATTGCTGTTCCTCGGTACCGAAATGGGCCTGTTCATTTCCAATAACGGCGGCGAAGACTGGGTGCTGTACAAGGGAAATTTCCCGGAATACGCCCCGGTACGCGACCTGATTATCCACCCGCGCACCAACGACTTGGTCATCGGCACCCACGGCCGCGGAATCTACATCCTGGACGATATCTCGCCCCTGCGCACCCTCACCCCCGAGCTGCTGCAAAAAAACGCCGCCCTGTTGCCAACCAGACCCGCCGCCGTAACAAACGGCCACTTCGGACAATCCTTCCCAAATACGGACGGATACGCCGGCGCCAACGCGCCGGAACAAGCGCAAATTCTGTACTACCTGAAAGATCGCATCAGTACCGGAGACGTCACCCTAGAGATCCTCAACGAACAGGGCGAATTGCTGGTCTCGATCCCCGGAACAAAACGCAAAGGGATCAATATCGTGAACTGGGATATGCGCCAAAAACCGCCCAAAGCAGCCCGCGGCGTAATGGTCCAAGGCGAACCCGGCGTGTTCGCCGGCGCCATCGGCCCTATGGCCACCCCCGGCAAATACACCGTGCGGCTGAAAACAGGCGAAACAACCACGGAGGCAGCGCTCATTCTGACCGAAGATCCCCTGGCGCCTGGACTGGATTATGCCGCGCGCAACCGAATATCCCGCGAATTATTCGGCATGGTGGAAGAACTCGGACTGCTCGTGGCACAAGTGCAATCACTGCGCGATACGGCTAAATTGCGCGCAGACGCGGTACAAAATAAAAAATTGCGCGCCAAGCTGCAGCAATTAGCCGCTAAAATGGACGCGCTGTACGCCACGCTCACCGAAACGAATACCGCCAAAGGGATCACCGGCGAGAAAAAACTGCGCGCCGAAATCGGCAGGCTCTACCTTTTTCTGGAAACATCCGATGAAATGCCGGCCAAATCATCCACCGACCGGATCGCTTTCCTGAAATCGGAACTCCAAAAATCGCAGACTGCCGCCGGCGGACTTTTCAAAGAAGCAGAAGCCCTAAATCCAAGCCTCGCTAAAGAAAAATTAGAAACTTTCGCACTGCTGGATAAAGCGACTTTTGAAAAAAATTATAGCGCGCCAACAGGCGGAAGCGGGAAATATGACTTCCGAAACGCTTGGCAGTTGCTGCGCTAATCGCGTACAAACAACCAGTAGGTCTCTCCATATTCCTGCTCAGTCCCCGCAAAAACAAAGCCGTTTTTTTCCAAAACCCTCCGGGATGCCTGGTTTTCAGGATGAATGAAGGCCGTCACCCGGGGGGCTTTTTTTTCAACAAGCGCATACCGAACCAACACGCCGACTATCTCTGTAGCGTATCCCCGCCCCCAAAATGCCTCCTCCAGAAGATACCCGATCTCTAAATCGCGCGCCGGATCACAATTGATTGGGCGCAAAATACAATGCCCAATCGCGCGGCCGCCCTCCTTCGTCCGAACAATCCGAACGCCCAGCCCGGTCGCCTCGATGCCCAACTGAAGTGCAGGTTCCAACCGCGCACGCACAACAGCCCGGTCGGTCTCCGGCGGACGAACATAGCGCATGACCGACGCACTACGCTGCAATTCGTAAAAATAATCGAAATCAGCCTCCTGAAAAGGCGTAAGTAAAAGTCGGTTCGTATCAAGCAGGCTCATAAATCAACGAAATAAAGTAAGATTTCCAGATTCGATCGTGCGAAAAAGCGAGCCGTCCACCCGAAATCCCTCGATGTCTGCCACCCAAATATAAACACCCGGCGCAACCGGTTTGCCGCGGAAGGCGCCGTCCCAGGCAGCATCGGCAGCCGTGGATTCAAATATCAGCGCACCCCAACGATCGTAAATTCGGAGTCTGAGCGCCTGAATATCCGTTCCAAACACCGAAAACAGATCGTTGAAGCCGTCGTCGTTCGGCGAAAAGGCGTTGGGGACGTACCACTGCGTCGGACAGCGCTCCCGAAGCACAATCGTATCCTCGCCTTCGCAACCATATTCCGAGCCGACGCGCACCCAGTAGATTCCTTCTTCCCGAATAGACAGCGTAGGAGCAGTCGAGTAATCCGACCACTTATACGCGGTAAAAATACCGGGATCAAGTATCCAACTGAAATCGGCGTTCCGTGTACAAATAAAGGTATCCTGACCCAGCGCCGGAAGCGGCAGCGGATGCACCGTGACCCGCGTTTCGGCTGGGAACGTCGCGCAGCCGGACACGATACCCACAGCGGAATAGACGCCCGATTGCGCCAGGTTCAGATCGGTAAGCAGCGGGAATTGCGCATCGGAAAAGTAATTGCCCGGCCCGGTCCATTCGTAACGGGCGTTCGCCAGATCCGTGGCGGAAAGTTGAAGCCGATCCCCGACGCACAAGTTCGTATCCGCCCCGACCTCCACGGCCTGCCGGAGGGTGATTTGCAAATCGCGGGTGATCGTATCCGACAGATCAAGGCAATTATCCCGAATGATCAATCGAACTGGATACGCGCCGAGTGCGCTGTAAAAGTGTTCAAACGCGGGTTCGGTAGAAACGGCGCCGTCCCCTAAATCCCAGTCAAACGTATATCTGGGCGGCTTCAGTCCGGTATCGAAATAGATGGTATCATTCAGGCAGCCGCCTTCGGGAACCGGATTGGCGTTTAACCGACTAAAAGCGGCACCGCCGCCGTAGGCATAAGACTCCACCGACCCATATCCGTAAGCGGTGGCAATAAGCCCGCAGCCGGAAGAAATGAGGGTGTGCGCGCCTGCATTTACCCGGATCCGGGCAAAAGCGTAGTCTGCCTGGGCGCCCACCGGCTGCATCGCAACGCCGAGCGCCGTCAACGGCTGGCCGTCAAACACAACCAGCCCGGAATCCACCGTGCGAGTGATAATATTGATATAATTTTCTGAAATGGCCTCGAAGGAGGAACTATACAAGGTCACGGTATCCCGGATTTGTTCCACGCTGTTGAGCATGACCATTGAGGGGTCGCCCACCGGATAGCCGCTGCAACCGGACCCGATGAGGTATTGCATGACCGCGATCGGGTGGTTGGCGCGGATATACGTCGGCTCGGCACGCTGATACTCCACAAATTCGCCTTTATTCAGCGTAAAGGTCTGTATGGAAGATCCCTCCACCTGCACGACCGTCTGATCGGCCGTCGCCAGGATGCGGTAAATATCATACGCCATGTTGGCATTAGGCACGGCTACAAATTGCTTACCCCAGGTGCTCAGGGGAGACATCTGTTCCAACAGGTTATCGCGCGCCTGGCAGCCGGTGGGCACTTCGGTCCAACGGCAGCCGGCAAATACATTGCATTTTTTATCGCTGGCAATAAAAGAACCGCTCAAATCGCCGATCCCGGACGCCGATTGCACCTGATACGTTTCTCCTGCATCCAATAATACCGTAAATGTTTCACCGGCGATACGGCCGCCCTTGGTCGGGCCGCTCACCGTAATCGTCGCCTGCGTTTCGTCTTCCATACCGACAATCAGGAATTCGGAGGGATAATCCAAGCCCTGCTGCACCACGCCCTTATAAGTGAGTACATAATAAGCCTGATCCAGGGACTCTTCCGGCAACACGACGGTAGCCTCCGAGCGACTTGCATGGTATTGGTGAGCATACACCGAGACCGGCGCTGCAGCCAATACCTCCACGCCTACATTCCCCACCGCCTCCGACCCGGTATTTTCGGCATACGCAGGCAGAGGAACCAACGTCACCGAATTGGCCGCCACCTGAAACGCCTGCTCCCAACCGCGCAGGGGAATGCGTACCAGCCCGCTCGTATTGTACTTCGACGTGATCATCACCACCATTTTGTTTTGGCCGATATCCCGGTGCTCCATAAAACCGAGCCAAAAGTGCAGCCCCTCATTAGTTTGGGCGCCAAGCGAAATACAACCAAACAGCGAAATACAGATGAAAAAACGGTGAAAATTCATGAAGAAACACGTGTTGAAAAGAATGACAAGGTAAGAACTACCCCGCGCGTGTACAAATTGCGATTAGACAATATTATCCGCGACCGGTTTAATCTCCGGATGAGAAAACGATTGCTTGTATATCGCTAATTATTCGCATTTTTGCCCATAAACACGAACTTATGCGCATCCACTTATTGCTCCTGCTGTGCTGGCTGGCCATTCAGACGCTTTCTGCCGCCATCCTGCCGCCGGGTTTCATAGAGACTCCTTTGGCCACCGGACTGGATCCCACCGCCCTGGCACAAACGCCCGATGGCCGAATTTTTGTTACGGAAAAATACGGCGCGGTGCGCGTGGTAGAAAACGGCCAACTTTTACCTGACCCGCTGATTCGTCTGACGGTAGATAACACCAACGAGCGAGGCCTCAGCGGAATCGCCTTGCACCCGAATTTTGAGCAAAACGGTTGGATTTACCTGTTTTTTACCCTGCCGAACGCAGGGAGAAACCGACTCAGCCGCTTTCGTGTTTTCGGCAATTACGCCGATCCGGCAACCGAGCAAATCCTGCTGGAAACCGGTCAGATGGCAGGTAGTATCCACAACGGCGGCGCGATGGTGTTCGGCGCCGACGGCATGCTGTACATTGCGATTGGCGACGGCGCAAACGGCGCTGCTGCACGGAATATGAACAGCCTGCTGGGCAAGGTGATCCGTCTGCGGGACGACGGCGCGATCCCGAGCGACAATCCTTTTTACCAACAACACACCGGAATTTACCGGGCAATCTATGCGAGCGGGCTGCGAAATCCCTTTTCGATGGCCGTACAAGCGGGTACAGGTCGCATTTATATCTGCGATGTCGGCAGCGATTTTTACGAGGAAGTCAATGAACTCAGTCCGGGCGCCGATTTCGGCTGGAACGCCCTAGAAGGGAAAAAAACTACGCAAAACCTCCCGGGAAACTACCGCGACCCGGCCTACGCCTATCCGCATACCCTCGGCTGCGCCGTGGTAGGCGCCGCTTTTTACAACCCGCCGAATCCGCAATTCCCGGCAGATTATACCGGAAAATTTTTCTTTGCCGATTACTGCCAGTCGTATATCAAAATATTCAATCCGGCAACCGGACAAGTGGAGGGGAATTTTGCCACGCAAATTGACCGGCCTTTGGTGATCATGACCGGGCAGGACGGCGCTTTATACTATATTTCGCGGGGCGGACTTGGCGGCGGCTCCGAGCAGGACAATACCAGTTCGCTGGAGGGGATGCTCTGGAAAGTGACCTATGTCGGCGCCGGCGCGCCCGTTTTCAGCGTGCACCCGAAATCCAGCCTGATTAGCACGGGCGAATCGGCCGCGTTTTCGGTGCAAGTTAACGGTTCGGCGCCCTTGAGTTACCAGTGGGAACGCGACGGCCAACTAATTGCCGGCGCAACCGGTAGTTTGCTGGAGTTAAGCAATCTCCAGTTGTCAGACAGCGGAGCAATCATCCGCTGCGCGGCGTCTAATTCCTTCGGACAGGTATGGAGCCAGAGCGCTACGCTGCGGGTTACTGTGAACCAGCGCCCCATGCCCGTAATCACAACGCCGGACAATACCTACCGTTACCGCGCGGGGGAACCCGTTGTGTTTTCAGGATTTGCCACCGACCCGGAAACCGGCACGCTCAGTGCCGACGATCTCAGCTGGCGCGTGGATCTGCACCACGATGCGCACACACACCCGGGAATGGCCGCTACCCCCGGCATCGAAAACGGCAGTTTCACCCTACCCGTACTTGGAGAAACGGCGGAAAACGTCTGGTTGCGGCTGTTGCTCAGCGCGAAAGATCCAGCCGGGTTATCCCGTACCGTGTACAAAGATATTTTTCCGGACAAAGCGCGCTTGCGGGTTGAATCGGATCCGCCCGGGATTTCTATTCGAACAGACGGAAAAACCAACGCAGCGCCGTACGAAACCGCCACGGTGCGCGGTTTGCGCCGCCTGGTAGAGGCGCCGCGGCTGACCGAGATCGGCGGCAATCTGTACGTTTTTCAGCAGTGGGAAGACGGATCGGAGTTCCCGCAACGGACTTTGTATCCGCAAGACAGCAGCCTTACGATCCGGGCGCGCTATGAAGCGGTGAAAAAAGGGACTGGCAGCGGCCTACTGGGCTCGTATCACCTCGGCGATGCGAACGGCAAATTTCTCAATAAGATATTTGATCGCGTGGACAGCACGATTAATTTCGACTGGAAGGGCTATGCGCCAGATCTTCGACTACCCAACGACTATTTTGCAATTCGCTGGCAGGGCGTTTTAGAGCCTTGGTTTACCAGCGACTACACATTCATCGTCAATTCCGACGATGGTTGCAGGCTTTGGGTCAACGGAAAACTCCTGCTGGACGCTTGGTATCCGAAAGAAGAATACGACCTGGCCTCCAGCGTCATTCGGCTGGAGGGCGGCAAACGATATGATATCCAATTGGAGTACTACGAAATAGGCGGTTTAGCAGCAGCGCGCCTGTACTGGGCTACGCCGAACATGGAGAAAAATATCATCCCCAAAACCCAATTGTATCCGCGACTGCCCGCTTATGCAGGCGCCGCCAAAGCAAACCTGGATTTTCAGGTGCAACCCAATCCGGCACGCGGCGACGTGCTGACCCTGCGCGTTCGGGCTACCCACCGGGAACAAGTCCGCATTCGTCTGGTGGATCAGACCGGAAAAGTGCTGGTGGAACAGCACGAAGTTTGGATCGAAGAACCTGATCAACGCATCCAGCTGCCGATCGGTGGTCTTTCCTCCGGCAGTTACTGGGTTCAAATGGAGGGACGGTTTTATGGAGGTCGGAAGGTAGAAGGCGTCGTGAAGATGTAAGAAACTGTCTGAAAACCTCTGGCTCGCCAGAGGTTTTCAGACAGTTTCAAAGCGCATCCGATTGTTTGAACAAAAAAACGAAACCAAAAATACAAGCGCCATCCTGGAAAACCGGGATGGCGCTTGTCAAATATAGCGTTTTACAGCAGCAAATTACTCGCCGTCTTTCTTTTCTGCTTCTGCAGCCGGTGTTTCTTCCGCCGGCGATGCGGGCGCCTCGGTAGCGGCTTCTACGACAGGGGATGCAATTTCCTCTACGACTTCCTGTACCGGCTCTTCGACTGCCGCTACTACGGCGGGCGCTGAGGTGAACAAGGGTGCGCCGGCAGATTTACGGCGTCCGCGGCGGGTTTTCTTTTTCGATTCACCACCAACTGCGTCTTTGAGGTTATAAACTTCATTGAAATCTACAAACTCAATCATAGCAGTTTCAGCGCCATCGCCTCGACGGAATCCGAGTTTGATAACGCGTACATAGCCGCCTGGGCGGTCGCCAATTTTTGAAGCTACATTGCCGAACAACTCCGTGATGGCCTCTTTATTTTGGAGGTAGCTAAAGACGACACGGCGCGAGTGCGTGGTATTGTCTTTTGCTTTCGTTACGAGTGGCTCGATATAGCGGCGCAGGGCGCGGGCTTTGGCGAGCGTCGTTGTAATGCGTTTGTGTTCAATGAGTGCGATTGCGAGGTTCGCGAGCAGGGCGCGGCGGTGAGAAGCCGTCCGGCCGAGGTTGTTAATTTTGTCTCCGTGACGCATGGTGTAAAGTACCTTTTTTAGGTGGCAGCACCGGGGCGATTTGAGCGCCGCTCAACGGTTACTACACTTTATGAATGATAAAATTGAATGCGCGTCCAGCGCGCGATTATTCTTCTTCCAATTTGTATTTAGCCAGATCCATTCCGAAGGTCAGGCCTTTGTCTTGCAGCAGTTCTTCGATTTCCACCAGCGATTTTTTACCGAAATTCCGGAATTTCAGTAATTCGTGCGTATCGTAGCGTACCAGTTCAGCCAGCGTATTAATTTTCGCGGCCTTCAGGCAATTATAGGCGCGCACGCTGAGGTCGAGGTCTTCAAGCGATGTTTTGAGCAACTTGCGCATGTGCAGAATATGCTCATCCACCACATTTTCCTCGCGGCTGGCCGGGGTTTCGAACGTAATATTATCGTCTGTGATCAGCATCAGATGCTGAATCAGAATCCGGCTGGCTTCGCGAATTGCCTCTTCCGGATGGATAGTTCCATCTGTTTTGACATCAATGGTAAGCTTTTCGTAGTCGGTACGTTGGCCTACGCGGGTGTTTTCTACTTTGTAAGCTACGTTTTTAATAGGCGTATAGATGGCGTCAATCGGGATAACACCAATCGCTGCGTCTTTGCTCACCATTTCATCAGCCGGCTGATAGCCCCGGCCTTTGGCGATGGTAAGTTCCATTTCGAGATTAACAAACTGCTCCATGCGACAAATCAGCAGATCCGGATTCATCACCTTGAAGGCGCTGTTGAAGTCCTCGAGATCGCCAGCGCGGAATTCCTCGCGGCCGCTGATGGTGAGGTAGATTTTTTCCTGCTGGAATTTATCGTCTTGTACGGTAGGCTTAAGGCGTACTTGCTTCAAATTCAGGACGATATCTACCACGTCTTCCACAACGCCCTTAATTGTAGCGAACTCATGATCCACGCTGCCGATCCGGACGGCTACGATTGCGTAGCCTTCGAGCGAAGACAGCAACACGCGGCGGAGAGAATTACCGACCGTTTGGCCGAATCCGGGCTCAAGCGGTTTGAATTCAAAGGTTCCCTCGAAATCCGTCGCTTTTTGCAGCAGAATTTTTTCAGGTTTTTGGAAATTGAGAATACTCATATATATGAATATTGATAGCGAATAAAAAGCGAAAGGGTTGGCGAAGGAATCCGCCAACCAAACGCATGAATTTTATTTATTTCGAGTACAACTCGACGATCAGCTGCTCGTTGATCTTTTCTGGAATTTGATCCCGTTGGGGATAAGCCAGGAAGATACCCTGCATTTTGTCCGGATTCCACTCCAACCAGCCAAATTTGCGAACATCAGAATTCTTAGCGCCGGCTTGCACAGTAATGGCATCCATACCTTGCGAGCGGCCGCGAACGGCAACCACATCGCCCGGTTTGAGTTGGTAAGAAGGAATATTGACTACCTGGCCGTTTACGGTAATGTGGCGATGGCCAACCAGTTGGCGTGCGCCGCGACGCGTTGGGGAGATCCCGAAGCGATAAACCGCGTTATCCAAGCGCGCTTCCAGCAACTGGAGCAACACTTCACCCGTTACGCCGTGGCGGCGGGTTGCTTCTACAAACGTACGGCGGAACTGACGTTCCAGCACGCCATAGGTGTATTTAGCCTTTTGTTTCTCCGTCAGCTGCACGGCGTAGTTAGAAGCAGACTTCTTCTTCCGGGACAGGCCGTGTTGCCCGGGTGGATATTTCCGGCGCTCAAAGTATTTATCATAGCCGAAAATAGATTCCCCGAAAGAACGGGATTTTTTGGTAGTTGGTCCAGTATAACGAGCCATTGTATTGAAATATAATCTTTTAAAAATTCACCAGCAGCCTGCTATAGCATGCGCAAAGCCGCTTCAGGTGCTTATACGCGGCGACGTTTCGGCGGGCGACAGCCGTTGTGCGGCATGGGCGTTACGTCATTGATCTGAAGCACTTTGATACCGGACTGGTCAATCGCGCGAATAGCTGCTTCCCGACCGGATCCTGGACCCTTTACGTATACTTCGGCCGAACGCATCCCGGCGTCAAACGCTACCTTTGCGGCATCGCCGGCAGAAACCTGCGCGGCATACGGGGTATTCTTCTTCGATCCGCGGAAGCCTGATTTGCCTGCGCTGGACCAGGAGATGACCTCGCCCTGTTTGTTGGTGATCGAGATGATGAGATTGTTAAAACTGGCTTGAATGTAAACCAGTCCATCCGGCGTAACCTTTACTTTCCGTTTAACAACTTTTCTGCTGGAAGCTCCTTTAGCCATTGTATAGAATAATAGCGTATAAATTGAATAATTGACAATTCGGGCGATCCGAAGTCGCCGGATAAGATCCGGTGATTACTTCGTAGCTTTCTTTTTGTTTGCCACCGTTTTGCGTTTGCCTTTACGGGTGCGCGCGTTGGTACGCGTACGCTGGCCGCGCAGAGGCAGGCCTTTACGATGGCGCAATCCGCGGTAGCAGGCAATATCCATCAGGCGCTTAATGCTAAGCTGCACTTCCGAGCGCAACTGGCCTTCCGTTTTGAACTCGTCTGCGATAATCCGGGAGATCGTTTTGATATTATCATCCGTCCAATCGCTTACTTTCGTACTTTCGGAGATACCGGCTTCGCTCAGAATTTTTTCTGCCGTAGATTTGCCGACTCCATAAATGTAGGTAAGTCCGATAACCCCGCGTTTATTCCGGGGAAGATCAACACCAGCAATACGTGCCATATTTGATACTTCTTTTTTCTTACTTTGAACAATAGGACATTGTCAAGATTAACCCTGACGTTGTTTGAATTTCGGGTTTTTCTTGTTGATTACATACAGTTTGCCCTTGCGACGGACAATTTTGCAATCTGCGGAACGCTTGCGAATAGACGGCTTAACTTTCATACCGATCTTACTTTGTAGTGTGCTCCTCGCGGAGCGGGGGAAACATGTTATTTATACCTATAAATGATTCGACCGCGGGTGAGGTCATAAGGCGACATTTCCACGGATACCTTATCGCCGGGGAGGATACGAATGAAGTGCATTCGCATCTTTCCGGAGATAGTTGCCAGGATGAGATGCCCATTTTCCAAGCGCACTTTAAAATTTGCATTGGAAAGGGCTTCTGCCACCACGCCGTCTTGTTTAATTAAGTCCTCTTTTGACATATAATGTGTGCCCGCTGATTTTCGGGCTGCAAAGTTCTAATTTTTTGGCGAAACTTCCTTAAGTTCCGAATTATTTTTTACTACTTCCAGAATATAGCGGTGATCAGACAGTACATCCGCTTTATTTTTTCGCACTGCGATGGTATGTTCGTAGTGCGCGCTGGGTTTATGATCGCGGGTACGAATTGTCCAGCCATCGTTAGTCTGATACACATCGCGCTTCCCAAGATTAATCATAGGCTCGATTGCGATCACCAAGCCTTCTTTCATTAATGGGCCTTGGCCTCGTTTACCGTAGTTGGGCACTTCCGGATCTTCGTGCAAAGCACGGCCGATTCCATGTCCGACTAACTCGCGCACTACGCCGTATCCGTGTTGCCGTTCACAGTATTCTTGCACGGCGGAGGATACATCGCCGATCCGATTACCTGCCACGGCTTTTTCGATTCCGACATACAAGGAGCGATAGGTTACCTGGAGCAATTCCATCACATCGGATTCTACACCATTGAATGCAAAACTAAACGCTGCGTCACCGAAGTAGCCGTTCATTTCCACACCGCAATCTACCGAAACGACATCAGTTTCTTTAAAAGGCCTGTTGGCGGGGATGCCATGCACTACGATATCATTATATGAAACGCAGAGTGTGGCGGGAAATCCGTTATACCCTTTGAAAGCAGGCCGCGCATGGTGGTCGCGAATAAATATTTCCGCTTCCTTATCAATTGCAGCGCCGGTTATCCCGGGTTTTAGCATCGAACCAACATGCGCCAAGGTTTTACAAACAAGCAGACATGATTGTCGGATAAGTTCGATTTCCTCTTCCGTTTTGTAGTACACGCGCTTACCGTCGTCTGTTTTTGAAAAAAAACCTGTCATTCGTCGATCTTACTGCGGCTGGCCGATTTGCAAGCCGGATGTTGAGCGGCCTTGGATACGGCCGGATTTAATCAGACCATCGTACTTGGAAGTCACCAGATAGCTTTCGATGACCTGAAGGGTATCAAGCGCCACGCCCACCATAATCAGCAGCGTCGTGCCGCCGAAGAAGAGCGCAAACTGTTGGTTGATGCCCATAGCTGCTGCTAATGACGGCAGAATACCGATCAGACCCAAGAAAATAGCGCCAGGAAGCGTGATCCGGGTCATAATTGTATCTATATACTCTGCCGTGCCTTCACCGGGTTTAACACCGGGGATAAAAGCATTGCTGCGCTTGAGGTAATCTGCGTAATTGGTCGGGCTAATCATCAATGCGGTATAAACATACGTAAACACAACGATCAAGATGAAAAACACCACATTATACCACAGCGAGTAAATATCGCTGAACACCGACAATTGTCCGGAAGCGGCATTCTCGCCTCCAACATATTGTGCTGCGGTTGCGGGCAGGAACATCAACGCTTGGGCGAAGATGATCGGCATAACCCCGGCTGAGTTTACCTTCAGCGGCAGATAGTCGCGTGCGCTGGCGGAGGGGAGGCTACCGCCCGCTCTGCCGACCATTCGTTTGGCAAATTGAATCGGAAT
The DNA here is from genome assembly GCA_032115775.1 of Saprospiraceae bacterium. Classification (GTDB taxonomy): domain Bacteria; phylum Bacteroidota; class Bacteroidia; order Chitinophagales; family Saprospiraceae; genus M3007. Next base: position 29,582 of record JAUMBL010000016.1, on the reverse strand, counting down.
ACGACGTACACCTTGAATGATCAGTACTGTCAAGAGTACCACGACAAAGAAGAGCGCCATCTCGACGAAGAAAATGAGCAGTTTATTGTCGCCAAAAAGTTTTTGAAATTCAAAAACAAACGACTGTGGCAGTCGGGCAATAATACCGGCTTGGATAATTAGCGATACCCCGTTACCAACCCCTTTATCCGTAATCCGTTCGCCCAGCCACATACAAAAGATCGTACCGGCGGTGAGGATGACGATATTCGAAAACCAGAATAGGCTTTCCGGAACATTCGGGTCAATCGCGCCGGGGATATTTCGTACCAGTTGGAGATAGCCTCCGCCTTGTACCAACGTGATTGCAACCGTCAGGTAGCGGGTAATTTGATTGAGTTTTTTACGACCGCTTTCCCCCTCTTTCGACTGCAGACGTTGGAAATACGGAACAGCGAAACCCAGCAACTGCACAATAATCGAGGCCGTGATATAAGGCATCACGCCCAATGCGAAAATCGCTGCATTGTCGAAAGCACCGCCTGTAAATACGTTGATCAGCCCCAACAAATCATTGGCGCTGCGACTTTGACTGGCTTTTTCAAGCGCAGCGGGTACAACGCCTGGGAGCACCACGAAAGTGCCGACACGATACACCAGCAAAAGCGCCAGCGTATAGAGAATGCGGTCGCGCAGTTCGCGAATGCTCCAAATATTTTTAAGAACCGTAAAAAATTTCATTACGTGGCGATAGTTTAAACGAGTTGTACACTTCCGCCCAGCGCTTCGATGGCGGTCTTTGCGGATGCGGAGATCGCGTGGACGGAGACGTTTACCTTAGATTTAAGTTGGCCATTACCCAGCACTTTGATCTTCTCACCGGCCTTCGCGATACCCGCAGCAACCAGTGCTTCCAGATCAAAATTTTGCTGTCCGGTTTTGCTCACCAAAGCCTCCAATGCGCCGAGATTAAGCGGCGTAAATTCAACCCGGTTAATATTTTTGAATCCACGCTTGGGCAAACGGCGCTGCATTGGCGTTTGTCCGCCTTCAAAGTGCCGCTTTTGTTTCGCGCCGCTGCGCGCTTTGTCCCCTTTGTGACCGCGTGTAGAGGTGCCACCGGTACCTGAGCCAGTGCCGCGGCCGATACGCTTGCGAGTTTTGACAGCCCCCGAGGCCGGGCGAAGATTATTGAGTTCCATTGCTGTAATTTATCAAAATGAATTGAAAAACAGGGATGAGCCGGTGACAAGGTATAATAGGCAATACGCTTGGGATATACGCCCCGTTTGCGATTAGGCCGGTTCTACCTTTACCAAATGTTCAACTACGCGGATCATACCTTTTGTTTGCGGTATATCTTCCTGAACGATCGTTTGATTGACCTTGCGGAAACCTAGCGCCTTTAGCGTATCCTTTTGGCGTTTTGTTTTATCAATCGGGCTTTTCACCAGCGTTATTTTTAACTTGCTCATGGCGATATTATCCGTTAAATAGTTTATCCATAGAGATACCCCGTTGACGCGCTACCTCGAGTGGGCTGCGCAGGCTTGCGAGCGCGACGATCGTGGCTTTGACGACATTGTGGGGATTAGAAGATCCTTGAGATTTGGCCAACACGTCATGCACACCGGCCATCTCCAGCACAGCGCGCATAGCGCCACCGGCAATTACACCTGTACCGTGCGCAGCGGGTTTAATTAATACCCGACCCGAGTCGTACTTTCCGAAAGCCTCGTGCGGGATAGTACCATTAAACACTGGCACTTTGATCAGATTTTTTTCCGCATCTTTCACAGCCTTTGCGATTGCTTCAGACACCTCGCGCGCCTTGCCAAGGCCATGACCGATTGTGCCCTTTCCATCGCCAATCACCACTACGGCTGCGAAGCTGAAGGTACGACCGCCCTTCGTAACTTTGGAGACGCGATTAAGCGACACCATTTTTTCTTTCATGTCCGAAGACTCGGCAGATTTGACTTTTTCTATTTCTTTCCTGGCCATTGAATGTAGAATTTATTAAGCAGGAATGCTTGAATACAGAAAGGTTTAGAGATGCAGTCCGTTTTCGCGGGCGCCATCGGCCAGCGCTTTGACGCGACCGTGGTACAGGTAACCGCCGCGGTCGAATACAGCGCGATCGATTCCGATAGATTTTGCGCGGGTGGCGATGAGTTTACCCACTTCCGTGGCCTGCTCCGTTTTTGTGCCTTGCGCGGCCACGCCCTTTTCCATCGAACTGGCTGCCGCGAGCGTATGACCGCTCAGATCGTCAATCAGTTGGCAATAAATAGCCTTGTTTGAGCGGTACACACTAAGCCGAGGGCGTTGGGGTGTGCCGTTCACCTTTTTGCGAATGCGCAGGTGAATGCGCCGGCGGTTTTGTAATTTAGAACGTTTCATATCGAGTTAAAAGAAATCTCCGATTACCGACCGGAAGATACCGTACATTTAATAATTAATTATTTCTTACCGCCTGCAGTCTTACCGGCTTTGCGGCGCAAAATTTCTCCACGGAACATAATACCCTTGCCTTTGTAAGGCTCCGGTTTGCGGAATCCGCGAATTTTTGCACAGACTTGGCCGAGCAATTCTTTGTCGTGGCATTCCAGTTTAATGAACGGGGGAGCGCCTTTCTCCATACCCGTTGTAACCTTAACCTCCGAAGGTACGGCGAAAATAATCGGGTGCGAGTAGCCAATCGTGAACGTGACCACATTACCTTGATTTTCCACACGATAACCTACCCCGACGATATCCATTTCTTTAACATAGCCTTGGCTTACGCCGACCACCATATTATTGATGAGTGCTCGGTAGAGGCCGTGCATAGCGCGGTGGCGTTTCTGGTCAGTGGGGCGGGTGACTGCGACTTCGCCATTTTCGACAGAAACCGCGATATCCGGATCCACTTTCTGCGAAAGTGCGCCTTTGGGTCCTTTGACGGTGACCGTGTTATCGGAAGCGACAGAGACTTCCACCTTTTGAGGGATAACAATCGGCATTTTACCTATGCGTGACATATCTTCAGTGCAAATTTGAATATAAAAATTGGTGGTGCAAGGCCGGGAAACTAGAACACGTAGCAGAGGAGTTCGCCGCCAACGTTCATTTCGCGCGCTTGCTTGTCCGTCATAACCCCGCGGGAGGTAGAGACGATCATGATACCCAGGCCGTTTATGATCCGCGGGATATCGCCGGCGCCAGAGAAGCGACGAAGACCAGGGCGGCTGACGCGGCCGAGTTCTTTAATCACCGGAGATTTAGAAACCGGGTCGTACTTGAGTGCGATCTTGATCAAGCCTTGCTGATGCTCGGCGTTGTCGTCGAAGGTGTATTTCAAGATATAACCCTGGTCGTACAGAATCTCAGTTAGACGCTTCTTAATTTTGGAAGCCGGGATTTCGACGATGCGGTGCCCGGCCATTTGCGCGTTGCGAATGCGGGTCAGATAGTCTGCTATCGGGTCAGTGATGTGCATATCGTTGAAAAAATAGAATCAAAAGAAAAAGTGAGTGCGACGCGGGATAACCGCGGGCGCGTTACCAAGAGGCTTTCGTGACGCCCGGGATTTTGCCGTCAAGCGCCATTTGGCGGAATTTTACGCGACAGATACCGAATTTGCGCATGTAGCCCTTGGGGCGGCCGGTGAGCAGGCAGCGATTGTGCATACGAACCGGGCTGGCGTTGCGCGGAAGTTTGTCCAGCGCATCGTAGTCGCCGGCTTCTTTTAGCGCTTTGCGTTTAGCGGCGTACTTCGCGACCAAGCGGGCGCGTTTCCTCTCACGGGCAATGACCGATTTTTTTGCCATTGTATATGCTTCTTTGTTAATTGTCTTGTGAATCAGCGGCGCGTTGCCTACCGCCGGGATCGTTTATTTTTTGAACGGAATACCCATCTCTTTGAGCAGAGCATAGGCCTCCTTATCTGTGCTTGCGGTGGTCACGAAGGTGATATCCATCCCCATGATTTTATTGACTTTGTCAATATCAATTTCCGGGAAGATAATCTGCTCGGTAATACCCATCGAGTAATTTCCACGGCCGTCGAAAGATTTGTCATTGACTCCGCGGAAGTCACGCACACGCGGCAGCGCAATTGAGATCAATCGGTCGAGGAAATCGTACATTCGATCGCCGCGGAGCGTTACGCGCACGCCGATGGGCATGCCTTCGCGCAGCTTAAAGTTCGACACAGAATTTTTAGCCTTTGTCGTGACGCACTTTTGTCCTGATATAATCGTCAGGTCATTTGCGGCGAGATCGACCAACTTCTTGTCGCCGGTTGCATCACCGATACCTTGGTTGATACAAATTTTTTCCAGGCGCGGCACCTGCATGATTGTGGAATAGCTGAACTGCTCCATAAGCGCCGGTACGACGGCAGCCCTGTATTTTTCTTTAAGACGAGGTACGTATTTCATCACTAGATGATATTTCCAGATTTTTTTGAATAGCGAACGTTCTTGCCGTCCACTTTTTTGCGACCAATACGGGTGGCTTCCCCGGATTTTGGATCCACCAGCGCCAGATTGGAGATGTGGATAGAGGCAGGCATTTCCTGCCGACCACCGGCATCCGTTTGCGTTGCCTTAAGGTGCTTGATAACGATATTTACGCCATCAACCACTGCGCGCATTTTGTCTGGGATTACCTGAATCACTTCGCCGGTTTTCCCTTTGTCGTCGCCGGATATAACCTTGACCGTATCGCCGCGGCGAATATGGAGTTTGGTGGGGCGATTGGTATGATTGCTCTTGTTAGCCATTTGTAAGCAAAACGCTTTATAGGTCTAAGAAATAATTATAAAACTTCAGGCGCCAGCGAGACGATACGCATATAGTCTTTGTCGCGGAGTTCGCGGGCAACGGGGCCAAAGATACGAGTTCCGCGCGGTTCGTCGGCGTTATTCAGCAGCACCACGGCATTGTCGTCGAATCGGATATAGGAACCGTCTTTCCGGCGAATTTCTTTGCGTGTGCGGACGATAACGGCTTTGGACACCGTACCTTTTTTGATGCCGCCTGGCGATGCGTCTTTCACCGTTACGACGATTTTATCGCCGATTCCGGCATAACGTTGCCGTGTACTGCCGAGCACGCGGATGCAGAGCACCTCTTTCGCGCCGGAATTATCGGCCACATTCAAACGGGATTCTTGCTGAATCATAACAGTTTATTAATTGCGGAGGGTGTACATGGAATAGAACTTGGGCAAAGCCCGCACCGTATCCACTCGGCCGTCCAGAATGAATTATTTTGCTCTTTCAAGAACTTCTACCAGACGCCACCGCTTGTTTTTCGACAGCGGGCGGGTTTCCATGATACGTACTTTGTCGCCCTCTTTGCAGGTATTTTCTTCATCGTGGGCGAAGAATTTTTTGGAGCGTTTCACAGTCTTGCCGTAGATCGGGTGCTTCAGTCGACGTTCGACCATCACGGAGATCGTTTTATCCATTTTGTTGGATACCACCACACCGATTTTCTGCTTGCGAAGATTTCTAGATTCCATTATTCAAAAATAAGAATGATCGAGGAAAATTAGTTGCGGCGACGGCGCGCTCGAATTTTCGAGCGCAGGTCTAATTCTTCAGGGCCCATGGCGATTACTTCGCGGCGACGGATTTCCGTATTGATCCGAGCGATTTCACGGCGCATGGCGCGGAGTTCCAGCGGGTTGGCCAAGCCCTTTACCGCGTGGTCAAATTTCGCGTCAAAGAGTTCCTTGACTTTCGATTCGCGCTCCTGAAGCAAATCGGCATCGCTGAAGCCGTCAAGATTTTGTTTATTGTTTGCCATTGTATTCGACAACTAATAGATTCACAATTTTTGTTTTGACTACCCTTCGTAGTCGTAGCGGGTTACGGCTTTGCAAATAATCGGCAACTTCTGCGCGGCCAACTCGAGGGAGCGAATCGCCACATCAGCCGGAACGCCCTCTACTTCGAAAATAATACGGCCGGGTTGTACTTCGCACACATAGTGGTCTACGGCGCCTTTACCTTTACCCATCCGCACCTCGGCAGGCTTGGACGTAATCGGCTTGTCCGGGAACACGCGAATCCACACTTTCCCCTCACGCTTCATGTTACGAGTCAGCGCGATACGAGCCGCCTCGATTTGGCGGCTGGTGAGCCGGCTGAAATCCATAGACTTGAGCCCGAAGGAGCCGAAAGAAATCGTACTTCCCTTGTGAGCCAGGCCGCGATTCCGACCTTTATGTTGCTTGCGATATTTCTGACGTTTGGGCTGAAGCATGGTAATTGCAATTTAATAGCCTGTCAATCAATATTTTATATAAAAAACGTACTTTATCTACCTTAAAACGGGGTGCAAAGATACAAAGAACAGCGATATTTTCGAATGAAAATCTTGCTATCTGCGTTTCTCGACTTGCAGGCCTAGCGCCGTCCGCCGCCACCGCCTCCGCGACGGTCGCCACCACCACCGCCTCTGCGATCTCCGCCTCCGCGACGGTCGCCGCGATCACCACGTTCGCCGCGGTCACGGCGGTCGCCGCGATCACCGCCACGCTCCCCTCCACGTTCACCGCCACTTCGGCGCTGCTCACCAGTTCCTTCTGCGGCTGCGAAAGGTGTGAGTTCGCGTTTTGTCAGGACTTCCCCTTTAAAGAGCCACACTTTGATGCCGATTTTTCCGTACACCGTGAGGGCTTCGCAGAGTGCGTAGTCAATGTCTGCGCGGAAAGTGTGCAGGGGCGTTCGGCCCTCTTTAAATTCTTCCGTGCGGGCGATTTCAGCGCCGGCCAGACGGCCGCCGATGCGAATCTTAATTCCTTCGGCGCCTGCGCGCATCGTGCTTTGGATCGAGGCTTTAATTGCCCGGCGGTAATTAATTCGCGCTTCGATTTGCTTCGCGATTTGTTCACCGACGATATTAGCATCTAGTTCCGGCTTGCGGATTTCAAAAATATTTATTTGAACGTCCTTACCGGTCAGGATTTTGAGCTCCTCTTTAATCAGATCCACCTCTTTACCACCTTTACCGATAATAATACCGGGGCGGCTGGTGTGAATCGTAACGGTTACCCGTTTCAGCGTGCGTTCGATAACGATCCGGCTGATACCATTTTGCATTGGTTTATTGCGTTCGCGCGGATCGGCGGTAGCCGTTTTCGGGCGGCGGGCGCGGAGGTAACTACGAATTTTTTCGTCCTCCACAACTTTAAGGCCGTAATCTTTATCGGCATACCAGTTAGAGTCCCAACCGCGAATAATGCCCAAGCGGTTACCTATCGGATTTGTTTTCTGACCCATTATTGTATCTGAATGAGTGTGAGTGTACGGATTGAATTAAGCCTCGTCTTCGAGCGCCATGCGGTTTTCCACGACAATTGTGACATGGTTGCGGCGTTTGCGCACGCGATAAGCCCGGCCTTGCGGCGCCGGCAGAAAGCGGTAGATGATACCACCCGGATCAACAAAGGCCGTTTTGATGTACAGGTCGTAATCGCTGGAAGCGCCCGACTGATCGGATTTCTGTTCCCAGTTATTCACGGCGCTGAGCACCAGTTTCTCAAGCCACATAGCGGCTTCTTTGTTGGTGTACCGGAGGATATACAATGCATCTTCCACCCGTTTGCCGCGAATATTGTCAACGACCAAGCGCATTTTACGCGGCGACATCGGACAATTTTTAAGTTTTGCTACAGCTTCCATTATTTGAATGAAATTAGTATAGTAGTAAATTAGCGATTGCCGGCGTGGCCGCGGAAGTTGCGCGTGGGTGCGAACTCTCCCAGTTTATGGCCGACCATATTCTCGGTAACGAACACCGGTACGAACGTTTTGCCGTTGTGGACGGCGATGGTTTCACCCACCATGTCAGGAATAATCATCGAGGCGCGGCTCCAGGTTTTGATGACCTGTTTGCGGTTGCTACCTTTAGACTTAGCGATTTTCTCGAGCAGTTTGTGGTGTACGTACGGGCCTTTTTTAAGCGAACGAGGCATATAGCGTCAATTTGAATATCTCGTTAAGAGTGTTTGGTTCGATCTGTTTTATCAGGAGCGGGCTGAGGGTTTTATTTCTGCGCGCCTTTGCGTTTACTGATAATGAGCGCGTTTGAGGCTTTGGTACGGCTGCGCGTTTTGAGACCTTTTGCCTTGATGCCTTTCCGGCTGCGCGGATGACCGCCGGAAGCGCGTCCTTCGCCACCGCCCATCGGGTGATCAACCGGATTCATGGCCACACCGCGGGTTCGAGGACGACGGCCTTTCCAGCGATTGCGACCGGCTTTACCCATAATTTCGAGGTTGTGATCCGGATTGCTTACGATACCGATCGTTGCCCGGCAGGTTAGCAGAACCCGGCGCATTTCCCCGGAGGGCAAACGCAGTACCGCGTAGCGATCTTCCCGACCCATCATCTGGGCGGAGGCGCCGGCGCTACGCGCCATGGAACCGCCCTGACCGGGTTGCAATTCGACATTATGAACGACAGCGCCCAGCGGCACTTCGGAGAGGAACATACAATTGCCGTTTTCGGGGGTCACACCGCGGCCGGACATCACCTGATCGCCGACCTTCAGACCGTTGGGCGCCAGAATATACTGGCGTTCGCCGTCTGCGTATTGCACCAGCGCGATATAAGCGCTGCGATTGGGGTCGTATTGAATACTTTCGACTTTTGCTACGCCCTCTTTATCGCGCTTGAAGTCAATCACACGATAGCGGCGCTTGTGTCCACCGCCGCGGTAACGCATCGTGCGACGTCCATCACTATTGCGGCCACCAGTGCTACCGATCGTAACCAACAAGGCTTTTTCCGGTTTAGCGCCCTTCGTCAGCGCGGAGCGAACTACCGAAACCCGGTAGCGGGTACCTGGCGTGAGCGGATTGTATTTTTTAACTGCCATGACGACTCAGTTGTGCGTTGTCTGAATAATAATTGATCGTGTTTTAAGCCTGATCCTGCTGATCGCTGAACAGGTCGATGGAGTCGCCGGGCGATAGCGTAACAAACGCTTTCTTGTAGGCGGCTTTTTGGCCGCGAACGACCGCTGTTTTCGTACTGCGAGACTTCGGTTTCCCGGGAATCACCGCTGTTTTGACCTGTTCCACGCCGACACTGAACTTTTTCTCGACCTCTTTTTTGATTTCGATCTTGTTCACGCCGCGTGCGACCACGAATACATACGTATTGCGCTTGTCCGTCAGGCGGGTTGATTTCTCAGTGATGACCGGTTTGATTAATATTTGCTTAGCCATGACCTTAGATAGGATAGATTGAAGTACGCATTTCGGCGCGGCTGCAACCAGGTTTATGCACAGAATTCTTTAATTTTTTCAATTGCGCTTTCTGTGACCACTAACGATCCTGCTTTCAGCAATTCGTAGGTATTCAGGTCTTGCGCGGGAGTGATAGCTGCCTGCGGCAGGTTGCGACACGACAAATAAAGCATTTGGTCGTAATTTGCAAGTACGGTAAGCGGCTTTTTATCGGCCACTTGAAGCGCCTGCAGAATCGCTCGGAAATCTTTTGTTTTGGGAGCGTCGAAGCGGAAATCTTCTACAACTACAATGTGACCGGCTTTTGCCTTTGCAGAGAGCGCACTCCGGCGTGCCAAGCGGCGCACTTTTGCATTCACTTGGATATCGTAGTTGCGTGGACGCGGTCCGAAAACCCGCCCGCCGCCGCGATAGAGCGGATTGTTGATATCGCCTTTACGCGAGCCGCCCGTACCTTTTTGTCGGTGCAGTTTGCGCGTAGAGCCGCTAATTTCGCTGCGCTCTTTCGACTTGTGGGTACCTTGGCGCTGTGCGTTGAGGTAGCGTTTTACGTCGAGCCAAACGCTGTGTTCATGCGGTTCGATACCGAATACCTCCTCAGGAAGCTCTATTGTACGACCCGTATCTTGGCCTTGCGTATTATATACCGTTACTTTCATTGTTCCTGATTGTGCTTATTTTTCAATGACCACAAAAGCGCCTTTGTGACCCGGTACTGCGCCTTTGATTAGAATAAGATTTTGATCGGGAAATACTTTTAGAACTTGCAAGCGGCGCACTTTCACGCGTTCGTTGCCCATTTGGCCGGCCATCCGCATCCCCTTCATTACCTTAGCGGCGAATGAGGAGTTACCCAAAGAGCCGGGCGCGCGGAGACGGTTATGCTGACCGTGTGTTTGTTGCATAACACCGCCGAAGCCGTGGCGTTTTACGACGCCTTGAAAGCCTTTGCCCTTTGATGTGCCTACCACACTGACTTTATCTCCTTCCTGGAAGACTTCATCTACGCGGATCACGTCGCCCAAGTTTTTAACCATTCCCATGTTGCGAAACTCAGTGACTTCGCGTTTGGGCGTGGCGCCGGCCTTATCAAAGTGACCGATCAAGCCGGCCGGAGTGTTTTTTACTTTACGCTCGCCATAAGCGAGTTGCAGGGCGGAATAACCGTCGGTATCCTCCGTACGCACCTGCGTTACAACGCAAGGTCCAGCTTCGATAATCGTACAAGCAACGTTTTTACCGTTCTTGTCGTAGATGCTGGTCATGCCGATTTTTTTTCCAATCAGACCGTTCACGAATGATGTTTTTTTAGATTGAACGATTGGTGTTTTAAGCGCTTGATGACGGAGCGTCGTAATAAAAAATTAGCGACTTTCCGTGTCCCGGAAACGCTTTCGACCGCAATCAGTTATTCACGAAAAACATGAACACTTTGAGTACAGCCGGAAACTGCCGACTTGATTCGAACGAGTGGTTAAGTAAGCTTGACCTGGATATCTACGCCACTCGGGAGCTCCAACTTGGAGAGGGCATCCACCGTTTTTTGGGTGGGGGTGTAGATTTCGATCAGGCGCTTGTGCGTGCGCAACTGGAACTGCTCCCGAGACTTCTTGTTCACGTGCGGCGAGCGCAGCACGGTAAAAATTTCTTTCTCAGTCGGCAGCGGAATCGGACCAGTTACAACAGCCCCACTCGCACGAACCGTCTTCACGATTTTCTCAGTGGACTTATCCACGAGGTTATAATCGTAGGAACGGAGTTTAATGCGAATTTTCTGATTCATTACCTTAAATTGTTTTGTTCACGCTTTTAATATGAAGGCCAAATTTGATTTGGTTACTCTCTTTCCTTAAAAGCGCCCGCAAAGATACACACAGATGATTTGTATTTCCAAGGCCTGGTTAAATATTTTTTAAAAAAAGTTTTTCCTGTCTGTTTTTGGGGTTGTACGAATCCTATCCGGGCGTTGGATCGAATGATTTACCGTTTCATTCCTGACAAGGAATGCAAAGCGTCGGTGTAATACGGTTCATTGCCGCTCTGGTAGATCAGTTCAATCTCCTGCGCTTCGCAAAATGCGTTCAACCACACAGCCATCAGATGGCTGTGTACGCCAATTTGCAGGGGTTTGCCGCCAAATACTTTGAATGTATCCAGCAGAAAATATTCGATTTCATGCACAATTTCGGGCAGCGGCGCCAGGTGCTGCGAGCGGATCATGCCGGACTCCGGATCGATACCCAAGAGCAACATTGGACGCCAAGGGCGGGCGGCTTTATTTTCACGGATGGGGGCAGGCGACAGAAAACTGGCGATCGCAACGGCGCCCTCGAACACCTGCATAAATTTCATTTTTTCGAGCATTTTTTTGGACGGTTGCCAAGCCGGCGGCTCCGGCGGCTCCGGCAATTCATTGGACGTTATGAATCGGTCTTCCCAGCGCAGCCCATCCGTTTGGACGGGCGTTCGAACAAGGATTCGGTTGGGTCGCAGCAGGTCGGGATTTTTCACGCTGCGCTCCGCGACGGATTGCATTTCGCGCAGGCAGTGGACTAAGAAGGGCAGATCGCCGATTTCCGGAAGCCAGGGATCCAGACCGGGTTCCATGGTTTCAATCGTGATCCACTGCCCAGGCCCCTTAAACTCAAGTCCCAGTTTTTTTAAGTGGGCTTTTTGTTCCTTGGATACCATGGAGGCATCGAGGAAAGCGATTGTCCAGCAGTCCTGAAGAAACATAGCATTTAACGTTTCCGGATTAAATGCCGATTCGGATTGCATGGAGGCATCTACCATATCGAAATAGGAATCCAGCCCCTGCGCGCCTCGGTACACGACCAGCGCACAATACTCCTCTGCTTGTCCCATAATGGAGCACCAGCAAATTTCATTAGTATCCGGGTTTTGTATGCCTAGGAGCGTGGATTCATCTATGTGTTTCCAGGGTTGGGCATTGTGAAATTGGATAGCGGCATCATAAACAGCCTGCCAGGGTGCGGTAGAAAACGTTTGAGCCATGTTAAAAAATTGAGTGCGCGGAGCAGCGCGTGTGATAAATGATACGGTGGTTCGTCCGGGCGCGGCGTTTATTTCAGATGCGCGGGACAAATTTTGATTTAGCACGCGACCGCTTGCGATTTATCTATATTGTTTAAAATCAATTAATTAATAAGTATTTTAAGAGATATTTGACAGATTTTCACCGATCCGGGCGCGGCAGGATTGTCCTTGCGCGCTTCCCGGAGCCGGGGGTACCTTTGCCTCCGGAACTGCCGCATGCTGACCGTTTGGGTGGCGGGCGGCGGAACCGGAATTGAACCGGCCGTTCAATATTCCCCTGAAGACCAATGCGAGCCAGGAGCATTCCCGGAAAGTCCTGTTGACAAGCGAGTACGGGCGCGGAAGCCGAAAAGCGCATCGAGTAGGCGCACCTTTATTAAACAGCCTTATATGAACATCAAAAGTTTTTTGCTACTCTGCTTTACCGGTTTTTTCATACAAACCGTTCAAACGCAGGAGTTGATTTCGATTGGCCGAATTGATCCGGCCGGCAACACCATCAATTTGATTGCGCAGGAATCGTTCCTTAAATCGGCTTTTGAGAAGCGGCTTGGGAACGACGGCGCTACGGTTTCGGATTTTAGATTTATTTGGGGCGAAGACGGATCAAACAGCAAGTATTTGATCATCGCCTCCGTAAAGAACGATCCGCAAAAAATTAATTCGATTGGATGGGAGCTGCAGCGAAACGGGGATGATCTGGTACTGGAGCGCGGCGGCCCTGCGATTGAGCACAGTTGTTCGGGCGATCCTTGCGACTCCTGTTTACAGAAGCTAACCGGTCGTCTGGAAGTCATTTGCGATTGCCTGCATTGTCATAACTGTCAGAAACCGCGATGCAACCACCAAGTTACCGTGGTACTATCGGCTTTTTGAGCGCAGTTTTTTTCTCGAACGTCGGCGAGGACTGGACGCCTCGCCGGCGTATTTTATCGGCGCAGAAGGTTTTATTTTGGTAACTACTTAGCCGGTCGCGTCTGAGACAAAAAAGGATCCATTTTTTGCCAGACGAAGCGATTTTTTGCAGGCCGTAGCAGCGCTCCGGTCAAAAAAAATTGCGAAGTATGGCGGAAAATGGGACTTTTTGGGCCAGACAGCGAGCCGGCTAAGTAGTTACTTATTTTGGTAACTACTTATTTTGCATTTGCGGCGCCTAATTTAACCACTTGCCAGGCGTGGAATCGTTCGGCATTGACGAGGTGCGCTTTGTAGGTCGCGGCAAAGGCGTGCGTGCCCGATTCGTCGGGTTTTGCGCAGAAATAGAGGTAGCCGTGCGATTCGGGATTGAGGACGGCGTCAATGCTGGCAATGGAGGCTGTGCTGATGGGGCCGGGGGGCAAGCCTTTGTATATATAGGTGTTGTAGGGCGAATTGTATTTCGTATGGTACTGCGTTACGCGGCGGGTTGTAAAATCGCGGGTAGCGAAGACGCAGGTTGGGTCGGCCTGCAAGAGCATATTTTTACGCAGGCGGTTGAGGTACACCCCGGCGATCGTTGGTTTTTCGGCATTGTAGTTTGTCTCGCGTTCCACGATTGAAGCGAGTGTGTAGGCCTCTTCCGGCGTGAGGTTCTGCGCGCGGGCGCGGGCACGTCGGTCGTTTTTAGCCCAGAAAGCATCGTGCTCGCGAGCCATCCGCTCCAGGAAGCCCTCCGCGGAGGTATTCCAGTAAAATTCGTAGGAATTCGGGATAAAGAGGCTCATCAGTGTAGCAGGCGTGAGGCGGTACTTCCGCAGCAGCGCCGGATTGCGGAAAGCCTGCAGGAGTTCCAGCGAGTCGGCCTCCAGGAAGCGAGACACCTTGCCGGCCAAATCTTCGGGCAGGCGTTCGCTGTTGAGTACAACGACCACGGGCGCCTGTCGGCCGGCGCGGAGGTGGGCGACCAATTCGCGGTTATTCCAGCCGGGCTGAATTTGGTAGCGTCCCGGGCGCACTTTTGTGGTGTAGCTCATTTTTTCCGCCACCCAGCGGAAGCTTGTTTCATCCTTGATGAAACCACCACCTAGCAGAATGTGCGTCACGTCGTCGAACGATGCGCCGGTGGGAATATTGACGTACATCTCGGCCAGCTGCGATGGTACGCCTTTTAAATAAACGGCCTGATACGGTTTCCAGGCGAAAGCAAGGCCAACGAGCAAAACGGCGAAGCCGATGGTAATAAAGAGTCGCATGCGAATGATTCTGCTGTTTTTCATGGATTAAACAATTGAAGTTTGAGTTTGGCGCTATCAGATCTACCGATCGCAACCCGCGCAATTCGAGAACAAAAATAAGGGATTATTTTAATATCTCAAAGTATTGTCAGCGCGCAAGCAATCAGTATTGCTCCGATTCATTGGGGAAGGTATTGCTCTTGACGTCTGCGATGTATTGCCGGGTGGCATCGCCGATTTGGTTGAAAAGTTCGAGGTAGCGTCGGAGGAATCGCGGATTAAAATCTTTTGTGATACCGAGCATATCGTGGCTCACGAGTACCTGTCCATCGGTATGCGGGCCGGCGCCGATCCCAATCGTAGGCGTTTCGATCAGTTCAGAAACCTCCTTCGCCAGTTGGGCGGGAATTTTCTCCAGCACGAGGGCGAAGCAGCCTAACTGGTCGAGCAATTGGGCGTCACGCCGCAATTTCTGCGCTTCGGCCTCCTCGCGGGCGCGTACGGAGTACGTTCCGAACTTGTAAATACTTTGCGGCGTGAGTCCGAGGTGCCCCATGACGGGTATTCCGGCCAGCAGAATTCGACTAATAGAGTCCTCAACTTCTTCGCCGCCCTCGAGTTTGACCGCATGCGCGCCGGATTCCTTCATGATCTGGATGGCGCTTCGCAGCGCAATCTCGGAATTAGCCTGGTAACTTCCGAACGGCATATCCACCACGACCAATGCACGGCGCGCCGCACGAACTACCGACTGGGCGTGGTAGATCATTTGGTCAAGGGTGATCGGCAGGGTCGTTTCATGTCCGGCCATGACGTTGGAGGCGGAATCGCCCACCAATAAGATGTCAATACCCGCCTCATCAAGGATGCGGGCCATGGAAAAATCGTAGGCTGTGAGCATGGCGATTTTTTCGCCGCGATTTTTCATGGCTTGCACTACGTGCGTCGTAACTCTTTTTACTTCCCCGGAAGCTGCAGACATAGTTGGACGGTTCGGATTGGTACTGTTTTTCGCCCGAAAGGTAGGGATAAATATTGGCAGACGGTGTTTCCGACTGAAAATTGACACGACGAGGCGCCAATTGGTCGGCGGCGCCTGTACCCCAAAAAAAAAACCACGCCTCATTTGGCGTGGTCGTAAAACAACAAATTATAATCCCATGAACATTTTCAAAACGTATTTCGGCCGAGCGGCGTGCACTAGAGAACCCCTGTCGGGAATAGAACGCCTAGAATTTCCTAAAAATTACAGAAAATCTGCACTTAACAATTCATTTGCAATGGATTCAGGGTTCAGCAAGTCCTCGCTTTTCATTAAAAGAGAGGACTTGCCCGCTTACCTGAATTTGTTTAACCCCATGAACATCGTGCAGAAAGCGACAAACCGTTTATTGCCACTTTTGACGCAACAAATGTGCAACAGCATTGGTGGAACTCAAGTAACATTTTTTTATAGTTGTGAGTTGTTTTATTTTCATTAAATTAAAATAAGTTCCTTATTATCAATATTTTATTTTAAAAAATAACTTTATTTGTGAAAAAATTTATTATCCAAAACATGAGCATGCGGTAGAAAAATAAAAAAAGCGGCGCGGATGAAATCCTTACTAAGATTATTGGCAAACAGACCCGTGGATGGCTTGCATTTGTCAAAAAAAGGCAGATTATAATTTTTGTTTAACCTTTAATCTTATTTTAATAAACATCTTTAGACAAAAGAGTGTTAAGCCAAGTGTCAGACTGAAAAAATTTAACCAATTTCAATTGTTATGCGATTTTTTATTACTTCATTCTTGGCGCTGCTGCTGTTCTCGGTAACAGTCGGCGCCCAAAATGCCCGCTTGCAGGTCATCCACAATTCGCCGGACCCGGTGGTGGATATCTATGCAAACGGCTCACTGCTGCTGGATGATTTTGAGTTCCGGCAGGCAACGGAATACCTGACCGTGCCATCCTTCTTGTTTTCGTTGGAAATTGCAGTAGCGCCGGGCAATAGCAGCTCGGTGGATGATGCCATCGCCACGTTCCAGCTGCAGCTGGAGGCAGACAAAACCTACGCGGTGACGGCCTCCGGCGTACTGGGCGATCCAAACACGCCGTTCACATTAATTGTGGACGACGAGGCGAAGGAGTTCACGCCCAATCCTGGCAAAGTAGCGCTGAACGTGCTGCATGGCGCTCCCGATGCGCCGGCGGTGGATGTTGTGGTGCGCACCGGCGGCAAACTCGTCGGCAACCTGGCTTACGGTCAGTTTACCCCCTATCTGGAGGTTAATCCGGGCATTTACTACCTGGATGTAAAACCGGCAGGGCAAGAGGTCATCGTGGCTACTTTCCAGGCCGATCTTTCGGCCTTGACCGGCAGTGCGATCCGGGTCTTTGCCTCGGGTTTACTCGGCAGCACACCGAGCTTCGGCTTGTTTGCCGCCCTGCCGGACGGTGCTGTGGTCGAGTTGCCGCTTGCGCCCGTAGCGCGCGTGCAAGTCATCCACAACAGCCCGGAACCTACCGTAGATGTGTACGCCAACGACAACCTGTTACTCGACGATTTCACTTTTCGCACGGCTACGCCTTTCGTGTTTTTGCCTGCAGAAACAGACATTACCCTGGGGATTGCGCCAGGCAGTAGTAATTCGGTGAACGATACATTGGTAGGTTTCCCGGTAAATCTTGAAAACGGCAAAACCTATGTGGTGGTGGCAAACGGCGTGGTAGGCGACCCGAATACACCGTTCAGCCTGGTTATCAACGACCGGGGTCGCGAATCCGCAACGGATACTGCGAAGGTGGATGTGGCGGCTTTCCACGGATCACCGGATGCTCCGGCCGTGGATGTTGCGGCTGCATTTGTCGGTAATATCATCAACAACCTCGCTTTTGGAGAATCTACCGATTACCTTTCTCTTGCCCCGGGCGTGTATGACCTGGCGATTCGTCCTGCCGGCAACCCTGCCACGGTCGCCTCGTATCGCGCTGATCTGACTGGCCTGAAAGGCGGCGCCGCTTACTTGTTCGCCTCCGGTTTCTTGGGCGGTTCGCCCGGATTTGGATTGTACGCTGCACTGCCGGATGGTACTGTGGCCGAACTGCCGGCAACGCCGTATGCGCGCGTTCAAGTGGTGCACAACAGTCCGGAACCTACGGTGGACGTATATGCAGGAAATGATTTACTTATAAACGATTTTGCTTACCGTACGGCTACCCCGTATGTAGATGTGCCGGCTGATGTAGCGTTTACGATCGGCGTGGCGCCTGCGAACTCCGCTTCGGCTGCTGATGCAATTGCCAGCTTCCCGGTTACGCTTGCTGAGAATGTTTCCTACACCGTTTTCGCCGGCGGTATTGTGGGCGATCCGACAACGCCGTTCACTTTGTTTGTAGATCCGGCGCAAGAAGCGGGTGTTGATCCTGCACAAGTTGATTTTTCCGCACACCACGGCGCGACGAATGCGCCGGCCGTGGATATTGCCGTAGTGGGCGTGGGCGATATCGTCACCAACCTCGCTTACGGTGAGTTTACCGGATACCTATCTGTTGATCCCGCGTCTTACCTCCTGCAGATCAAGCCCGCCGGTCAGCCGGATGTGGTGGCTACGTTTGAGGCTGATTTGAGTGGACTGGCAGGCGGCGCGGCGCGCGTTTTCGCCAGCGGATTGCTGGGCGGAACGCCGGCATTCGGACTTTTTGCCGCTTTGGCAGACGGTTCCGTAGTGGAGTTCCCACTTTATACCCCGCCCCCGACTACTGCCCGAGTGCAAATTATCCACAACAGCCCCGAGCCGACGGTGGATATCTACGCAAACGACGACTTACTGCTCAACGATTTTGCATTCCGCACCGCCACCGGCTTCATTGACGTGCCGGCCGGCGTAAATATCAACATCGGCGTAGCGCCTGCCGGTTCTACTTCGGTGAGCGATGTGATTGCGACCTTCCCGGTTGTTTTTGAAGCCGGTAAAACCTATGCCGTAACCGCCTCCGGCATTGTAGGCGATCCCAATACGCCTTTCACGCTGATCGTGGACGACAACGCCCGCGAAGCCGCTGCAGATCCGGCAAAAGTTGATTTCAATGCCCTGCACGGTTCGCCGGATGCGCCGGCCGTGGATATTGCCGTGGTGGGCGTGGGCGATATCGTCACCAACCTCGCTTATGGTGAATTTACCGGTTACCTTTCTGTTGATCCGGCTTCCTATCTGCTCCAGGTTAAGCCCGCCGGTCAGCCGGATGTGGTGGCCACGTTTGAAGCTGACTTGAGCGGACTGGCAGGCGGCGCGGCGCGCGTTTTCGCCAGCGGCCTTCTGGGTGGCACGCCGGCATTCGGACTGTTTGCCGCCCTAGCTGACGGTTCCGTTGTGGAGTTCCCCCTGTACACTCCGCCCCCGGCAACTGCCCGGGTACAGATTATCCACAACAGCCCTGAGCCGACTGTGGATATTTATGCAAACAATGACCTGCTGCTCAACGATTTTGAGTTCCGTACGGCTACGGCTTTCATTGACGTACCCGCTGAAGTACTAATTTTCATTGGCGTAGCTCCGGCCAGTTCTACTTCGGTGAACGATGTGATTGCCTCATTTAGCTCGACATTTGAAGCTGGCAAAACCTATGCCGTCACCGCCTCCGGCATTGTAGGCGATCCGAATACGCCTTTCACGCTGATCGTGGACGACAACGCCCGCGAAGCTGCTGTAGATCCGGCAAAAGTAGATTTCAATGCGCTGCACGGTTCGCCGGATGCGCCGGCAGTCGATATTGCCGTCGTGGGCGTGGGTGATATCGTCACCAACCTCGCTTACGGTGAATTTACGGGCTACCTGTCCGTTGATCCCGCTTCCTACCTTCTTGAGATCAAACCCGCCGGTCAGCCGGATGTGGTGGCCACGTTTGTGGCTGATTTGAGCGGACTTGCAGGCGGCGCGGCGCGCGTTTTCGCCAGCGGTTTCCTGGGTGGTACGCCGGCATTCGGATTGTTTGCCGCTTTGGCAGACGGTTCCGTGGTGGAGTTCCCGCTTTACACTCCGCCCCCGGCAACTGCCCGGGTGCAGATTATCCACAACAGCCCGAATCCGACGGTAGATATTTACGCGAACGACGATCTGCTGCTCAACGATTTTGCCTTTCGCACTGCTACCGGCTTCATTGACGTGCCGGCCGGCGTAAACATCAACATCGGCGTAGCGCCTGCCGGTTCTACTTCGGTGAACGATGTGATTGCGACCTTCCCGGTTGTTTTTGAAGATGGTAAAACCTATATAGCGATTGCAAGCGGCGTGCTTGGCAATCCAGTAACGCCGTTTACGCTGATCGTAACGGACGCCGGCCGCGAAGCCGCCGCTAACCCTGCGCAAGTGGATGTAGCCGTACTGCACGGTTCGCCTGATGCGCCTGCGGTAGATGTGGACGCCGTATTTGTCGGTAATATCCTGAACAACTTGTCTTACGGCGATTTGACGCCCTATTTGAGTCTTACACCGGACGTGTACGATCTTGCGATCCGTCCTGCCGGTTTCCCGGCGGTTGTTGTGACTTTCCGCGCTGATTTGAGCGGTTTGGCCGGCGGCGCTGCCGTGGTATTCGCTAGCGGTTTTCTTGGAGGAAATCCCGGCTTTGGTTTATACGCAGCCCTTCCGAATGGCACGGTACTGGCGTTGCCGGTAACCCCTACTGCACGGGTACAAGTGATACACAACAGTCCGGAACCGACGGTGGACGTATATGCCGGGGAGCAGTTGCTGCTCGACAATTTCGAATTCCGCACGGCTACGCCTTTTGTCGAGCTGCCGTCCGACCGCAATTTCACGATTGGAATTGCACCGGATAATTCCAGTTCGGCTGCGGATGCGATTGCGACTTTCCCGGTTAATCTGCCGACCGGCGCCAGCCTGACGGTGATGGCAGCCGGCGTAGTAGGCGACCCGGTTACGCCGTTCAATCTATACGTGGATGCTGCGCAGGAAAGCGCCGGCGCCGGTTTGGTGAACGTGAGCGTGTTCCACGGTTCACCGGACGCACCTGCCGTAGATGTGGATGAGCGTCTAGCGGGCAACTTGATCAGCAATCTGGCTTTCGGCGAATTTAGCCCTTATCTGGCTTTGCCGAATGCCCAGTACTTCTTGGACGTCAAAGCGGCGGGAACCCAGCCGATCGTGGCTACTTTTGCCGCTGATCTGAGCGGTTTGAGCGGTCAGGCGGTTCGCGTATTTGCCAGCGGCCTGCTGGGCGGCGCCCCTGGGTTCGGTTTATTTGCCGCCTTGAACGACGGTACGGTCATTGAATTACCGGCCTTCCAGGTTGCACGTGCACAGATCGTACACAACAGTCCTTCGCCGGTAGTAGATATATACTTCAACGACGAATTGGCGCTGGACAACTTTGAGTTCCGCTCCGCAACCGGTTTTGGTTATGTTCCTGCCGGTGTGAGCATTTCCGTGGGCGTAGCGCCGGGCAACTCGTCCAGCGTGAACGACGTGATCGCCAGCTTCCCGGTAGTATTTGAAAACGGGAAGCGTTACGTTGTCATGGCCAACGGCATTGTTGGCAGCCCGAGCACGCCGTTTACCCTCAACATTTTAGAAAATGCGCGGGAAGAGGCTGAAAACAGCACCCAGCTTGAGTTGGGTATCTTCCACGGTGCGCCGAATGCGCCGGCCGTGGATGTGGTTCCCTTCGGCGAAACGACGCCGCTCGTTGGCAACTTGGCTTATGGCGCCTTTACCGGTTACCTGAGTCTGACGCCGGACGTGTACCTGCTGGATATTGAGACTACAGCAGCTCCGAAGACGACTGTGGGTACCTGGGGCGGCGACTTTTCGACGCTCGGCGGCCTGTCAGGCGTAGTGTTTGCGAGCGGTCTTGTCGGCCAAGATCCGGAATTCGGATTGTACCTTGCCGTTCCGAACGGTTTAGTTGTGCCGCTGCCTGCCTTTGCCCGCACGCAGATCATCCACAACTCGCCTAATCCGACGGTGGACGTATATTTTGACGATGCGCGCATACTGGATAATTTTGCTTTCCGCCAGGCTACCAATATCGGGCTGCTGCCGGCCGGCACGCCGTTTACCCTGTCGGTAGCGCCGGCAAACAGCACCTCGGTAAACGATGCCATTTACGATCTGGACATACCCGGCGTACAAACCGGCAAGATGTACACCGTCATGGCGGCCGGCGTAGTTGGCAATCCGACCAATCCATTCCAGTTGTATATCAACGAAAACGGCCGCGACCGCGCCGCTACGGGCAACGGGGTAGATTTGAATCTGTTCCACGGTTCGCCGGATGCGCCGGAAGTAGATGTAGTCGTACCGCCGGGTTTGGTAGTATTTGACAACATCGAGTTCGGCGAATTTAGCAGTTATGTGAATGTTCCTGCTTCAAATTATATTGTCAATGTGACGCCCTCCAACAACAACAGTGCGGTAGTGGCCTCCTACATTGCTGACGTAACGCTTTTGGAAGGACAGGCGGCCACGGTTTTCGCTTCCGGTTTCCTGAACGGCCAGCCCGGCTTCCAGGTATGGGTCGCACTGACCAACGGTTTGACTTTCCCGCTGCCGCTGAACGTCAGCACGAACGAGCTGGATCGTCAGATCGAGTCTCTGCGTTTGTCGCCGAATCCGGCCATAGACGATTTGATGGTGCGTTTTGATCTGACCGAAACTCGTCCGTTGCGTTTCCGCGTACGCGATATGGGCGGTCGTTTGATGATGGAAGGCGATTGGGGTACTGCACCTGCAGGCGTCAATGCGCAGCAAATCCAGGTTAGCGCCTTGGTATCCGGTATGTATATTATGGAAATTGTATCGGACAACGGCGTCAAATCTGCGAAATTCACAGTAGGTCGGTAAACGAAAATTAAAACCGATCTTTATTTTACGCTTTTAGTTAGTGAAAATAGGTATGAGCCATCCCGCAAGTTGGGGTGGCTCATTTTTTTGATATTTCATCGGGGCGGTGGATAGCATGGTGTGCCATGGCATAGCATGGCATGGCATGCCATGAAAAAATAAGCCATCCCAGCTGGCAGGATGGCTTATTTTTTACCGAATTTTTTTGGTAAGCGGCAGTGCTCAATACATCACCAGTCGGCGTCCGGCGCTTCCGAAAGGCGTTTCGATACGACACAGGTAGATACCTGGTTCTCGGATATCAGCGCGTTTGAGCACCAGATGATTTTCGCCTTTAGCGAAGCGGCCGGATTTTGTACTTACGACGTGGCCGTGGGAGTCCAGCACGCGGAGCGTAACATCTGCCGCTTCGGGAAGGCGGAACCAAAGCAGGGTCATTTCGATAAAAGGGTTAGGGGAATTGGGGAGGAGGCTGACGCGCTGGTCCATGGTTGCCGTATCGGCTTGTATTTGTGCTTGATAATTAAACATAGGATTTGGATTATGCTCAAAGCGGGTAAATTCCTGCCCAACTGAAGCAAAACCCGTGCCATTTTTTGACCACAACTGATTTTTTTATTCGGCAAAAAATTCCCGGTATGTTTAAATCCTAAAAGAGAAACTGCCTTATCTTTGTAAGGTAATAATGCGTCTTGCGATAGGCGCGGTTCTTAGGTAGAAGCGGGCATAGCTCAGTTGGTAGAGCACTAGCTTCCCAAGCTGGGGGTCGCGAGTTCGAGTCTCGTTGCCCGCTCTTCACACGTCTTGATTTTGTTACCCAACCTAAAATCAAGATGAATGTATAAGGTATTAAAGCAAAAGAGGCGGCGTCCGACAAATAGGATGCAGCCTCTTTTTTTTATACGAGCGGCGGGTATGCGTAATTTTGCGCTACCCTACCCTATTATTTTTGCCTTAGGCGCCGAATACCTGTTTCATAGTTGCGCCGATTTGGGCCGGGCTTTGCACCACATGAATTCCATTTTCGGCCATGATGCGCATTTTTGCTTCGGCGGTATCCTCTGCGCTACCGACGATAGCACCTGCGTGGCCCATTTTACGTCCTTTAGGGGCGGTTTGGCCGGCGATGAATCCGACGACCGGTTTTTTGTTGCCATTTGCGCGAATCCAGCGCGCCGCTTCGGCTTCGAGGCTTCCGCCGATTTCGCCGATCATGACGATGCCCTCTGTTTCGGGATCGTTCATAAACAGTTCAATTGCTTCCAGCGTAGTAGTGCCGATAATCGGATCGCCGCCGATACCGATGGCGGTGGAGATGCCCATACCTGCTTTGGCGATTTGGTCTGCGGCTTCGTACGTCAGTGTGCCGGATTTTGAAACGAGGCCGATCGGGCCGCGTTTGAAGACAAAGCCGGGCATAATGCCTACTTTGGCTTCATTGGGTGTGATAATACCCGGGCAATTGGGGCCGATCAGTCGACAATCGTGACGATCAACGTATGCTTTGGCACGGATCATATCCTGCACCGGAATACCTTCCGTGATAGCGACGATTACTTTGATGCCGGACATAGCGGCTTCGATGACTGCGTCTGCGGCGAAGGCCGGCGGGACAAAGATGATCGAGGTATCTGCCCCGGTATTTTTTACGGCGTCCTCCACCGTGTTGAAGACCGGACGGCCGAGGTGCGTTTGTCCTCCTTTGCCGGGTGTTACGCCGCCTACGACGTTCGTATGATAAGCAATCATTTGTTCGGCATGGAATGTACCTTCCTTGCCTGTGAATCCTTGCACGATAATTCGCGAGTGTTTATTAACTAAAACGGACATTAGCGGTAATAAATAGATGGTTATAAGTTGACTTGTTATTTTTGTCTGTCTATGATATAGACATCTTCGTTGGCCTTGCGCATGTAATAGTGTTCGCGGGCGTATTTTTCTTTCGTCAGTTCGAAATCTTTTGCTTCGGTTTTTGCTTCTTCTATTTTTCCTTTGTAGTAACTTTTATCTGCTTCGAGGCGATTTATTGCGCGTTGAAGTCTTATTTGCGTCCAGAGATCGTGTTTATCCAGAAACAAGATCAGGAAGAAAAATATGACCAAGGTCAGGTAGTACCTGTTTTGGAGCGGGGTCGGGAGTTTTTGCCAGAGGGCTTGCCAAGGATTGCCGGGAAGAACCATATAGGGCGGTTGAGCCAAAGCGGCATTCGAGATAGGTGGAAATAATTGGTGAAGTTACAGCAACTTCTTTTATGCGTTATCAAATTTACGCACCACCTCGCTTAAGCGGGTAGCAATTTCATCGATAGATCCTACACCGTTTACATTATGGCTTTTATTTTTTTGCGCATAATAATCGAATACCGGCGTAGTTTCGTTTTTATACACTTCGATTCGGACGCGGATGATTGATTCGTCTGCATCATCTGGCCGCCCGGATTGTTGTCCCCGGATTTTAATACGCTGTACGATTTCCTCGTCATCTACCTGGAGCGCGATCAGCCCTGATATAGCGGCGTTTTTTTCTGCAAGCAATTGGTCTAGCGCGACTGCCTGCGGGATTGTCCGGGGAAAACCGTCAAAAATAAAGCCTTTTGCGTCTGGGTGGGATTCCACCTTATTGCGGAGCATCCCGATGGTGACGCTATCGGGCACGAGTTCACCTTTTGCGATATAAGATTTTGCCTCGCGGCCGAGCGGGGTGTCATTACCCATTTCATAGCGAAACAAATCGCCTGTACTAATATGAACAAGTTGGTATTTTTCGGTCAGAAAGGCGGCTTGAGTGCCTTTTCCGGAGCCTGGCGGGCCAAATAAAATAATATTAATCATTTTAAACCTATATTAGAAGCAAAATTTTCTAATGATTGCGCAGTTCGCTGATTAACCGCAAAGGTAACTACTTAGCCGGATCGCTGTCTGACCCAAACAGTCCCATTTTCCGCCATACTTCGCAATTTTTTGACCGTAGCGCTGCCACGGCCTGCAAAAAATCACTTCGTCTGGCAAAAAATGGCTCTTTTTTTTTACGCAGCCGCGACCGGTTAAGTAGATACCCGCAAAGATAATCAAATCCGATTTCAAAAATCGGTAAAACGATACCGTTCCCCGTACGTTTTTATCCATTCCAGCAATCGCCAGACATCTGTGGGCGAAAACAATTCGGTACCGGGGTTGAGGGTAGCGGCAGAGCCGCAGGCGACGCCGGTTCGAGCCATCTCGCGATAGTTTTGGCCCTCGGCCAGCGCCCACACCATTCCTGCAACCATACTA
Organism: Saprospiraceae bacterium; assembly: GCA_032115775.1. Classification (GTDB taxonomy): domain Bacteria; phylum Bacteroidota; class Bacteroidia; order Chitinophagales; family Saprospiraceae; genus M3007. The sequence continues at coordinate 4,025 of JAUMBL010000016.1, read as the reverse complement.
TCACCGGCGCCGACGGTACTGTGTTTGCGCACCGTTGGCGCCGGGATATGCTCGAAGCCTTCCTTGGTAACCAGCAGCGCACCTTGCGGCCCCAGGGATACGCAGACGACTTCGCAAAGTCCCTGATGGAGAATTTGTAGTGCGGCATCGTCCACTTGGTTCATTTCGAGATTTTCCACGCCTGCCAGCGCGCTGAGTTCTTTCATATTCGGCTTCAGGAGGAAAAGTCCTTCATGCGCGGCTGCCCGCAGCGCAGACCCCGAGGTATCCAGGATCAGTTTAGCGCCGATATATTTAGCGAAACCTGCCACTTTGCGGTAATAGGTATCCGGCAACCCGGGGGGCAGGCTTCCACTGGCGACGAGGATATCGGGTTTGTGCGACGCCACTTTTTCCAGGCAGGCGTCGGCGTCGGCGATGGAGAGCGGGGCGCCCGGCATCGTAAAACGGTATTGGGCGTTGGAAAATCGTTCTGTGACGGAGAAGTTTTCCCGGGTTTCAGCGGGAACTTCGAGAGCGTCTGTCTGGACGCCTGCCTTTTGGAGGAGTTCGCACAAGCGCGTACCGTTCATTCCGCCGGAGGGGAAGACGGCCGTACTGGCGCCGCCGAGTTTAGCGATTCCTTTTGAGACGTTGATTCCGCCGCCGCCGGCGTCCATTTTTAAGTCGGCGCAACGCAATTTGTTCTCTGGAACCAATCGGTCAACTACGGTACTTTTATCGAGCGCAGGATTGAGCGTAAGAGTGACAATTTTCACAGGAAGAAATATTAAATAGTTTTGTAGCTACTTAGCCGGATCGCTGTCTGGCCGATGATTTTTGGTATATTTTCAAACCGGGACTGTTTGATTAGCTTCAAGGTAGTTCTTAAAACCAATCAGGTCTTGACTTGTTTGATCGTTGCAATGATAATAAAACTTGACGAAGATACTTTAAAAAAAGCGTGCACCCTTCTTGCTGCGCGCGATTCAGCCCTGGCCGGGGTACTTGAGCAGTACGGTTTTCCGCCATTATGGGCTCGCCCGCCCGGGTTTTCAACACTGGTACATATTATTTTAGAACAACAGGTTTCGCTTGCTTCTGCGAACGCTGCTTTTGCGCGTCTGTGCGCCTATTCAGACGGTCTGCTTACCCCCGCCGGTCTGCTTGAGTTCAGCGATGAAATGCTTCAGACAGCCGGGCTTAGCCGCCAGAAAATGCGATATATTCGGCATCTTTCGGAGGTGATCGTTCAGGGGGAGTTCCACTTGGAGGAATTGGAAGCGCTGTCGGACGAAGCGGTGCGCCAGCGGATGACGCAGCTAAAAGGTATTGGGAACTGGACGGCGGATATTTATCTATCGGAGTGCTTGCTTCGACCCGACATCCTTCCACAGGGCGATATTGCGATGCAGGAGGCTTTTCGCGTGTTAAAAAACTTGTCGGCGCGACCGGATCACGATCATTTTGTGCAGGGTACTGCGCACTGGCGGCCTTGGCGCAGCGCAGGTACACGTATATTGTGGCATTATTATTTGAGCGCGCGACGATGAGACCATACCTGGGATTGGTCACTCCCGGGATTTTCGTAGAACACGTACTGATTAAATCAAATTAATCCCCTATTATCGCACCAAAATCATACTATGAACTTTCGGCATAAACGCATTTGGATTACCGGCGCATCCTCTGGACTTGGCGAGGCCTTAGCGCTTGAATTAGCTGCGCAGCAGGCGCATCTCATACTTTCATCCCGCAATGAAACGGCGCTTCAAAAAGTGGCCAATACCTGTGCTGCGGCCGGCGCCGCCTCGGTACTAGTGCAGGCGTTGGATCTAGAGCGACACGAAACGCTGGAAAATATTGCCCGGAGCATTCTGCAGCAAGTGGGCAAAATTGATGTTTTGGTTCATTGCGGCGGAATTTCACAGCGTTCACTGACTTGGGAGACCAGTTTGGAGGTGGATAAAAAGATTATGAACATTAATTATTTCGGGACGATTGCTTTAACGAAGGCCGTATTACCCTCCATGTTGACGCATCATTTGGGGCACATCGTGGTCATCAGCAGCGTAACCGGAAAAATTGGCTGGCACCAGCGATCGGCCTATTCAGCGTCTAAGCATGCATTGCATGGTTTTTTTGATACCCTTCGTATGGAGTTGAGAAATTCTCCGATACAGATAACCATCGTCTGCCCGGGTTATATTCATACGCAGGTGAGCGTGCACGCGCTTCGGGGAGACGGGGCGGAGCATCGGGAAATGGACTTGGAAACAGCGCACGGCATGGCGCCCGAACGCGCAGCGCGCGCAATCCTGCGAGCCGTTGAGAAGGGGAAAGAAGAAATTTGGTTTGGCGGACGGGAGCTGCTGGGGATTTACCTGAAGCGTTTTTTGCCGAAATATTTTTCCCAATTAAGCAAAAAGGCTAAATCCTCCTAGAAACTATTATTACTACCCTACCGAAGAGGAAGGTCATGGAGGTTTTTATAACCGTATCATTACTACCAATTTCCAACCTTGGTGGTGGCGAGTAGCCGCTTTATGCTATAACGGCCGCTGCCTTTCCCGGCCAGCATGAGCAATCCACCGATGATTGCGACGTCGTGCATAAAAAGAATACTTTGCAGTCGGAGCTGATCCTTGGGAAAATTCCAGAAATCATGAACTAAAAAGGTTACGGGCGCCCAGTAAATCAGGAGCATGGTCACCCCAAGCGTTGTCCGGTACCCGAGCAGTACCATCATGCCGCCTAAAGTCAGGAACAAAATTGCCCCGTATAAGAGTAAGTCTTGATTCCAAGTCAGGCCGTATTGCGTCATTGTTTCTTTTGTTTTGTCGAAATACAGCATCGAATCAATGGCTTCAAACAAGAATATTGCGGACAAAAATATTCTTCCGACTAAATCTATTACATCTCGCATACCTGGGTGAATTAAATTAGAGCGGGCAAAGATAGGTAAATTCAAGCACAGCGTATCTCGATGCGGCGTCATGATAAACGTTTGCCCGATTTTGTAAATCTTCCTGATGCCGTAGTAAAACAACCGCCCCGCCTTCTTGCGAAGACGGGGCGGCGTATTTCCAGAAAATCGGAAGGCGGGAGCCCTCAGCGGATTTTCTACTTCATCTGAATCATCGTCTTAACGTCGCTGTCCGTATCGGTCGCTACTTTGTAGAACAGGGCGCCGGAACCGCTTACCTGGGCGCGATCCACCGTGAAGGCGTTGTAGCCCTTCGCGAAGTCGCCCGTTTGCGTGTACAGCAGGCGGCCCGTCTCGTCGTACACCGTCAGCGTCGCCTCGGCGGCTTCCGGCAGGTGGAAGCCGATCTGCGTGCGGTTGATCCACGGGTTCGGCGTGTTCTGGTACAGTTCGAAGCCTACACCGGATACCGTCGTGCCGTTGAAGCGCAGCGCCACATCCAGGCGTTGACCTTCCTTGTACGCCTCCGCTTTCGTGATCCGGCTGGATACACCCAGCAACTTGCTCAGGCGGCCGTCGGTTTCCGCGCGGAAGAACACCGTGAATTTCGGCGCTGCAAGCGAACCTGCCGGTACGTCGAAGGAGGTGGTGATCGCATCCGCGAACACTGCGAAGTTGTTCGACTTCATACCCTCGCCCGGTTCGATATCCAGCACTTCCAGCCCTTTCAGGTTCAGCGTGTACTGGTACCCGATCACCTGCTCGGCGGCCGTGAAGGTCACCGCGAAGGTCTCTCCGGCGCGTACCGTCCGGTCTTCCACATCGAACAGCAGCGTGCTGCTCGTGCGGTCGTCCACTTGCATCAGCGCGTTGGCGATGGCCGAGCCGTTCACGTCGCCCACTTTCACACCCACGAAGTCGTCTGCAACCTGGCTTGCCTGGATATCCGCCACCGATTTGAATTCGGGGATTTGATCCACGAACGGATTGGCAGCGTCTGTGAAGTTCCAGTCTTTGTCCACGAAGCGCCAGCTCGTATTGTTCGGCAGTTCCGTGTAGATACCCAGGATCAACTTGCGCAATTCCACGATATCGAAGGTCGTGATCGAGTTCGACTTGT
>JAUMBL010000015.1:0-15197 GCA_032115775.1 Saprospiraceae bacterium | reverse complement strand
GGCGGCATTAGAATGTCCAGAAAAACCACGTCGGGATCGGTCTGTTCCAACAAACTAATCGCCTGCGCAAACGAAACCGCCTGTCCGACAACGGTAACGTCTTCGAAGTATTCGTTCAGCATACCTCGCAGGATATGGATGGCGCTGATTTCGTCGTCTATGATAAATGCCCGGATTTTCATCTCAGTTCGTTGTTATTTGTGCCGATTTCCAGCCGTCGCCTTCGGGCAAACGGTATAAACTAAAACTGATCTCCGCACAGGTTCCCCGCCCTTCGCCAAGATCGTGCAGGCGATCGTACAAATCGAGCGTCAAACCCAAATCGTACAGCCTGTTGAAGGTCTCTACTTTCCGTCGGAGCAGTTCCAAGCCCTTGGACTTGCGGTCGAGGGGCTTGGGGTGGTTTTGAGACGCCCGGATACCGACGCCGTTGTCGCGTATTCGGCAGATCAATCGGTCGCGCCGAAGTGCAAATTCCAGTTTTAACCAGGAGGAACCGTCCGGCGCCAATCCGTGCAAGGTGGCGTTTTCGAGCAAAGGTTGAAGTAACATACACGGAAAGGGCGTGGCGGGCGAAATCTGCTCTTCCCCAGAAATGGTAAACCGGAATTGATCGCCGTATCGCAATTCAATCAATTGCAGGTATTCGCGGCTGTACGCAAGTTCTTCTTGAAAAGGGATAAAATGGTGCTCGGAAAAACTCATGGTTTTCCGAAGCAAATCGGTCAGGATACCCACGTATTCGCTGGCTTTGGCCGGATTGGGTGGATAAAAAAACTGCTGGATAGCGTTAACGCTGTTTCCCAAAAAATGCGGGTTGATCTGTGCCTGAAGCGCTTGTAACTGCAGATTGGACAGGGCGCTGTCCAGGGATTTCATTTTTACATAACTGCGCAGCAAGGCGCGCGCAGCCGCAACAACCAGTGCGACTAACAGCAACCAAAACCAGATAATCTGATACCAATCAGGCTGTACAGCCACGGACAGCGACGCCCGGTTCCGGCTGGACATATTGTCTGCCGTAAACGCGCGGACTGAAAACTGGTACACGCCCGGCGCCGGGTTGGCGCCCATATTGACGGCGGATTCATCCGTCCGCCAGGTCTGCTCCCAATCGCTATGCCCAAAACACCGGCGATACAGGTTTTTGAACGTCCAATGATACCACGGCAGCAGCCCCTGGCGCTCTTCAATCTCATATTCAATGCCTTTGCCGGTGTACTCGAGGGCCGCTAAATGAATCACGATCGTCCCGGTGTTGCTCGGCAGCCAAACCTCCAGGTCGTTTGGATATTTGCTGTATAAATCCACCGATTCCATGTGGCGATCTACCCGATATTCCAGTCCGGTAAAACAAGCCTCAAATCCGACGTTTTTTTTCAGGCGATTGAGCGGAATAATGCTCAGTCCGTACCGGGTTGCCGCCCACAGGGTGTCTTTCTCCGCCCAAACGGCATTCACATCGTTGTCAATCAATCCTTGAAAGACGCTGACCCGCCCCCTTTTTCCGTCCGGGCGCAACCAGTGCACGCCCTCCGGCGTAGCCGACCAAATCGTGCCTGCTTCATCGAGAAACAGGGATCGGACCTGCGGCGGGTTGAGGCGGTTGTCGGTCGGCAAGACGCACACCGAGTCCACGCCGCCATTTCGGATATAGGCTTTCAGCAGCCCCGCGTCGGAGGTGCCGATAATCAGCGTACTAGGCTTTTGGTACTCTAAAGCAGTGATTCTGCACTTTAACAGGGGGAATTGCGTGGAAAAATTGTGCAAAAACTGATTTTTGCCCGAATAAAGCCCATCCACCCCCGCCTGCCAGACCACCCCCTCGTCGCATTGCGCCAGTGCGGTGGTGCGGCGACGCACGAGGATATTCGAAGTCAGGCTATTCAAATCCACGCTTTCCAGTGCAGTAGAAGTGCCGGCATACAATGCGCCCCCCTCGATCAAACCGGCCTTGCCGCTGGGCCGCCCGCTCAAAAAACGGAAACGATCGCCCGCCTGCAGCAAGAAAAACCCGTAGTCGGATACGATCAGAGAATGCCCGGTTGGCAATCGCTGGATGCTCCGAACGCGGTTGTAGCCGGTACTGGTGGCGAGCGGCCTGATGTCAATGTCGCCATCGGAGGATATACGCAATAGATTGCCCGCTTCGTCGCCCGCAAGGAGCGTGCCGTCCGGCAGCCGCACTACCGCGGTGATGTTGTTTGAAGGCAGCCCTTCTTCCTTCGTGAAGCGCATGGAATACTGGGGTGGCAGCACAAAAACGCCGTTGCCGGTCGTGCCGAACCAAAGCGCCCCTTGCCGATCCTCAAAAACGTGGGTGATTTTTTCACCCGGTAAAAAAACGCGCGGATTGGACAGGTTCCTGTCCAAATTGTCAAAGCAAACAGCGCCGATCGTATTGGTTCCAAGCCAAAATCGGCCGCGCTGATCTACAAAAACATTGCCGGGCTCCATCTGCCGCACATCCACCACCCGAAATTTGCCGCCGTCCCACTCAAACAACCACAGTCCCCGGGAAGTCGAATACAACACCCGATCGCCCGAAACGGCTATGCCGCGCAGGATAAAAGTGGAGTCAATCAGCGCCCGAACGCTCAGCATCGTATCCAAAACCCCTGCCGCCGGATCAAATCGCGCGATGTGGGTCCGGCTAAAAGCAAAAAAATCCCCCCCAATCTTCCGAATCAAATTCGTAAGCACCTGGGAACTGAAGGTTCGGACGCGCCCGGCACGCCAGTTGCAGACGGTATAGTCCGTTCCGGTAAACCAAATACCCGTCAGCGTATCTACGAATAAAGCGTTGATCGCCGAGGAAAATCGGATTTTTGCCAGAACCGGGTTGTTTTTTTCGGTGCTGAACCGCCCGTCCTTATAATAACAAACGCTTTTTCGAAAGCAGGAAATCCACAGCCGACCCTCGTAATCGGTTTTGAGATTCAGCACCTCCGGATCCGGAATGCCGTCCTGTACCTGAAAATTGCGGAATGCCCGGCCGTCAAAACGCGCCAACCCGTTGTCCGTACCCAGCCAGATCATCCCGTTCCGATCCTGCTCAACGCAGTACACTTGGTTGCTGGGCAACCCGTCCGTCAGACCATAATGCAAAAATTGGGGGGATTGCGCGCCCAGCATCGCAACCAAATGACAGCATAAAAGGGTGAAACGGAACCGCATGCATTTGTTTTGTGCGGAAATATACGCGTAGTATTCAATACGCGCGCCTGTTTTACCCCGGAAAAAAGTCGTTTGGCGCCCTGCTTTTCATTCTGTCCGACACGCTTTTGCACACTTATTTGTTTATTCGCCGCACTTGTTAGTTAATCCGCCAAATTTTCCAATATTGCGCGTTTCTTTGTAGTAGAAAATATGCGACGCGTCCCTGTATCGCGCCATTTTGTAGCCACTTGATTAGGGAATGTAGCCGACCAGACCTGCCTCAACCTGAAATTTTAATTAAAGAAAGCTAAATCGTCCGACTCCAAAAAGTCGGGCGATTATTTTTTTAAGGCAAGTCGGGGTTGTGTAACAAGGCGCTTGATTACCCGTTAAAAAAACATTTCGAGGCTATATCAAAAGTTAAGTGTACGCCAACTGATCCGAATAGTATTTCGAAAATCTGGCGGATAAGAGGGTGTATCATAAGTCCGTGAAAGCCCCGTTAGGCAACCAAACATTATTTTATTTCGCCGCCGGAGGCGGCGAAATACTTGTGATACACCCTCTATTATCGATCGGAATTTTATTTTCCGGCTGGTCGTCGCCGGCTACTTGCGAGACAGCCTCATTATTTTATTTTTTACACAACAGTGTAGATCAGGGCGCCTGTTTCACCACAACACCCGTGTCCCGCCACTTTCCTGCCTGCACCAAATAATAGTACGCCCCCCAAGCGCGCATCCGCGCCGCCGGAACGTCCAGCGCATGCGCGCCCGCCGGTAGGAATTCCGCTATTTCGTATTCCAACGCTCCCAGACTGTTGTACAAGCGGAGATTTACCTGGCCGGGCTCGTCCAATTGTACCGGCACGCTGAAGCCCGCCGGCGTGGGATTGGGCCGCGCCGCGCCGATCGCGTGCGCATCAAGGCCGCCCGGCCGCTGCGCGCGGAACTCGAGGTAGAGGCCGACGGCGTGCATCTGATCGTCGCAAAGCAGGGCGGGTAGTCCGGTTTCAGCCAGGTGGACAACATCGGAGAGGCGGACTCGCGCCCGGGCTTTTATCCGAATCGTCAAGAACTCCGTCCCGGAGACGCCTTGCGTGGAAGCCCACACCACGTTCAGTCGGCCGGGCGCTGGGACGGCCCAGCAGTCCGGCGTCCATTCCGGCAGCGCCGGAGCGGAGACAGATACGATTTCCAGCGCCTCTGAATCGAAGGCGAGGCCGAACTGGAAGCCCAGGCAACGGCCGGTCGGATCGAAGCGCAAGGGGAGATCGGCCGTTTCGCCGGCTTGCAGCACCCGATCCGGCAATTGCATGCCGGTTATCCGACGGTCTTCCGGCGCGGCGGTTAATCCCGGCAGGGCGCTGCAGTCCACATCGCCGATTTTAACGGCTTTCATCGCGATGTACATCACGGAATCCTGAATGTTTATCACGGTGATCTCTTCCGGAAACAAATCCAAAAAGGGATTAGCGGGGTTGAGGAAAACAAAATCGGCATCCACAAAACGCCAACTGGTATTATTCGGAAACTCCGTGTACACGCCGGTGAGCAGTTTGCGGATTTCCACAATATCAAACGTGGTGATGGAACTCGATCGGTTCACATCTGCCGCGATAATACTATACGGAGCGGACAGCGGCGCAATGCCCAGGATATGTTGCGCAATCCGAAGCATATCCATCACGGACACCCCGTTGACTGGGTCGGCATCAGACACCGGAATAATCGTATAATCAGCGCCGAAGGGGAAAATATGGTTGTAAAAATAACATCCGGTGCTTAATGACAGCGAGTCAAAATAGGAGATAGGCGGGAGGCCCGGATTAGATCCGTTAATCTCGATGGAAGCGCCGAGAAAAGGCGCGCTATCACACCAGTGATGGAGGCATACCACGGCACTGTGTGGCTGCGGGGCGCAGTGGTTAAAATTGTCCTGAATAACAATGACCGTCTCGCAATATTCGCTGTTGCCATACGCATCCCGTGCCCAAAGCTGCACCAGCTGCGCGCCGATTTCATCACAAGTGAAAAGGATCATCGTAGCCGGATCGCCGTTGCCGTCCACCGGAAACGCGCCGGTGCTTTCCGCAGCCTTCACCAAGCCGATCTCGATATTCCACGCGGTACTGTGATTGTCCTCCGTATATTGTAAAAAATCGCTCGCCCACAAAGAGATCAAGCCCGTCGGCATGATGTTGGCAGCCAGCCCATTGAGGCAAACGACGGTCGGTTTTTTGCAGTCTTTTATTTCAAATACATAGCTGCAGGCGCTGCTGTTGCCTTGTCCGTCGGAAACCGTCCAGGAAATTCGATGCTTCCCATACGGCAATTGCGGATCTGCATAGGTTCCCGGATTTTGGGCGGTATTCCAGCGCACCCGGGCGGTTCGGGTGGTGTCTGTTCCGCTGACTTCCAGCGCAAAGGCGTATTTTTCATTAGCCGGTACGGGGCGCTGGTCGAAATCGCGCGCTTCACCGGCGCCGCTCATGTTTCCAAACAGTACCATGCCGGCGTCCGGCAGATCGTCGCTGTCAATCCGGGTCTCCGGCGCGCCGTCGCCGTCCAAATCGAGTTCCAGCAAATACCGGAACTGCAGCGCAGCGCCCGGGCAGGAGTCCGTGGCCGTGAAACTCAGGTTGACTGCGCCGTCGGGCAGATCCTTTACGCTGGTGACGGAATCAAACCAGTAGAGCGCACTCCACAAACGGTCGTCGTTCGAACTGAGGTCGCAAAATTCGACGGTATCGGTCGGGCAGCCGTCCGTATAAAGGCATTGCGCGCGGCCGTATTGCGCGAGGAGCAAAAGAAGGGCGGTATAGAGTATCTTGTTCATGTAACAAGCGTTGAAAGTTGTGTGTTTTAGTGTACGATCAATTTACCTGCGCCGCTGCGGCCGTCTGCGCTTTGCAGGCGGTAGAAATACAAGCCGGCGCCGAGTTTGCCTTTTTCAAACAGCAATTGCTTGCCCTGGAAGTTTTCCCGGCGGAGCAGCCTGCCGCGGGCGTCGAACAGCAAAAATTCCTTTTCCACATCGGGAACGGCGCCTTCCACGCGCAGCCAGGCGCTTTCGCCGACCGGATTCGGCTGTATGGATAACCGGAGCACGCCGGTTCGCGTCGGATCGTCCGGTACGGCGCTCAGCAGCGGCACGCCCAGCGTGTGGAACCAAGTGTTGGTGATGATCGGCTCATTGAAATCGAAATAGATGGCTGCGCTGTTTTCGATCTTCGTTCCCAGCGGCAGGTCGGCGCGGGGATACACGGAGAAATTGACGTAGCCGTGCGAGGCCGGTTCGTTGGTGGTGCTGTCGGGCAGGAGGATTTGCTGGAAAGTAAAGACGGCCACGCCGCCGAGGGTGAGCGCGTACGTGTAAGGGTGACTGGCCGATCCGGGCCTCAGCGTTTGCAGATCGAACACATCGGACAAGGTGTCCCGGATGACGACCAGAAAGGCCGTGTCGTTGCCGGTATTTTGGAAACGGACGCGGTATTCGATTTCGCGGCCTGGTTCGAGGTAATGTTCGTCTTTCCAACCGAGCGGGAAGCCCATTTTGTCGTTGGGGTCGAAGGAGCCGACCACTTCATCGCAGAAAAGATCCACGGCGGGCGCCTCGTCATCGGCGGGAAGCAGCAGCTGCAGGCTTTGTCCGCTGCCGCCGTTGCACTGATCCACGGCTGCGGAGGGCCGGCCGGGCGCGGGGTGTCCCGCCGTCTGGTCGGTAAGCAAATAATAGGAGTAGCCGTCGGCGTTGTCGAGGGTGAGGACGGTATCCTGTGATGCGGCGAGTTGCAGGCTGCCCTGGGCAAACATAATCTGATCTTCAATAATGACGTAGTCCACGGCGGCGGCCATATCGCCGACGCCCTGGTTTTTGACGGTAAACTGCACCGTCCCGCCGTTGCAGGCGCCGGTAATGTAGAGATCGGAACCATCCCAGCCGGGCGCTTCAAGGTTACACAGGGTGTCGGGGAAGATACGGGCTTCCGCACAAATGGTTTGTCCATTTTGCGCCTGGCAGCTTAGCAAAAACCGGATATTAAATGTACCGCATTCGCCCGGCGCCACATCGCCGACCTCAAAGCGCAGGGTGTCTCCGATCCCGCCCGCGAGCGGAATGGAGCTGAATTCGTACGATTGTAGCGGGTCCGGAACGACCAGCACGTAGGCGTCGTCGGCCGTTCTCGTGCCGTAGTTGCAATAGTGCACATTGTAATAGCTGCTGGTGCAGCGTCGGATCAGCCCGGCGCTGAGTTGCACCTCCAGGAAAGGGCAATCCAGGATAGCCCCGGCGCCGATATCCGGGACGGTATAGGCCTGGTTGATACCGGCAATCTGGATCGCGGGCGTGTCACAGATCGTCCAGAAATAGTCCGGACTCCCTACCGGCCGGGCAAATACCTGGAAATTACCCTCTGATACCGCCATGCTCCATTGGCCGTCCGGGCTCGCTGTTTGGTAATAGGACTCGCCGAATTGGTTGCGCGCCTCTATCGCGAAGTTCAAGGTGGCATTTTCCGAGGTATCGTACAGGCAGTCGTTGTTTTCATCCCGGAAAATACGGCCGCTGAGTTGGTTAAAAAAGTTGAGGTAATTGCCGTCTGCGTCTATTTTCATCAGGGTTGCCTGGCCGGGCACTTCCGTTTCGCCGGCGATGACGAAGTACCCGTCGGCAGTGAGCGTCACGGCGTAGGGGATATCCGAGACATTGCTGATTTTCTTCCAGAGCAGGTCGCCGGCCGGGTCGTATTTCGTCAGGGCGACCCGGGCGGAATCGAATGCGGCCACAAAGGTATTGCCGCCGGCGTCCCCGGTGAAGCAGTTGACGAGTGATTGATAGCTGCCGCCTGGATCCTGCGTGAGTACGGCGGCGTCGCGATACCAGCGTTCGTCGCCGACGCCGTTAGTTTTGAGGATCGTTTGGCGGGCGGGATTGAGTTGATACGTTTCGCCGATCACCAGCAGTTCGCCGTTGGGGGTGGCCAGCAGGTCTTTGGCGTTTTGATAGCCGGGTTTGTCGTACCACTGCTTCCAGATCAGGTCGCCCTGGCTGTTGGTGCGGATGAGGAAGTAGTCGCTTGCCGTTTGTCCGAGCGGGCGGCGTTCGCCTGCGGCCACGAGGTCGCCGTTGGGCAGTTGCACCAGCCGGGATACGAGGTCGTTGGCGCCGGCGAAGCCGAGCGTCGCGGCCCAGAGTTGGTTGCCGTCGGCGTCGAGTTTGAGGAACAGTACTTCCTGCTCCACCGCGGGCGTTTGAATGCGCGTATCGCCCACGAGCGCGAAGCCGCCGTCCGGCGTGGCGATCAGATCTCGGAATTTGTTATTCAGGCTGGGGTTGTTCAGCACGGTTTCCCATTGCAGCGCGCCGGCGGCGTTGAATTTCAGTAACAGGTTTTTGAGTTGGCCGCCGTCGGGATAGGACTCCGCCAGTAGCGCGAAGCCGCCGTCGGGCGTCAGGCACAGCGCCCGCCCGTGTGCGCCGCTGCGATCCAGGTGATTGGCCCAAAGGAGATACCCCGACGCGTCCACCTGTTGTAGGAAAATCCGTCCGTCTGCGCGGATGCCGCCCGTCAGGATCAGATCGCCGTTGGGCCGCTGCACCATATCCCGACAAAAACTGCCCGGAATGTTGAAAATTCGGCGAAAACCCTGCCCATAAGCCGGGCTTGCCAGCACGGCCAGGATAAAGAGCATTCCCGGCAAGAGGCGAAATTTAAAGAATTTGTTCATGCGATTTGGATTGAAAGTAAGCACCACTTTTGACGGTACAAAAGTGCGCGCACAGGCCGGTTTTAAAAAGGACATTTTTTTAAAATTATCACATTTTAAAAAATTTAATTAAAAATAAATAAAACTGAATGCCAACATTTTAAAATAAATATTTGTTTTATTTTTAGATTTTAACTTTATAAAAAAAACCATCGGATTATGGCGGAAAAAACCGCTTTAACCGTCCTTCGCGCCTTGTCCGGCCCGGAACTGCGGGCTTTAGACAAATATATGGCCTCCCCGTGGTTTATACAGCACGAGGCGGTGCGCGGGTTGTACGGATATCTTCGCGCGCAGCTTCGGGAAAACAGGGCGGCGACCGATTCCGGGGCGTGGCGCGCAGAACTGGGTATTTCGCCCTCCAAAGCGCCCCATATCGAGAGTTATCTGCTGGAGGCGGTGGAGGATTTTTTGGCGCAGGCGCAGTGGCAGGATCGGCCGGCGGAGCGGCATCTGCTGACTGTGGAGCGGCTGCGCAGCCTGCAGCTCCATGCGGAGAGCGCAAAAATGTTGCGCTATGCCCGCAAGCGGCTGGAGGCGGCGCCGGGTCGCGGCAGCGCGTACCTCCGACTCCAATATCAAATGCACCTGGAGGATTACGCCTTGTCTGCCCAGCAAAGCCGCGTCAAAGCCTTCAACCTCCAGGAATTGTCCGATGCCCAGGATGCGGCCTTTATTTGCGAAAAACTCCGAACCGGCTGTATGGCGCTCAGCCACCAGGCCGTACGCCGGCAACCGTATGAACCCGGATTGTTGGCGCCCGTGCTGGATTTTTTGCAAGGCCATCCTTTTTTGCAGATGCCGGCCATTGCCGCCTACTACCACGGATACTATGCCCTGCAAGGCGGCGAATCCAGCGCCGCCCATTTTGAAAATTTGAAGAACCTGCTCGCCGACCGCCCGGAGCGCTGGTCGCCTGCCGAATTGAACGACCTGTACCGCATGGCCGTCAACTTCTGCATCCGGCGGATCAACCAGGGCGAAGAGGCGTATTATCGCGCTATTTTCGAACTCTACCAGTCCGGACTGGCCGCCGGCGCGTTGCTCGACAACGGTCTGCTCTCGCGCTGGACGTATAACAACGTGGCCCTCACCGCGTTGTCGCTCCATGAATTCGACTGGACCTGGCGTTTTTTGCACGATTATGCGCCCAGCCTGCCCGAAGACCACCGCGAAGCCGCCCTGCACTTCAACCTCGCGCGCTATTTTTTTGAAAAAAAAGATTTCCAGAACGCCATGAGCCACCTGCTGCGCATGGAATACGACGACGTCCTGCAAAACCTCGCGGCCAAAGTGATGCTCTGCAAAATTTACTACCTGCTCGACGAATCAGACGCCCTGGAGAACCAACTCGACAGCATACAGATCTATATCCGGCGCAAAAAAGTGCTGGGCTATCACAAGGACAACTACCAGGCTATCGTGCGCTTTATACGCCGGCTAGTCGCCTTGAATCCAAACGACCCCGCACAAAAATACGCGCTCCGCCAACAAATTGCCGCCGCTGCTGTTCTCACCGAACGCGATTGGCTGATGAAACAAACGCTGTAAGAAACTGTCGTAAAACTACCGTATTCTGTAATAATCACGTTATGCTCAACAAAAAAGCGCCCGACTTCACCCTCCGCGCCAGCGACAAAACGCAGGTGCAACTCAAAGATTACCGCGGAAAAAACGTGGTACTCCTTTTTTTTCCGCTCGCATTTAGCGGGGTGTGTACCAAAGAAATGTGCTACCTTCGCGACAGCCTGAGCGAGTACGAAGCGCTGGATGCACAGGTACTAGCCGTGTCTGTGGACAGTTTATTTGCACTAAATGCCTGGAAAGAGGAACAAAAATTCACCTTTCCGTTGTTATCTGATTTCAACAAGACCGTTTCAAAAAAATACGGCGTCCTCTACAAGGAATTCGTATTCGATATGAAAGGCGTTTCCAAACGCTCGGCTTTTGTGATAGACAAGGAAGGCGTCGTCCGGTATGCAGAAGTGCTCGAAAGCGCGGGCGATTTGCCAAATTTTGAAAAAATAAAACAAACGCTGTCCGGCCTGTAAAACAAGCGCCATGCCACTCAAACCGCAATGGGATGAAGAAGCGGATGTTCTGGTGGAAGACGAAACCCTTTCAGACATCCCGTCCCGCATTATCGTATTCAATGATGACCACAACTCGTTCGAGTGGGTCATCCAATGTTTTATGGAAATTTTGCAGCACTCCTCCGAACAGGCAGAGCAACTATCGCTTATTATCCATTTCAAAGGCAAGGCCACGGTGAAAACCGGCCCGAAGGACGAACTGCGCCCGCAATACGAAGCGCTGCTCGATCGGGGGCTGTCCGCCGTGCTGGATGACGGAGACTGAGATATCACGTAAACGTTGAGTCGGGCGGTTTCGCGTCTGCAAAAAATCCTGAATTTCCAGGCTTTCATTTTTTTATTTCCGTGCCCTTATTCTGGCTTGATCCATCTGAACCGCCTGCTTTTCCGCCCCTCAAAAAGGCGGATATCGGTGGTTTGCTGGCAGTCGGCGGCGATATTACGCCGGAGTGGCTCGCTGCGGCCTACCGGCACGGCGCGTTTCCTTGGTTTGAGCACGACGGCGAGTTTTACTGGTACTCGCCCGATCCGCGCTGCGTGTTGTTTCCGGCGGAGTTGCAAGTACATAAAAGTATGCGCTCGATTTTTAACCAGCATAAGTTTCGCTTTACGCTGGATACATGCTTCGAGGAGGTGATGCGGGCTTGCGCGGATCGCGTGCGCGAGGGCCATCCGAGTACCTGGATTACCCCGCGCTTCGTCGAGGGCTATACCGAAATGTACCGCTTGGGAATCGGGCACTCCGTGGAGGTCTGGCAGGGTGATGAACTGGTGGGCGGCTTGTACGGCCTGGCGTTCGGACGGATATTTTGCGGCGAGAGCATGTTCGCCCGCACAACGAACGCCTCGAAAGCAGGCTTTATCACGCTGGTGCGCGCCCTGCAAAAACAAGGCTTTACCCTGATTGATTGCCAGCAGGAAACCGAACACCTGCTCAGCCTGGGCGCCCGCAGTATTCCGAGGACGGAATTTGCGGCCTATCTCAGCGAAAATCAGTATCAGCGCACACTGCTCGGAAGGTGGCGCTTCGACGCGGATATGAACCTGGAAGTGGTTGAAATACAACCGTGAATGTGCGGCGGGTGTATTGAATACGGGTACATTTTTTTAAAAATATGCAACTGCTTCCGAATTCTCTCTATATTAGCGTTGTATAAGAAGCTGTTTTAAAGCAGTTTTTAAAAAACCCTGACGTATGCATCGCGTATTCTTCCGGGCTCACGCCTTCCTGAAAACTGCCCTGGGCGCCCTGTTGCTGACGCCCGCTGCGCGCCTCCACAATGCCGTCCCCGGCGCCCTGCCGGAGCCTGAAATCGTGGCCGCCGCTTTCCCCAAAGATTACTTCGAACGCCCGGTGGCGGACGAACTCCGACTAACCGGCACGTTCGGTGAATTGCGCGCCAACCATTTCCACGCCGGCGTGGACATCAAAAGCAAAACCGGGAAGTCCGGCCAACCGGTGCTGTCGGCCGCAGAAGGCTATGTCGCCACCATCAAAGTGCAAGCCGGCGGCTATGGCAATGTGCTCTATATCCAGCACCCTGCGGGCTATACCACCGTGTATGCCCACCTCGATCGCTTTGCCCCGGAGATCCAAAAATACGTCCGGGAAGAACAATACAAACGCGCGCGTTTCGAAATTACGCTCACGCCGCCCGCTGCCCTGTTCCCGGTGAAACGCGGACAGGAAATCGGCAAACTCGGTAACTCGGGCAGTTCCACCGGCCCGCACCTGCATTTCGAAATACGAAACACGGCCACCCAAAAAGTCCTGAACCCGGAATTGTTCGGCCTGCCGGTAGCAGACCGCGTTCCGCCCGAAATCCGGGATATGAAAGTCTATTTTCTCAACGATTACCGCGAAACACTCTTCGAAAAAGCCCTGCCGGTCGAAAAACGCCCCGATGGAACCTACCACCTGAAAGGCGGTGACACGCTGCTCCTCAGCTACGATCGGGTCGGCTTCTCCGTTAAAGCCTACGATCGGATGGATTATCTGCGCAACGACAACGGCATCTATGCGCTCACCCTCGACGCGGATACGGAAAGGGTATTTGACTGGCGCATGGACGACCTGGATTTTGACGAAACCCGCTATATGAATGCGCACGCCGACTACAGCGCGCAGCAGCGCTTTGGCGCCTGGTTTCACCGCTGCTTCATCCTGCCCGGAAATCGCCTGTCCAACTACCGCCGCACGCCCTCGCTGGGCGCCGTCCAACTCTATGCAAACCGCTTTGTCAAAATGACGCTCAAGGCGGTGGACGCCAACGGCAACACCGCTTCGATTGCCTTTTGGGTGCGGAGAACCGTAGAACCGGATGTGATTTCGCTGCCGACGTTCGATTATCTGCTGCCCTGGGATGCAGAGAGCCGCATTGACCTCGAAGGCTTTTCCCTCGTGTTGCCCAAGGGGGCGCTGTACGAAACGCTGCCGTTTCTCTACCGCCTCCGCCCGGACAAACCCGCCGGCGCATGGTCGCCCGTACATCAGATTCACCACAGGAATACGCCGCTGCACACGGCGTTTCAATTAAAACTGAGCCCCACTCCGCCGATTCCCGAAAAATTGCGCCCCAAAGCCCTGATCGCCCGGGTTGGCGGTACCCGCCCCGTCAGCTACGGCGGCAGTTGGCAGGAAGGACGCCTGGTGACCCGTTCGCGGGAGTTCGGCGACTTCTGCATCCTGCTAGATACCCTCCCGCCGGCTATCGTACCGGTGATCTTTGAGCGGGATATGCGCAGACGCAGCGCGATGGCGTTCCGGATTCGCGACAACTTCGGCGCCCGCAGCGAAGCGGACGATCCGCGCTATGTGGGTACCATAGACGGCCAATGGGTACTTTTTGAGTACGACGCCAAACGCAACCGCCTTACACACACGTTCGACATCCGCACCAAACCGGGCGAGCACACGCTCCGGTTGACGGTGACGGATGATCGCGGGAATGCCGCCGTGTACGAAAACAAATTTATCCGATAACGCTGCCGGCTACTTTTCCGCTTCCACCCGGTAGCCTTCCGCGCGCAGCAGGGCGATCACGCCCTTCGGGCCGCCTAGATGCCCTGCGCCCACGGCGAACAGGGTCGGCGTTTCCTTCATTAGGCGCCGCATGACCGGTATCCAGTTTTGGTTCCGGCGGGTCAGCAACAATTCTTCGAAGCGGGCCATATCCTGGCCTTCCTCTACGACCATGGACTGCATCTTCGAGATGTCTTCCGCGCGGTACATGCGGAGCATGTCCTCATACGCGCCATCGCCTCCTGCGCCGCTGCGCAGCGTTTCCACCAACATCCGCGCTTGGGCGTCGTAGGGGATACTGTCGAATACGCTTATTTGGTAGGCGGCGGTTTCCAGGCCGGCCGATGCTAGCTTCCGTTTGCGCGCCAGTTGATACAGTTCCATTTCCACGGAGGTCATGCGGTTGTTTGGGAGATTGTCTTCCTCATTGGACAGCATCATGCTGAGAAACATCGGTTTTAGGCGCTCGAGCATACCCACGGATAAGCCTTTTTCCGTCATTTTTGATTGCACAAGGGCGTAATCCTCTTCGTTCAGTAAATCGCGCAGCGTCTTGCCGTCGTGCATGAACGCTTTGGTCATCAAGCTGAATTGCTTGCCCAGGTTGGTCATTTCCCGCATATCTATTTCGAAGGCGATGCGCTTGCTTCGATCCAGCGCAGCCAGCAGCGGATCCGTAAGCGCGAACTCCGATTTCGGAATCAAGTGGATGGTACCGAAGAGATAAGAGGGTTTGGACAGGCCGTTGCCGCTGATTTTCCAGAGCAGGGCGTTGTCGGTGGGTACCAATTGGTCGGGCGTATAGACGGCTTTTTGGGCGCCGCCGCAGCCTGCAGCCAGGAAAGCGGGGAATAGCCAGAAAAAAAGTTTGCGCATGCGGAATGGATAGGAAGTTTTTGGTGCGGTAGGGTAGGGGCGTTTTTAAAATTTCGGGTGTGTATCGTGGTTTTTTAAACGTTTTCTTCCGCCAAATGTTCCATCCCCGTGGAGAAAACCTTGCTCATTTTTATCAAAAATCCGTAACTACTTAGCCGGTCGCGTCTGAGACAAAAAAGGATCCATTTTTTGCCAGACGAAGCGATTTTTTGCAGGCCGTAGCAGCGCTACGGTCAAAATAAATTGCGAAGTATGGCGGAAAATGGGACTTTTTGG
>JAUMBL010000014.1:2205-3623 GCA_032115775.1 Saprospiraceae bacterium | reverse complement strand
CCGTCCCGCTTGTCTGTCACTTCTGCGGTTTCTCCAAATAGCATTTGCGACACCATCTCGCTTTTATCCGAAGGGTGCGCGCGCAGCGGGGCGATACTGACTTGGCAGGCGGCGAATTCCATAGAGCAGTTATTGCAGCTGGTTATATAGATTTGAAGTAACGAAAGTCGTGGCCATATTCGATTTTTTGTAGCGTTTCATAGATCAGGCGCACCAAATGCGCCACATCGTCTTTGTGCGCCATTTCCACCGTGGTGTGCATATATCGCAGGGGCAGGGAGATGAGTGCGGAGGGTACGCCGGAACCCGAATAGGCGAACGCATCGGTATCGGTTCCGGTGGTGCGGCTGGAGGCTTCGCGTTGGAACGGAATTTTGTGTTCTTCGGCCGTGGCGATAATCAGGTCGAGGAGTTTGTTGTGCACGGCGGGCGCGTACGTGAGTGAGGGGCCGTTTCCGGTGCGTACATCACCGTGTTTTTTCATATTGATCAGGGGCGTGTGCGTGTCGTGCGTGACGTCTGTTACAATCGCCACGTTCGGTTTAATGGTGTTCGCCACCATTTCCGCACCGCGCAGTCCCACTTCTTCTTGCACGGAATTCACGACAAACAGGGTGTAGGGCAGGCGAATTTTGTGTTCTTTGAGCAGGCGTGCGACCTCTGCCACGCAGAATCCGCCGATGCGGTTGTCCAGGGCGCGGCCCACGTAGAAGCGGTCGTTCAACATGGTGAATTCATCCTGAAACGTCACTACGCAGCCCACGTGAATCCCCATTTTGAAGACCTCGTCGCGGTCTTTTGCGCCGACGTCAATCGTGATATTTTCCAGTGCGGGCGACAAATTGGCGTCCTTCTCCGTGCGGGTGTGGATCGCGGGCCAGCCGAATACGCCCTCTACGTGGCCGCCTTTCCGGAGATGAATAAATACGCGTTTCGAGGGCGCGATGAGGTGATCGCTGCCGCCGTTTCGAATTACGTGGATAAACCCGTCTTCTGTGATGTAGTTCACAAACCAGGAAATTTCATCCGCGTGCCCTTCGATCACCACCTTATAATCCATGCCCGGATTGATAATGCCGTAGCAGGTGCCGTAGTGATCCAGGCTCCAATCGTCAATAAACGGCTGGATATATTCCAGCCAGAGTTGTTGCCCCGGCGATTCAAAACCGGTTGGACTGGCGTTGTTGATGTAGCGGCGTAAAAACTTCTCGGATTCTGTTGTGATGATACGCATTGATTAAATTTATACGATGAAACCAGTTTTTTCAGGCATATAGCGCGCCCCATTTCTGCGGGTTTTCCCGCCAGGCCCGCAGGGCGCCCAGGTCTTGTTCGGGAATATACCCCATAGCGACCGCCTCTTCGATCAGGGTATTATAGTCAGAAAGCGTCCGGAAAGGGATTCCAGCCGCTTCGAA
>JAUMBL010000014.1:0-2195 GCA_032115775.1 Saprospiraceae bacterium | reverse complement strand
TTCGCGCCGGCGTCCCGCAGCGCCTCCGCGGCTTTCAGGCAACTGCCGCCGGTGCTGATCAGATCTTCTACTACCAGCACGCGCGCGTCCTCGCCCAATTCGCCTTCGATTAAGTTTCGGCGGCCGTGATCTTTTGCGCTGGATCGGACATATACGAACGGGTGTTCCAGCTGGTCGGCTAACAATACTCCGTGCGGAATGCCGGCGGTCGCCACGCCGGCAACCAGGTTAAATTCTCCAAAATCCTTGGAGACCGTGACCAGGGCGTCGCGCAAAAAATTACGCGCCTTGGGGTGGGAGAGGGCAATCCGGTTATCGCAGTAAATCGGCGACAGCATGCCGGACGCCCAGGTAAAGGGGGCTCGGGCATTAATTTTAACCGCGTGAATTTCCAAGAGCCGACGGGCAACTTCGGTAGCGACAGACATAGTGATTAATTCCTTTTTTCCAAAAATGTTCTAAATCCGCTCATCCGGCTGCACGCGAAGGCGCTGCAAAAATTGTGCCTGCAAAAAAAGGAGATCACGGATTGTCGCCTTGTATTATAAGGTCGAAAAAAAAACTGCGCTCTCAATTATTTGCCGTTTTTTCGCGACAAATTTGCAACAGACGGACGCGCAAATGTATAAAATCTATGTGAACGACCGGCCAGTTTTTCTTCTCTCCCCCAATCAATGGGCAGAAACAGGCCTTGTGACCGGAAAAAACACGTATCGCATGCCTTATTTAGGCAAGCCAAAGCAAATTCGGCAGTACCTCGACCTGCTCGATAAAAATAAAAACGTGGACTGGGTGGCGCTCGAATCGGAAGATCCGGAGGCGCTCTGGTGCGATTTTCAATCCTGCTTCGAAGTGCTGGAAGCGGCGGGCGGCTATGTACTGAACGATCAAGACCAACTGCTGGTTTTTTTTCGCCGCGGCTCTTGGGATTTGCCGAAAGGAAAAATTGACCCCGGCGAATCGCCCGAGCAGGCAGCCGTCCGGGAAGTCATGGAAGAAACCGGCTTGCGGAATGTGCAGTTGGGCCCGCACCTCGCGGATACCTGGCACACGTATTCTCAAAAAGGCAAACGCATACTGAAAAAAACCTGGTGGTTCCGGATGCGCACCACGGATACTGAACTGATCCCGCAAACCGAAGAGGATATCGAGCAGATCCAATGGGTGGAACCCAAGGCTTGGCTGGCGGCTGATCCCGTGGTGTACAAAAGCATCCGCGCGGTGATAGAAAGCGGTGTCGGAAATCCCCCGGTGGAATAGGCGCTTGTGTGCCGTTTCGGTATCGGGTTCTTTTATTTCCGTTCGGATAAATCCTTTAAATATATTCGTTATCAATTTTATACGCGTTATAATTATGAATAAAAATATTTTTTTGCTCTTGCTCCTCCTGCCGCTTCGTTTATTTGCGCAAGGGGGTATGTGGATGCCGCTGTACCTGGAAAAACTCAATGAAACGGAGATGCAATCCCTGGGGCTGCGTTTGTCTGCCGACGATCTGTACAGCGCAAACGAATCGAGCCTGAAGGACGCGATCTGTATGTTCGGCGGCGGCTGTACCGGCTCCATCATCTCTGCGGAGGGGCTGCTGCTCACGAATCACCACTGCGGTTTCGGCGCGATCCAGCGGCTTTCTTCGGTGGAACAGAATTACGTGGACAACGGCTTTTGGGCGGCATCGAAATCGGCGGAACTACCCTGTCCGGGCATCACCGCGCAGTTTGTCGTCCGGATGGAGGACGTTACAGCCCTGGCGCTGATCGGTGTTGCCGACGCGATGAGCGAGCGGGAACGGCAATCGCAGATAGATAAAAACCTGGAGCAAATTCGCGCTTCGATCAAAAAAGAGCCCTGGGAAGCGGTGTCTATTCGGCCCTTTTACGAAGGAAATCAGTATTTTCTGTTTGTAACCGTCACGTATCAGGACGTCCGACTGGTCGGCGCGCCGCCGGCCAGCATCGGTAAATTCGGCTCGGATACCGACAACTGGGTGTGGCCGCGCCACACCGGCGATTTTGCGCTCTTTCGCGTGTATGTGGGAAAAGACAACAAACCAGCGGCCTACGCCGAGGACAATGTGCCGCTGAAACCGAAGCGCTACCTCTCCGTGTCTGTGGACGGCGTGGAGGCGGGCGATTTTACGATGGTCTATGGTTTCCCGGGCCGTACCTCCGAGTATCTTCCCGCCGCCGCCGTAC
>JAUMBL010000013.1:0-32168 GCA_032115775.1 Saprospiraceae bacterium | reverse complement strand
TCCAGGCATACGCAAAGGGCGGCACGCCGCCGGCAGCGCTTGCCGAAGCGCGGCCGTCAGTTTCGCCGAAGCAGGAAGCGGCGTCCGTGGCCACTGAGAGCGTCAGGGCGGGCGGCTGGGTAAGTTGTCCGGAAAAAGTAGCCGTGCAATTATTCTGGTCGCTGACTGTGAGGGCGTATCCGCCCGGCGCCAGGCCGGCGATGTCCGGAACCATCTGACCGCTATTCCAAGTATAATTATAAGGTGCGATACCGCCCGATACCGCAGCGGTAATCGCGCCGCTCGAGGCTCCGAAGCAGGCGATGTCCGTGAGTGAGGCGGCGATGGTCAGCAAAGCCGGTTCGGTGATCGTGGCAGCGGACAAGCCTGTACAGCCTAGTGCGTCGGTGACCGTCAGCGTGTACACGCCGGGCAGCAGCGATCCGATGGCGGCGCTTGTGGCGCCATTGCCCCAAGAATAGGTATAGGGCGGCGCGCCGTTGGATACGGAAGCCGACGCCGAACCGTCCGACAAGCCGGCGCAGCGCACCGGGGTTGGCTGCATGGATACCTGCAGATCGGGGCGTTTGACAAGCGTCACGGCGTCCGAGGCCACGCGGCAATTGGTTTGATCGAGATTCCCGGCGCTGTTCGCGGCCAGGAGCCGCACACGTTGACCGGGCACTGGATTAGCCAATACGAGAAACAGGGCTTGGGCGTTCGGGATATTCACCCACTGCCCACCGGAAAACGACTGCCATTGAAGAAAGGTATTGGTATAGGGGGCGTTGTTCAAAACGGCGTCTATGCGGACCGAAGCGCCGCTGCAAAAATCCACCGAAGCGGGCAGGGTAATTTCCGGGCCGCAGGCGCGGAAAGAGATGTTATCCAGCGCCAGGTCGTTGCCGCCACCGCCGGGGGCGTTATTGCGGATGGCGAGCGTTACCGAGGTTTGGCCGGGGGCTGTTTCGAACAAAAGGCGGTAAGTGCGCCAGCTTTGGTCGTTCGGGACATCGCCCGTAGTACAAACTACACTGCCATTGATCAAAAAAGACAGGTTGGGGCGAATCTGTCCCGCCACAACAGGCTCCAGCAGGGAAATAACGTCCGTGGACAATTCATACACCGTGTTTTCGCAGACATTCACTGTTTTTTGATAAAAAAGTCCGGGCTGATTGCTGGCATTTACGACCATCATATAGCCGTTGGGCTCCGGGCCGTTGTCTTGGATGTTTATCCAGGCGCCTGCGGCAAATGACCCCCAGTTGGAGGTATTATTCGCCAGGCAGTAGAATCCGTCGCCGGGCGGCGGGGAGGTGGTGTAGGAATAGCCGGGCGCGATGCCCGGGTCGAATGGAAAAATTTCGGGAATCCCGGCGCCGAAATCGCCGTCCGGGAAAATATTATCCCCCAGTCGGCCGCCACACTGCCCCGTACAGGAGGCCTGCGTCACCTCCACGACCAGCGATTCCGTATAAATACAGCCGTCGGGCATCGTGATGGTACAATAATAGGTGGTAGTTTGGGTGGGCGTGGCGACAGGGTTTGCGATCGCGGCGTTATTGAGCGAAGCGGCGGGCGACCATAGGTACTGCGCGCCGCCCTGGGCGCTCAATTGTACCGGCGTTCCCGGGCTGACGGGCGACTGAAACGCGCCGAAAGTGGGCGTTTGCAGATAGAGCGAATTGATTTCCGCCGCGCTGAGCGCGCGATTATAGATCCGCACCTCGTCCATAAATCCTTTAAAATCCGGATCGGCACTGCACCAGTTCGAGCGACCGAGGAAGTTATTTTGCCGGGGTACGTTGAGGATGGGATGGCCTGTTTTTTCGGCTTTCAACACACCGTTGACATAAATACGCATCGTATTGCCGCTGATCGTAGCGCAGTAATATTCGATACTCCCGTTGGTGATGGCGTTTGGCGCGACCAGTCGTCCGGCCGTCCGGTTCAGCGATCCGTCGCCGCTGATCCAGCTTTCGAGCGCCAAGTTGTTGGTAGCGCCCTCGCGGCCGAACCAGATCGGCATCCCGCCGGCGTCACCGGAGGCGTTTCCAAAGTCCATGATGCGTTCGTAGTAGGCCTCATTGTCGAATCGCACCCAGGCGCAGACCGTGAAGCCGTTGGCCCAGATTGCGCCGAAATTCGGAAGGCGCACACATTCGCCGCCGGCTTGTCCGCAACCGTTGCTGCCGGGCGTCTGGTTGAAGAGGAACCCTTGGCCCCGTTGTCCTTCCGTGCAATCCGGCGCGCCGACCAGCGTTCCGTGGTTATTATTACCGCTGTAATCGTTGGCGTTGCAGTTGCAAAAACTGTAATAACCCACCAGTGCGGGATCGGACTGCGCGTGCAGGTTAAGGTTAGGCAGGATGAGCAACAGAATAAATGGAAGCAAGGGCGCTTTCATGGCTGATTTGATTAAGCGTGTAATTTTGGATATCGAATAATCCAATAACGTAAAGGTATTCAAAAAAATTCCCGCAGACAAATACTCATAAATGAGTATGTTTTTGTCGGAATCCAAATTTTTAACGTCAAATCGTTTTTTTCCCATTTTTAACGATGGTTTTAACCCGTTCGCGCTATTTTTTTTTATAAAAAAAAACGCCGCTCCGCCCGTGCACAGGATGCGGGAGGATTTCTATTAGAGATTGTTTCGAAAAAAAAGGTAACCGGTCGAAGCCAAAAAAATTAGCAAACCTTAATTGACCGCTTCTGCGTTCCGGGCAAACTTGTTGTGAATCAGCAGAATCAAAAAACCGAACGTGACTGCGCCGATAATCAGGACGTTATTCACCAGGCCTTCTACCGAGAAGGATACTTTGATCAGGATCGTGGAAATGACGAAACCGGAATTTCGGATGATTTTGTGGAACTGGTCGGAGTAAAAGAAAGAAGCCAACAGCAGCAGCACGTCCACGATGATCAGCACCGTGAAAAAATCGTCAAAAAAGATATAGTTGATATTTTTGAAGGCCGTCATCCCCTCCTCGTAGTTCATCAGCACTGTGTAGATCCAGGTTCCCAGCGAATAGCATGCCAGGAGGATCAGCAGCGGGACGAGCAGGACGGCGATTCCGTTTTTGAGCAAAATAAACCGGCTTTTGTCTTTCTGTTCCGCCGCTGATTCCTGCCGGGGCGCCCCGGTACTTTTTTCGATATTCCGATAAAAATAATAAATCAAGGCGAATAAAATCAGGGCGGTGAGCACATCGTATGTAAACTGCAGGTCGTCTTTGATATAGAACCACTCGGTGGAGAGTTCCAGATGCGCCAGATCCTTGAAAATTCTCCGAATGACAATCAGCATGATGATTTCGTACTGTTTGCCGATATAGGAGGAGATGGATTTGGGGAGAAAAAAAATCAGCAGATACACCTCATACACGAGGATGAAGGAAAACGGCGTGTAGATGGCGGCAATCGGATTTTGGAAAAATTTGGATTCCAACTGCAGGACTTTCAGGTGGTTCAGCAGGATCAACGTCAGGTGCAGCAGGTAGCCGGCGATGGCAATCATTAATATGGCGCGTTCGCTCCGATGCTTTATCTGCGGGGAGAGCAGTTTGTTGAATGCGCGTTGAACGATTTTTTTTATCATTTTTTTTAAAAACGTCGTTTTGTGCTTCAAACGTACTGATTTTTATTTTAATAAAAAAATAAAAATTTGTTTTTGTGCTTAATTTATAACATTTGTAAAAAAACAAGCGCAAAACCTTGCAGCGCGCAGGATAGTTTACTTATCTTGTAAACCCATTTAGGAAAAGACACCCCCTGTTTTTTATATCTTTGACCCAAATATGCATCTCGCTTATGGCTAAAAAACTACCGCTCGGCTTGCAGGATTTCCGAAAAATTATGGAAAACGGATTTCTGTATGTGGATAAGACCGAATCGCTTTACCGCATCGCCTCAAGTCCGGGCGCGTATTTCCTCTCCCGTCCGCGCCGCTTTGGCAAATCCGTGACCATATCCACCCTGCACGAGCTGTTCCTCGGCAGCCGCGAACTGTTCCAAGGGTTGTGGATTGAAAACCATTGGGATTGGGCCGGCAAAATCCGTCCGGTCGTCAAACTATCCCTCAAGGACGTCAACTTCGAGCAACGCGGCCTCGAGGAGCCGCTCGCCGAGCGCATCGCCGAAATAGGCGCCCGAAACGGTTTCGAACTGCACGCCACTTGCGCCCGCGATAAATTCCGCGAACTCCTCATCGCCCTATCCGCCCGAGGGCGGGTCGTCGTCTTAGTGGATGAATACGACGCGCCAATCGTCCATTATCTCGGTAAAGATTTAGATACGGCGTATGCCAATCGCGAACTGCTCAAAGGTTTCTACAGCGTCCTCAAAGAACTGGACACCCTGCTGGAACTCGTCTTTCTCACCGGCGTAAGTAAATTCGCTAAAACGGGTATCTTTTCAGGACTCAATAATCTCGTGGATCTCAGCTTGCATCCGGATTTTGCTACGATGTTAGGCTATACGCAACAGGAATTAGAATCCAATTTTCCGGAGGAAATCGAATTCGCCGCCCACAAACTTCACACAGATAGGCAGGGACTACTCGACCAAATACGCGCATGGTACAACGGGTATCGGTTTGAAGAAAACGCAGAAACCGTCTATAACCCGGTCTCGGTCAATAGTTTTTTTAATCAAAACAAATTCGAAAACTTCTGGTTTGCCACCGGCACGCCGACCTTTCTTATCAATTTGCTCAAACAACAGGGCGTGTTCGATCTGCGCGCCATCGGGCAGAGCATCCTCGATTTTGACAGCTTCGATCTGGAAGATATCCGGCTCTTCGGTTTACTTTACCAAACAGGCTACCTGACTATTCAATCCCGCGACGAATTCGGGCAATACACACTCGACTACCCCAACCTGGAGGTAAAAAACTCCATGCTCGCTTACTTATTTGAAGCCTTCGGCGGGGTCAGCGGGAGCGCCGGGGTATCCATGGCCATTAAACTTGAACGTGCTTTCGTCGCCGACGACCTGGAACAGGTTTTCCGAATCCTGCAGGAGATGTTTGCCCGGATCCCCTACTTTCTACACGAAAAATACCCGGAAAAATTCTTCCACGCAGCAGTCCACCCGCTGTTTACCTACATGGGCATCCGTATTCACAGCGAGGTATGCACCTCCGAGGGCCGCGCCGACAGTATGGTCGAAACAGATACGCATGTCTATATCCTGGAGTACAAACTCGATAAAAGTCCCCAAGAGGCTTTATCGCAGATCCGAAAGAAAAACTACTACCGCGGCGCTTGGGAGCGCGGCAAGCCCGTCAGCGCCATCGGCGTACAGTTTTCCAGCCGGACTAAAAACATTGAGGCCTGGGAAGTGGAGGTTATGCCATGAGGGCGCGCGATCTGAAATCCGGTAAGCGCCTGTGAAAGTACCCGGCCGGTCAAATTTACCCTGTACCCGCGACAATCTCACCCCGCAAACCCCGGCGCAACCCGCCACTTCTCGCCGGAGGCGACGAAATGAAATAATATTTTGCTGCCTGTTTTTTTGATTTTCTTAAAAAATCAGGCAGCAAAACAAAATATTTTTTTGCTTAACGGATCGTTCACGGACTTATGATACATCCCCAGCTAGGTAAATAGCCGTATTTTTTATCCGGCGGCGTGCGGCCTGCCGATCTACTGCAGCCCACCGGCATCCATCCGCGCTTTCAATTGGGTGGCCGCTTTATATTTAGGGTGCTTCGGGTCGCTCAGGATACCGTCGAGCAAGGCGTTTAATTCTTTTTTATACTGCGGATAATCGGCTAAATAGAACAGGCACAGATCCCAGTCAGTTTTGTCCGTATTCCGGTTGTATTCCCGGTATTTTTTGTAGGTATTGACTGCTTCGTCATACTGCCGGCGTTTGAAGCATACGAATGCGAGGAATTCCAAGGATTTGGAATACCACATTTCATCGTCTGGGCTAACCGATCTGAGTAGGGCTGCCGCTTCCCGGTATTGTCGGCGTTGAATCGCGATATCGGCTTGTTCGATCAAGACTTCGCCGGGGAGATCGCCTTGGCCGCCTCGGGTTCGGAAAGACCCGAGCATATCGTCGGCGTAGGCGATGAGGCCTTCATCGGCCCATTGCACATATTCCGGCTCCGGTGCGGCGGCTACGGGTGGTTTTCCACCGGATGTAGGCGGTGCGGTCTTAGGGGCGGGTGCGGCGGGCTGCACCGCTTCAGCGGGTTCGTTTGGGCGTTGATTGTTTTCCTGTTGCGTGGCCGGCGGTGTCTGTTCTGTTCGGCGGCGCTCGGCGCCTTCGGTTTCTGTGCGGTCTTGCGTGACGCGCCAAAGCAGGAAAGCCCCGGCGCAGAGAACGAGCGCAAGGGCGACGAGTAGGAGGAACCGGTTGTTTCGGGCTCGACCTGGCAGCGCGGGCGGCGGCTCGGTTTCCGCCTCCATTTCCTTTCGCCAGCGTGCAAAATCTTCGTGTAGGTCAATTTCTTCGAGGCGATCCGACACGGGGAGGATGAGCCGGTGCAGTTCCACTTCTTCTGCGAGTTGCGGGTTGTTTTCAATTTCCCTTTTAAAAGCGGCAGCTTCCGCGGGTTCCAATTGCCCCAACAGATAAGCCTCTATTTTTTCATGGAGCGGTTGATCAACCATTGAGTAAGTCTTTTAGATAATTTCTTAAATCCGGGTTATCGCGGAGATGGTTTTTCAGTTTGGTTTGGCACTCGTATTTTTCTTTTTTCGCCTTATCGGCGTCCTTCCAGTTTTCGGCCTTTGCAATTTCGTCCATGCTATAATCCTGGCTGAACATGCGTAGTACGCGGCGGCAGCGTTCGCCGAGGATTTGAAGCAATTCGTTTACTGTCCGGCGCAAATCGTCCAGGATCATTTCCTTTTCTACGTTGTCCACGGCATCGTGCAACTCCGGCGTTTCCATCGCGGGGTTAGAAGGCGCATCCAGTTGTTTCCGTCGGTTTTTCAGCCAGCGGTTTTTGACGCAGGACACGATATAGGTTTTCAAAGAGGCTGTTTTCAGCGAAAATTCCGGTCGGCAAATCACCTTCTGAATAGGCATGGCCACTTCGTGAAACGCCTCATGCGCCTCATCCGGATTGCCGCCCAGCGCGCAGACGACCTGCACCCAGGCGCCGCTCCAGTTTTTGTACAGGTATTCCCAGGCTTTGCGCCGCGCCGCGCCGCCTTCGCGCAAGGCTCGGATGAGTGCTTCGTCGGAATATTCGTTTTTTAACATGGTTGGAGACAGGGAAATTAAAATAGGTACCCCCGGTTCGGGGACTTTTATTCAGTGTATGCAAAAATAAGGACAATCTGTAAAAAATCGGGCATAAACGCGAAAAATGTAAGCGAAAGGAGGGTACCGCTTACCGTGCCGTCGCCCTCCAGGGATATTCCTTTAACTGAATATCCTTTATTTTCATGGCACAGATTTTCCAGACAGATACCGATTTCGGCGGTTTGCGGCGCCGATTTTTTTTGGATGTCGGCGGCGCGTTGCGCTGCTACTTGTCGGCGCTTCGGTCTTCGCTGCACTGCGCCGAGGCGGCCGTGATTGTTGTGGACGTTGCGATTTGAGGCCGCGATTAGTCCGGCAGTTGATCCAGCGCGGCCAGTATCCAGTCGCGCGAGGCCGGCTGTCGTTTTTCCAGTTCCCGGCGCAGAGCAGCCACGGTGGGGCGGCGTTGCGTGCGCGCATCGCACATTTTTCGGACAAACCAGATCAACGCTGCATACGCACGGCAAAATGCAGGTGAAAACATGGTTTGTCGTTTCAAAAAATCGCTGAACCGCGTCAGGGCGAGGTGTACTTGTTCGATTCCGAATCCGGGATCTTGGAGCGACAGCATATAGGTGTTGCGGGCGGCCAGGGCATGATACATCAGCGCATAGCGCGGGTGGCGGGTAGTGATGCGCACGAGTTGCGCTTGCGCCTGCGCATAATCGTGTTGGAAAAAATGCCAGGCGGCGGACAGCAGGACTTGGGCGTCCTCGCGGCGTTCGGCGGGCAGCCGCCCGCTTCCCGACCGGATCAGTTGATCGAACTCGTTTTTTTTGCCAGTCATGGCAAAAGCGCCCCCGAAACTCAAAAACACGTCTTCCCACAGCGTATCGTCTGTCAGGGCGCGGCCGGCTGACAAGTCGAACAGGCGGAGGTACCCCGTGATCGCCTGTTGAGAATCGCGCCGGATTTGGGCGGTGCAAAAGTTAAAAGCATAGATAAACAACTCGCGTTGTTCGCCGGTATCCAGTTGCGGGCAGTATTGCTCGAGGCGATCGCAGAATGCGTCGAAATCCCCTCCGTCGGCGGTCAAAAGTTCGGCAAGCAGGCAGTACGTTTGGAGCAGGGGGCTTTCGCCTGCACGCGCAATCTGCTGCGCCCGCGTCAGCAGGGAGGCGATATCTTCGCTGGGGGCGTTCCAGTTTAGTATTTGGGCGCCGGCAAGTCGTTCACAAGCGAGCCGGAGTTTAGAAATGTAGTAGTAGGTATCGAGCGTCGTTTCCAAATCTTGCACCGCTTCGTCCAGCCCTTTGGTACGGTTGGGCGTCGGCGGGTTTATTGTGAGGTTAAGCGTTTGGTAGCGCAGCCACCAGAAGTCCGTGTTATCCGGCGCCGTTTTTCCCGGCGGCCTGTCCAGCACGGTGCGTGCGGCGCGTTCGAAGAGCGCTTGATTTCCGCGCCCGGCGAGTGCGGCTGCATCCGCCAGCGGGTACAGTACGGGATGCTGTCGGAAATACCGCACCGCCAGGAAATCACGGATGCAGGCATTCAGGTCGGACAGCGCCTTGTTCCACTTGTGCTGATCGAAAGTCTCCCCAGGAAAGACGCGCGTAAACGCGGCCTCCGGCGCCTCCGCGATTCGCCCTCCCTGTCGCAGCACGCCGAACAGCGTTTGCAACTGTTTTTTATTAGAAAAAAACGGGGATTTCAAATACTTTCCGAACGCCGTTTGTTCGGGTTTAGAAAGCAGGTTTAGGAGGGAAATTGTAATATTTTCGGACATATTTTGCCTTTTATGAGGCAAAAATAGAATAAACCGCTTTTAAAAAACGGGGATTTTTTAAAAAAAATACCTGTGTGTCGTCCCGTGCGGGTGTTGGTACCTTTAGAGCCGGAGGGTATTGCGCTCCGCTCCTTTTGTTCATTTTCCGAACTTGCTCTGCCATGTACGCTCGCACGATACGGCTTCTTTTCGCATGCCTCCTTGCTCCCTGCGCCGGTACCGCCCAAAGCGCCCCGGCGGATACGGCTGAGGTGAATCGGGCGATAGATAGTTTGCTGCAAGTGTCAAAAAGCAGGATCCAGGTCGGGCAATACGATCAAGCGCTGGAGGTGAACGCCGAGGCGGCGCGGCTGGCGGCGGCTTACCTCGGCGAGGAGTCTGCAGCTTATGCCCATTGCAATTACGATCGCGGGGTGTTGTATTCTGTGAACGGCAAGTACGAAGAAGCCATTGCGAGTTTTTCGATTTCGAAGCGTATTAGCGAAAAAGTATCCGGCAAAAACATTGATTATGCGGTCAGCACGGACAAGTTGGGGATAATCTATGGCATGCTGGGAGATTATGACCTGGCTGAGTCGCTCTGTCTTGAGGCTAAATTTATTTTGGAAAAATTTCAAAATACACGCCCTGTTGAGTATGCCGCCAACCTGCACAGTACGGCAACGCTCTATTACATGATGGGGCTATACGAAAGAGCCGAACCTTTGTACCTCAAAGCGTTGGCAGTCAGGGAACAAGTTTTAACCAAGTTACATTCTGACTATGCCGCCAGTTTGAATAATCTGGCAGGCCTATATTACGATCTTGGGCATTTCGACAAAGTTGAAGCCTTTTGCCTGGAAGCCAAATTCATTTTGGAACAAACGCAGGGTAAAGAGAATCCTGTTTATGCCACAGTAGTGCACAATTTGGCAATTTTTTACTATGAAATTGGCCGGTACAAGGAATCAGAGATTTTTCACATCGAGGCAAAGAACCTCCGGGAGAAACTATTTAGTAAGCAGAATCCTGCGTATGCCCAAAGTACACACAACATGGCGCTTCTGTACCATAAAATGGGGCGGTACGAAGAATCGGAACAGCTGGCGCTCGAAGCGATAGATCTTCGGAAAAAAGTGCTTCCGGAAGGACATCCGGACTACGCCTCCAGTGTGGATAACCTGGCGCTCCTGTACATGGATTTGGGGCGATATGAAGCGGTCATACCCTTACTCCTCGAAGCCAAAGATATTCGGGAAAGATCCCTGGGCATCACGCACCCAGATTTTGTTATTAGCTTAAACGGTATTGCAGGGTATTACACTGCTACCAAACAATACCCCCAAGCAGAATCCTACTACCTCGAAGCTAAAATTCTGCAGGAAGAGACCTTTGGCATTCAACAGTCTCAGTATGTTTCAAGCCTCAAGCACCTCTCTGCCCTCTACGAACTGCAGTCCCGGTACGCCGCCTCCGACTCCCTGCTCCTCAAACTTTACCCCTTAAAACAATCCTTCCTGACGAAAGGCATCACCCACCTTTCCCAACGCGAGCTCGCCGCCTACGCCGGCGCCTTCCAATCCGACGGCGACGAACTGGCCTCCTACGCCGCCATCCGCATGGCGCAAGGCGGTTCCGTCAGCATCTTGCCTGCCCTGCACTACGACCATCAGCTTTTCCAAAAAGGCTTCCTGCTCGGCGCCGCCGCCCGCCTGAATGCGTTGGCTGCTGCTACACCGGAATCGGAAGAAACCTTACAACGCCTCAAAGGCCACCGCCGCCGCTTAGCCGCCGAGTACGCCAAACCCAGCGCCGAGCGCCAAAACGTACCCGAACTCGAAACCCGCGCCGACAGCCTCGAAAAAGTCCTCACCCGCACTGTCGCCGGCTTCGGCGCGGCCCTGCGCCAAGTGCAGTGGCAGGAGGTCCAGGCTCAGCTCCAACCCGGCGAAGCCGCCGTCGAGTTCATCCACTTCCGCTACTACGACCCGCAGGCGCGCGCTACGGACAGCACGCTCTACGCCGCACTCGTGCTACTGCCCGGCAATGCGGCGCCCCGCTTCGTGCCGCTCTGTGAGGCCCGGCAGATCGGAGCGGTTCTTAAAAAAGCCGGCTCGGATCAACTCCGCTTCCAAAACATCTATAACGCACTCGACGGCTCCTCCCCGCTCTACCCGCTGCTATGGCAGCCGATGGAGGCGCATCTGCATGGGGTGCACACCGTGTATTACGCGCCCGCCGGCATCGTACACCGGCTGAACCTCGGCGCCATCCAGCCCACCAAGCGGGAAACGCTGTCGGACCGCTACCGCTTAGCGGCCTTAGGCAGTACCCGCCAACTCGTCATCCCCGCTACCGCGTCGCCCGCGGGCAACACCGCAGCGGTATTCGGTGGCATTCGATACGAGATGGATAGCACGCAAATCGCAGCCGTCAACAGCGCCTTCGCGGATACGACAGCCGCTTTGGCCACTCGCGGCGCCAGCGCCTTCGCCTATACCGACAGCACCCTGCGCGGGGGCGACTGGAAATTCCTGCCCGCCACCGAGACCGAGGCGAAAAACATCTCCACCCTCCTGCGCAAACACGGCTTCCAGACGGATACCCGGCTCGGCTTCGAGGCGACCGAGGAATCGGTACAACACGTTGGCAGCGGCAAATCGCCTTCGCCCCGCGTGCTGCACATCGCCACGCACGGTTTTTTCTTCCCCGATCCCAATTCGAAATCCGACGGGCCGTCGTTTACAATCGCCGACGATCCCATGATTCGCTCCGGCCTGATCCTCGCCGGCGCCGAGCACGGCTGGAAAACCGGCAAGCCCTTGCGCCCCGACATGGAGGACGGCGTCCTCACCGCCTACGAGATCAGCCGGATGAACCTGCGCAACACCGAACTCGTCGTGCTCTCCGCCTGCAAAACCGGCCTGGGCGACATCCAGGGCAACGAGGGCGTGTACGGTCTGCAACGCGCTTTCAAAATCGCCGGCGCAAGATACCTGCTGATGAGCCTCTGGGAGGCGCCCGATAAGGAAACGAAGGAGTTTATGGAGTCATTTTATACCCATTGGTTGGATCAGGGCATGTCCATCCCAGAAGCTTATCGGGCGGCGCAGGCGCAGATGCGCGGGCGGTATGCGAATCCGTATTTCTGGGCGGGGTTTGTGTTGGTGGAGTGAGAAAAAATAGGCTAAGAAAAATATCCGCAACAGGGTACCTTTTTTAACGGCGCCTACTCTTATGATAAACTATTCACCACTAATTTTTTTAAAAATGCGTATCTTATTTAATATTTTTACTGCGTTTTTTTTCTTATTCCTTTCAACCTTTTGGATACCTGCATACGGACAAAAAAAAGCAAAAGTTGAAGAAATCCCGGCTAACTGTAAAGGCCTGCCGCGCGATCAGTGTCCGCGAATTACCGTAGCCGGCTTTGACATCACGCGCACCCAGGCGAATAGAGCCTTGGGTAAAGAATTGGGTGCCATGCTCTCAAACGCGCTCCAACAAACCGAGTGCTTCAATGTGCTGGAAAGCCTGAGCAAAATTGATGGAGCCATGGAGGAAATTAAATTCAATCAGGCCGGAACAACAGACGGATCCGGGCCGGAAGCCGGTAAAATGAAGGGCGCGCAACTCATCATCACAGGCGAGGTAACCGAATTCAAAGAAGAAAAATTGCACATTGCCGGTATCGGCAGCATGAAAGCGCACATCGGTTTTATCCTAAAAATCGTGGATCCGCAAACCCGCGAAGTGTTGTGGTCGGAATCCATAGAAAAGAAGATCACCAAACCAGAGATTCGCGTATTCAACACCGATATCGCCAAGTTTGGCAACCAAGCCATGGAAGACGCTGTGGAAAAAGCCATCCTGGACGGCGCAGCGCTGCTCGTCGGACAAAAAGAACTTATCCAGGCTTACAAACCTGTTGCACAGGCTTCCGGCTCGCGTTTTGATCGAAATACCTGCCCGCTCACCAAAGACGGGAAAAGTCCTTCCGTAATGGTGATTGTTCCGGAAACGCATATTACGCGCCGAATCCCGGATCCCGCCGGCGAAACCGAGATTATTAAAACCCTGATTAACGCCGGTTTCAAAGTGCTCGATCCAACAGTGTACCAGGCTATCCGAGAAAGCGACGAACTCGGTAAAGCCGTTAAAAGCCAGGATGCCGCCGCCGCCGCCAGTATCGGCGCCCGCTTCGGCGCCGATATCATTATATTTGGCGAGGCGTTCAGCGAAAGCACCGGCACGCAAAACGGCATGGCGTCCTGCCGCGCCCGCGTGGAAGCGCGCGCGGTCGGCACGCGCAATGCTCAAATCCTGGGCGCCGATGGTAAACATGCCGGCGGGGTGGACAATGCCGAAACCGTAGCATCCAAAACAGCCCTGCGCAATGCAGGCGCGCAAATGGGCGCTTATTTTGTGGACGCTCTGTGCGTAGCGCAAGGAATCAGCACAGGCGCAAGCGGAAATGGCGAGAAGGTATCCGAAATCGTGCTTAGCAATGCCACCTTTGCCTCCGCCGGAAAAGTGGAAACGTACCTGAAAGGTATGAAAGGCGTCACCAGCGTGAAAAAATCGCTTACAAACGGCATCGCCCGCTTCGAAGTGATGCACACCAGCGAGCTGGACGCCTTGGCCGCAGCCTTAGATGAAGACCGCGCCGGCGTGGCCGTGGAGATAACCGGCGCAGACGGCGCGCGCGTGGAAGGACGGATACAGTAATAAACGGTTTGAAAAGTAACTACCTAGCCGGTCGCATCTGGTGTAAAAAAGTATCCATTTTTTGCCATATGAAGCGATTTTTTGCAGGCCGTAGCAGCAAAAATTGCGAAGTATGGCGGAAAATGGGCCTTTTTGGGCCAGACAGCGAGCCGGCTAAGTAGTTACGTTACAAAAATACTTAATTTATCTGCCGGATTTTTAAGGTGGATCACACAAAATATACCTTCTAAGCCAAAAAAACAGAAAATTTTCCCTGACTATCACTTATATTTGTGATTGAAGACCATCTAAACCCTCCACGCCGTTTTTTCATTGTAAAATACGCACAAACCATGAATACCCAAACCGCACTGTTCCTCTTCTCAACCCTCCTCCTCGCCCCCCGCTTCGCCGCCGCCCAAAGCGCGCCGGCCGATACGACCGCGGTCAACCGAACAATAGACAGCCTGCTGCAAGCGTCCACAAAACTAACGAAAGAAAGACAATACGACCAAGCGCTTACAGTCAACGCAGAAGCGGAACGCCTGGCGCTGACGCATCTGGGAAGGGTATCGGCCGGATATGGCAAAATATGCAGCCTGAACGGCCGGATCGCCTACCATAAACAGGAATGGGCGGAAGCAGAAAAATGGTGGTTGGAAGAAATGACAATTCGAGAGAATTTACTGGGCAAAGAATATCCGAAAGACGCTAAAGCATTGAATAATCTCGGATTATTATATACCAACATGGGACGGTACGAACAAGCGGAAGCGTATTATCTCGAAAGTAAGGCCATCAAGGAAAAAACACTCGGATCGGAACACCCGGAATTCGTCGGAACATTGAATAATCTCGGAAATTTGTACCGTGCCATAGGCCGATACGAGCAGGCGGAAGCATACCACCTGCAGTGCAAAACCATCCGCCAAAAGACACTGGGCGAACTACACCCGGCTTATGCCGCATCCCTCAATAATCTGGGTATTTTATACCACGATATGGGCCAATATGAACGCGCAGAAACCTATTACCTACAGTGCAAATCCATTCGGCAAACAGCGCTCGGTGAACAACACCCCGAATATGCCGCCACCTTGAATAACCTGGGCGTCGTATATCAGAATATGGGTCTGTATGAACAGGCAGAAACGTATTATCTGGAAGGTATGGCCATTCAGATTGCCGAACTCGGCGAAGACCACCCCGAATATGCCAAATTCCTGAATAATCTGGGCAGCTTGTATGCCGCTATGGGTCGTTACGAACAAGCGGCGACGCAGTATCTCAAAAGCAAGGATATCCAGGATAACGTGTCCGGCCAGGAACTTCCGGATTACATGATGACCCTGGGTAATTTGGGTAATCTCTATTTTTCCACCGGCAAATACCAACAATCGCTGGATTACTATCTGCAAAGCAAAACATTGGAGGAAAAATCATTCGGAAAAGAACATCCGGAATACGCAGCAACCCTGAATAATGTTGGAAATTTGTACGTCGAAATGGGTCGGTACGATGCGGCAGCACAGTCTTACCTGGAAGCCAAAGCCATTCGGGAAAAAACGCTCGGCACGGACCACCCGGATTACGCCGGCTCCCTGAACAGCCTCGGTATCGCATACTATCGTATGGGGCGCTTCGCAGAAGCCGAACGGTATTATCGCGAAGCAAAAACAATTCGGGAAAAAACGCCCGGCAAAGAACATCCGGATTACGCGTCCTCTCTGAAAGAATTAGCCGCCTTATTCGAACGCCAGGTTCGCCTCGATTCCTCCGACGCATGCTTCAACGAACTTTACCCCCTCAAACAATCCCTCCTGTCTAAAGGTGTCACACACCTCTCCCAACGCGAGCTCGCCGCCTACGCCGCCACCTTCCAGTCTGACGGCGACGAACTGGCTTCCTACACCGCCAACCGCCGCGCCAAAGGCCAGCCCGTCAGCATTCTGCCCACACTCCACTACGACCATCAGCTTTTCCAAAAAGGCTTCCTGCTCGGCGCTACGACCCGCCTGAACACCCTGGCCGCCGCTACGCCGGAATCGGAAGATGCCTTCCTCCGCCTCAAAGGCTACCGCCGCAGACTGGCCGCCGAGTACGCCAAACCCAGCGCCGAGCGCCAAAACGTACCCGAACTCGAAACCCGGGCCGACAGCCTCGAAAAAATCCTCACCCGCACCTTAGCCGGATTCGGCGAAGCCCTGCGCCAAGTGCAGTGGCAGGAGGTGCAGGCGCAACTCCAACCCGGCGAAGCCGCCGTCGAGTTCGTCCACTTCCGCTACTACGACCCACAGGCGAGCGCTACGGACAGCACGCTGTATGCCGCACTCGTGCTACTGCCCAGCGAGACGGCGCCCCGCTTCGTGCCGCTCTGTGAGGCTCGGCAGATCGGAGCGGTTCTTAAAAAAGCAGGCTCGGATCAACTCCGCTTCCAAAACATCTATAACGCACTCGACGGCTCCTCCCCGCTATACCCGCTGCTGTGGCAGCCGATGGAGGCGCATCTGCAAGGGGCGCACACCGTGTATTACGCGCCCGCCGGCATCGTACACCGGCTGAACCTCGGCGCCATCCAGCCCACCAAGCGGGAAACGCTGTCGGACCGCTACCGCTTAGCGGCCTTAGGCAGTACCCGCCAACTCGTCATCCCCGCTACCGCGTCGCCCGCGGGCAACACCGCAGCGGTATTCGGTGGCATTCGATACGAGATGGATAGCACGCAAATCGCAGCCGTCAACAGCGCCTTCGCGGATACGACAGCCGCTTTGGCCACTCGCGGCGCCAGCGCCTTCGCCTATACCGACAGCACCCTGCGCGGGGGCGACTGGAAATTCCTGCCCGCCACCGAGACCGAGGCGAAAAACATCTCCACCCTCCTGCGCAAACACGGCTTCCAGACGGATACCCGGCTCGGCTTCGAGGCGACCGAGGAATCGGTACAACACGTTGGCAGCGGCAAATCGCCTTCGCCCCGCGTGCTGCACATCGCCACGCACGGTTTTTTCTTCCCCGATCCCAATTCGAAATCCGACGGGCCGTCGTTTACAATCGCCGACGATCCCATGATTCGCTCCGGCCTGATCCTCGCCGGCGCCGAGCACGGCTGGAAAACCGGCAAGCCCTTGCGCCCCGACATGGAGGACGGCGTCCTCACCGCCTACGAGATCAGCCGGATGAACCTGCGCAACACCGAACTCGTCGTGCTCTCCGCCTGCAAAACCGGCCTGGGCGATATCCAGGGCAACGAGGGCGTGTACGGTCTGCAACGCGCTTTCAAAATCGCCGGCGCAAGATACTTGCTCATGAGCCTCTGGGAGGCGCCCGATAAGCCCACACAGGAATTCATGGAGGCCTTCTACGCCGAGTGGCTGGATAAAAGCCGACCCATCCCCGACGCGTACCGGGCGGCGCAGGCGCAAATGCAGGGGCGGTATGAGAATCCGTATTTCTGGGCGGGGTTTGTGTTGGTGGAGTAGCGCCGGTACGCGCTGCACAGCAGCACATCCGCCGTTAAAAAATTCGCATAGCCAACCTGAGACAAAAAATATCTATTTTTCGCCAGACGCGACCGGCTAAGTAGTTACCGTATTTCAAAAAGGGTCACCCCGCAAACCCCGGCGCAACCCGCCAATTCTCCGCCTGCTCGTACGCATAGCCCAAACCCAACAACGCCCCTTCCTGCCACGCAGCGCCGACGAACGACAGCCCGACAGGTAATTCCTGCACCCGCCCCATCGGGACGGTCAAACTCGGATAGCCGGCCATCGCCGGCGCCTGGCCGAAATAGAAGCCGTTGGATCCGTAGTAATCGCCATACACCAGATCGGTCAGATGCGCAGGCCCCATGGTGACGCCCACCAGCGCGGCAAGCGTATTTTTTTGTAAAATGCCGTCCAATATGCCGCGCACCGCATAGGTCTTCTTTTGCAATTCGAGGTATCGTGGATCGGTGAGCGGGCCTTTTTGCTCGGATAACTCGAGGATCTCCTGCTTGAAATACGGCATCACCCGGGCTTCGTTAGCGCGGTTGAATGCAATCAATTCCGCAAGCGATTTTACCCCCGCGTTGGCGGCGGTGAGGTAGCGGTTCAGGCCGTCCTTGAACTCAAACTGCATTAACTCAAATTCGGCATCGCCGAGCGGCCTGATTTCTTTCAGCAACTCGATCTCAACCAGCGTAGCGCCTGCTTTTTCGAGTACCGAAAGGGCGTTTTTAAACAGGGCGACCGCCTCCGGATGCCCTTCAAAATGCGACTTTTCCACCCCGATTCGCTTGCCGGTCAACGCATTTTTGTCCAGGAACGTTGTGTAGTCTTTCGATACTTTGCCCGCGCTTGCGGTCGTGGCCGCGTCGTTCGGATCAACGCCTGTCATGGCCGACAGCAGGATGGCGGCGTCGGCGACCGTCCGCGCCATCGGACCGGCGGTGTCCTGCGAAATCGAAATCGGGATGATGCCGCTGCGGCTCACGAGTCCGACGGTCGGCTTCAGGCCTACGATGCCGCAGACCGACGAGGGCGCCACCACCGAGCCATCGGTTTCGGTGCCGACTGCCACCGCGCAGAGGTTGGCGGCGACTGCTGCTGCGGAGCCGGAGCTGGAGCCGGACGGATTTCGGGCCAGGGCGACCGGATTTTTGGTTTGGCCGCCGCGACTGCTCCAGCCGCTGCTCGAGTGGGTACTGCGGAAATTGGCCCATTCGCTCAGGTTGGTTTTTCCCAAAATAAGCGCGCCGGCTGCCCGCAGTTGTTGGATCACGAACGCATCTTCTGCGGCGCGGCGCCCTTCGAGGGCGAGCGAGCCCGCCGTGGTCGTCATGTTATCGCCCGTATCTATATTGTCTTTTACCAACACGGGGATGCCGTGCAGAGACCCGCGCAGGCGACCGGCCTTGCGCTCGCGGTCGAGTTCATCGGCCAGCGCGCGCGCATCGGGATTCAGTTCAAGCACGGCGTTCAGCGCCGGGCCGTTTTTATCAATCGCCTCGATGCGCGCCAAGTAGAGTTCGACGATCTGGCGCGCGGTGCGTTCCCCGCTTGCCATTTGCCGTTGTAGTTCGGCGATCGTGGTCTCGTTTAGCGCGAAATCGCTCCCGGCGGCGTTCGATTCCGACTGGGCGGCCGTTGAGGCGGTATTTTGGCAGGAGGAAAGCGGCGCGATGCTGAGGGCTGCGCCGGCCAGGGCGGTGTTTTGTAAAAAAATACGGCGATTCATGTGTCAGCACATTTATAGGAAATGGAAAGGCGTGCACAAGCGGGCAGTCAGGTTATTTCAAACTATCCACCGGGATCACATTTTTATAATCCCAATAAGCGGCCGTACTCACAATTTGCCACTTGCCGTCTATCTTTTCCATCAGTCGCGTATCCTTGCTGTGATAGTACTTTTTCTGATCGGCATCCAAGTTGTATTGATCCCAAATCAGATACGCGGCGTTTTCGCCAAAAAACTTCACGACCATATTCCTTCTTTCAATTTTCGGAAAATAACTACCGCCCGCCGGCGCCGGGTTTTCCTTGAAAAATTGTTGAACCTTCTCATGGATTTCCGTACCTACCTTAGAATCGAACGTACCATCCGGCGCATTCCAGGCCTGAAAGGCATAGTCAGCTTTGATCGTTGTTTCCTTCCAGCAGTCGTAGTCCTGTTTGAAGTAGCAAGCCGTTTCCGCTTCGATAGTTTTCATAATGGCCGCTTTTTCAGCAGCTTCGTCGAAGGGTTTTGCTGCGGTCTCCTGCGAGGGTTGTTGGCAGGCAAAGAGCGAAATCAGCAGGGAGACGAGGAGTAAGCGTTGTTTTTTCATTTTAAAAATGTGTTATAAAGGTAAAAAAATGGCCAACTAAGCTGCTTTCACTGAAAAAGTTCCTCGATCCTGCTTTCCCACTCGGGTCGATGGAGAGCATTACAGGCATGCCGCGCGTTGATGTACATCGAACTGGTTTCCCGGATATTATTTTTGCATAGATCAATCGCGGTCTGATAATGCTTGATACTTTTATCAATGCCGCCCAAATACAGCTGCGCCTCCGCGCGTGTGGCGATCTCCCAGTATTGTCCGTCCTGCACTTTATCGCAGTGTGCCAGGGCCAATTCGGCCATCGCCTTGTTCTGCGTCCGATCCGTGTCATCCTGCATCAGGTAGAGAAAAGCGAGGTTGATCGCGTGGTAATAGACTTGTGCGCTATTGTCCTTTTCTTGTGATAGCGTCAGCGCCTTGTCATACCAGTGAATCGCTTTATCTAGTTCCGATTGGGTGCGCTCCATGAGGTACTTCCGCTTGTATCGGCCGCCGAGAAGACCCATGAGATCGGTATTTGTCTGGAGCACGGGGGTATTTTCGAGCGTGTGGATGGCTTCATTCAGCCGGCCGGTACCTTCGAGGGCGAAGATGTACTGCCGCAGCCCGTTTTTATCCAGTTCACTCAACCGCTTGCCGAGTGAATGCAGATCGCTGTGGTATGCTGCGATCAGGTTGGCCAGTTCGCTGTAAGCGCCGATCAGGTGATCCGGGTCGTCGGAAAGCATATTTTTAAGGATGCGGAAGGAGGTAGCCTGGTCATTTTCCGGCTTCGTCATGGTGACGTGGTT
Organism: Saprospiraceae bacterium; assembly: GCA_032115775.1. Classification (GTDB taxonomy): domain Bacteria; phylum Bacteroidota; class Bacteroidia; order Chitinophagales; family Saprospiraceae; genus M3007. The sequence goes on along the minus strand of JAUMBL010000013.1, from coordinate 11,920 downwards.
GCCGGCGGTGACCCGCCGAAACGAAGCCGGGAAAGGGTTTAGGCTGGACTCCGGCGGGACGAACTCGTCGGTTTCGCCGGCGATAGTGGCAAATTGGAAGGGATAACTCGTCGGGAATTTTTGGTTCCATTCCCGGCGGAGAGTGGTGATAAACTCCCCGTCGTTGTCCATGTTATTTATTTGCTTTTTGAACCAACTAAACGCCCCGGCTTTTTTCAATCCGCCGCTGGGCGTGCCGTAAAACAGCACATGCGAGATATTGGCGACATCCTTCCGATCCAAAATAGCCCGCTGGATAACCAATCCGCCCATGCTATGCCCGACCAGCGCCACCCGGTGGTAGTGTTGGGAAAGCAGATCCAGGTTGGTGTTCAAATAATGGGCGATTTCGGAAATATCCGGGTCGGCGCTCCAGATGCCTTTGCCGATATCCGGCAATAAAGCCGTGGAGTATCCGAGGCTGAGGATATCCCAGCCCGATAGCTGCACATCCTGCTCGATCAGTTGCGGCATCGGCTCAAACGTTTTTCGGGGATCGCCCGAAAATCCGTGGATGAAGCAGATCAAATTTTTGTTTTTGGAGGAGCGGTAGGGAATCCATTTTTTCCCGTTTTCGGCCCTTCCTGCATCTGCGCTTAGTTGGTCAAGTTTCATTATGTACAAATTTTTTGTGTGTATAGCCTGCCGGGTTAGGTTTCTTCCAAGCAGGAAATCGGTTTTCTACGTTCAAAAATATGGAACAAAATGCAATTTATTTTTATTTTATTCAGAAATTTTATAACAATCAGCATAAATTTTTTGTACCTACTTAGCCAAACCCCGAAGGGGTGACATTATTCTATCTAGGTTGGTATTTTGCCGTTAAAACCCCGAAGGGGTGACATTATTCTATCTAGGTTGGTATTTTGCCGTTAAAACCCCGAATGGGTGACATTATTCTAGCTTGGTTGGTATTTTGCCGTTAAAACCCCGAAGGGGTGACATTATTCTACTCATTGGCTTTCCACACCCGCAGTACATTCTGGTAGCAAATTTTTCGAATATCGCGCCGGGAGTAGCCGCGGCGCAGCAGTTCCTCGAGGAGATTAGGGTACATACTGACATCGGCCAGATCGGGCGGCAGGGCCAGATCCACGCCGTCGAAGTCGCTGCCGAGTCCGATATGATTGACGCCGACCAGATTTTTCAGGTGGTCTATGTGGTCGGCCACGTTCTTGGCGGTCACGCCGGCTTTGCGCATTTCGGCGCGGAGGAAGGCGCGGCCTTCGGGTGATTTGCCGTCGAGGCCGCGGGTTTTCATCTCAGCCTCGGCGGCCAGGTAGCGCGTCCTGCTCTCCGTGCTGAGGAAGTAGTGGCTGAAGGGTACGCAGACCACGCCGTTTTTGGCTGCGATGGCTCGGATAAGTTCGTCGGGCAGGTTGCGCTGATAGCCCGGCGTGAAGTGCCTGCAGGCGCTGTGGGTGGCGATTACGGGCCGGGTGCTGGTCTCGAGTACGTCGCGGATGGCGTCGTCCGAGAGGTGGCTGACGTCCACCAGGATGCCGACGCGGTTCATTTCCTGCACGACCGCGCGCCCGAACGCGCTCAACCCGCCGTGGGTGTGCAGGGTGTCATAGGAAGAATCAGAAATTTGATTGTCGCGACTATGCGCCAGGGTGACATACCGGATACCGCGGCGGTGAAAATAGCCGACGTCTTCCAGCGTCTCGATGGGCGAACCGTTTTCCATACCCATGGGCAGGGAAACTATGCCTTTCCGGAACTGCCGGAGGATATCCTCCGACCGGAACGCCAGGGCAAATTGCTGTGGATTGTCCGCCGCCATCGCATATACGATCTGGATCAGAGAGTCGGCGACTTCTTTAGAGCGGCCGGGTTCTTTTTGATGCCGGGCGGGGATGTAAATGGACATGAAGGGGCCGTATAATCCGCCCTGTACCGCCCGTACATAATCAAAATCGCCGTTCGGGTGCTTCAAGGCCAGCGCCGTGTATCCAGGCTTCCAGGCTTCGCCGTGTTCCACGAGGCTGTAGGGAAAATCAATATGCGTGTCCATAATCGGCGTGGTTTTGAGGATTCGCTGCACGCGGGAGGGGGTATGGCAGGAGGCCAAAATAAGAAATATAAAAAAATAAGCGAACGGCAGGTATTTCATCGTGTCGTGTTTTGGGAGGCAAGTTATTACAATATTCTGACTCAAAAAAAATTCGGCTGTGGCGCGCGAAAGGCAACCACAGCCGAAAAAAATACCAACAGGACGGCGGGCAGCGTGCTGTATGCGCCCGGCGGTTGGAGAATCCGATTTATTTCACCGGAGATTTTTTTGCTTTTGCAGGCGCAGCGACAGCCTCTGGTTGGGCTTCTACCGTTTTGCCGCTGAGAATCTTCTCCTTTGTAAAGTCCACCACCAGGGCGGAAGCGATAAAGATAGAAGAATAGGTACCGAACAACATCCCCACCAACATCCCGAATGCGAAGCCTTTAGTAGCGGATCCGCCGAATACAAACAGCAGGAGGGCGACCAGCACGACCGTACCCGAGGTAATCAAAGTACGCGTCAGGGTGGAGTTGATGGCTTTATTGAGTACGGACTCCTTTTCTTCGCCCGCAAACGCTTTGATAAACTCGCGGATACGGTCATATACGATCACCGTATCGTTCACCGAGAAACCGATGACGGTGAGGATACAAGCGATGATCGCCTGGTCAATTTCCAGCGAGAAGGGCACGAGACCGTGCAGTAGGGAGAAAAGGCCGAGCGTAATGATCACGTCGTGTGCCAAAGCGAGTACGGCGCCGATAGAGAACTGCCAGCGGCGGAAACGGATCAGGAGGTACAAGAAGATGCCGATCAGCGCCCACAGACCCGCTTTGAGCGACGAGTTGCGGATATCATCGGCCACCGTGGGGCCTACCTGGCTCGAAGAGACGATGTGCGTGCCCTTACCATCTGTACTGCTGAAGTTTTCCAGATCCGTCGAAACACCTGCGTTTTGAAGCCCTTTGTGCATCGTCTCCACCACCTTTTCCATGACGTTCGGGCTGGTGTCGTCAATCAGGTAAGAGGTCGTAATATTATAGGTGTTTTCCGTGCTGACGGCCTTGACGATCGGCGTGCCGCCGAAAACGTCCGTCAGGGCGCTGCGCACCTTGTCTATCCCAATCGATTGATCGAATTGGACGTTGAAGGAGTAGCCGCCTTTGAAATCCACGCCCAATTCAAAGCCGCGGGTGAAGAAAGAGCCGAGGGCGATTACGGTGAGGATGCCGGAGAACAGGTACGCGTATTTGCGCTTGCCCATCCAGTCCGTTTGCACATTCGTCAGGACGTTTGCCGACCAAGGATAAGAGTAGTTCATTTCCGTGCGCTCCGACCACCATTCCGTGATCATGCGGGCCATCAGGATAGCCGTGAACATCGAACAGAGGATACCGATCAGCAGTACGGTACCGAAGCCTTTGATCGGGCCGAGGCCGAAGTACATGAGCACGATTGCCGTGAGCATCGTGGTCAGGTTGGCATCTAAAATCGCCGGCAGGGCGCGGCTGAAGCCGACGCCGATGGCTTGCATACCGCTCATCCCGTGTCGGATTTCCTCGCGGATGCGTTCGTAGATAATTACATTCGCGTCCACGGCAGCGGCCAGGGTCAGTACGATACCGGCGATACCCGGGAGGGTCATGACCGTTCCGATAGACGCCAGGGTGCCGATGAGGAAGAAAATATTCGCGAGCAGGGCGATCACGGCCACCACGCCGCCGCGGGCGTAATAGGCCATCATAAATAAGCAGAGCAGGGCGGTAGAGAGCAGCAGCGCCAACAGCGATTTGTTGATGTTATCTGCGCCGAGGGAGGGGCCGACCTGGCTTTCTTGCACGATGCGGGTACCGGCGGGCAATTTACCTACCTGGAGGATGTTGGCCAAGTCGCGCGCTTCGTCAATCGTGAAGTTGCCCGTGATCGAGGTATTTCCGCCTTCGATCGGATTGATTACCCGCGGGGCGCTCACCACCTCGTTGTCGAGTACGATAGCCACTTCGCGGTTGCCGCCTTCGAACGCTTCGCGGGTCATTTGTGCCCAGCCGCGCGCGCCTTCATTATTCATGCTGAGGCTAACCGTCACCTCGCCGGTGCGCGGATCGGGTTGTTCGCCGGCGTTTGTTACGACGGAGCCGTCGAGGCGCGCTACCTCGCTGCCACGGTATTTCTTGATCGCGTACAATTCATATTTGCCCACGATGCTGCTGATGGTCTCGTCGCCGGTATCCTCCACCGGTTTGAAGCTCCACAGCCAGATCAGGTTTGCGGGGAACAAGGATTTGATTTCCGGACGATTGAGCATCTCCGAAATCGCCTTTATTTTATTTTTTTCGGCGTACCCGATCACCGCGCTTTGCGGTGCGCCGCTAACGGCAAGAATCGAGAGCAGCGGGCCGGCGGTCTGTTGTTCGGAAGCCGGCTTGTCCACGATTTTCATTTCCTTCGGCTTGGTACTGTCGGGCTGGCCGTTTGCGCCGAGGGGAAATTCATAGATCGTGTCTTTGACCATCACCGGCGCGACCGTCGTGTCGCCCGAGAGGAGCGCTTTCAGTTTTTGATCGGCGTTGATGAGGCGTTCTGCCAGCGTTTCATCGCCGAGGCGGTACGTATCCCAGAATTCGAGTTTAGCCGAGCGTTGGAGCATGGCGCGGGCGCGTTCCGGGTTGTCAATACCCGGCAGTTCCACGAGAATCAGGTCGCGCTGGGCGTCCAAGTTCACGTTTGGCTGCACCACGCCGAGCTTGTCAATACGCTGCTTGAGGCGCTTGTGCGTTTCATCCACCGTATTATTGGCCAACAGACGGATCACGCGCACCACTTCGGCGTCGGGCGTATCGAAATTAATCTGGCCTTTCAGCGACTCATTGCGCGCAAAAATAGACGCCAGCGAGCGGCCGTTGCCCATCTCCTTCCAAGCCTGCGCAAAAAGCGTGATATAATCTTTCTGCTCGGCACGCTGCAGTTCGGTCGTTTTTTCCAGCGCCTTCAGGAAAGCCGGATCCGTCGAGTTGCCGGACAGGCTTTTCATAAAATCGCTCAGATCCACCTGCAAAAGCACGCTCATGCCGCCTTTCAGATCGAGGCCGAGACCCAACTGGGTCTTTTTCAGGTCCTGGTACGTAAATTTTTTGATCAGCGGCAGCTCGAATACCGTTTCGGAGGACAAAGAGTCCAGGTATTGGCTGTAATACGACCGCCAGCCGGTTTCCGGGTTTTTGGCCGACATATTATCGGCGTACTGTTTGGCGTCATTCTCAATGCTATTGGTCGGAATGTACAACAGGAACTGGTACAAGCAAACAATAGTAATTGCAATCAGGAAAAAACGGACGACTCCTTTAAGTTGCATATCGGGTTCTAAATTTTACCGTAAAAAAACACAAAATAGCCCGCGAACACCCTGCCAAAAAGCGCGGCGTCGGGAACTCCAGATGTAAAAAGCGCGCAAATATAGGGACTTGGGATGATATAAAGGAAATTCGAAAGGAATTTTTCAAAAACGGTAAACAAAAAGCAGAGACGGGTTCCGCTCGCGCCATCCAAACCGCCAGCCTGGGAACAAGATGCGAAGCCGACAAAAAACCTGTATTTTTGCACGCGGTTATCCGCAAAGAACGTTTTAGCCAGCGCGCATTTAAAAAAATACAGCATGAGCCGATTAGCAAGCGTCGTTGCCGAATTCAAATTCAATATCGCCGACAGCGTGGAGGCGGCGCTGAAGTTTTTAGAAAAAACGCTCAGCCCAAACTCCCCGCGGTTCAACGATTTTATCCAAATCAAAAGCCGCTTCAACAGCCTGCAGCGCGAATTGCTGCTCGGCGGCATCAGCAATGAGGACTTCAACAAGACGCGCAACAACATCAGCGCGGCGCTGCTGCTGCTGGCCGATGATCTGCGGGAGGACGATCTAATGGCGGAAAACAAACAAACGCCCGCCGGCGGACCGAAACGCGGCGAATTGTTGTACCATATTCCCGACCTGATGGAAACCGGTCGGGAAGAAAAATGCACGGTGCGCATCGCCTGGGTACTCGACCAATTGCTGCGCGACTGGGAAAAAAAGGAGGCGGACGTCGTCAAAAATATCCGAATTTCGGACGTGATGAGCGTGGAACTGCTCAACGCGGAGGCCGGCACGCCGTTTGAAATCCGAAGTCTGAGCGAAAAGGTGCAGTTTATTGATCAATATGATTTCACGGAGTGGATATTTTACGTCAAACCCGTCATGGAAGGGCAGTTCACCCTGGCGCTGCGGGTCTCGGTGATCGAAATGATCAACGACCGGGAGTATAAAAAGGATATCGTACTGGAAGAGGAGGTGCTGGTAAAAACGGAGGCGCCGCCCACCGCGACCACGGGATTCAAAAAAGCGCAGGCCGGGATAGCGTTCGGCGGCAATGCGCCGGAATACGCCAACAGCCGGGGTATGGATTTTTACCCGGAATCCGACGCGGCCTACGAACCGGAATATGCAGCGGAAAGCGAACCGCCAACTCCGCCTACACCTGCGCCCACACCCAAACCGGCCTACCCGGGCGGCGGCAATGCGCTGAAAATGATGATGATCCTGGTCATCGGCTCGGCAGGCCTCGCGCTGGCCTATTTCGGCGTCGGATTCGGGGGATCCGACGCCGCGGCTACGTACGAAAAAGGCCTCGCGGAAGCCGGCACCATCGACACGGCGCAAATTGCGGATATTGACGTAGCTGCATACCCGGAAGAGGATAGCCTGGCGATCCTTCCGGATCAGTCCGGGAATAATTCAGGCTCAACGCCGGCGCGGAGGCCCGCATCCCAGCCGGAGGATCAAATCGCCAAGGAATACCCCAATCCGAAGCGCCCAAGCGCCCGGCCGGATAACCCAAATCTCAAAAATACGAAAGGTGTGCAACCCGGCGCAGGCGTTACAGTCACCCGACTCCGCGGCAGACAGGAATTTTACTTGAATCTCGAGCCGTTTATGCCGGCGGCCAACACAGATACCGGCCTGACCTTGCAGTTTCTAAAGTACAACGAATTCGGCGATGTGCAAGTCCGCTTGCGCGCCGGGGCGGATTGGCGCCCGGCGCCCGGACAAATGCTGGAACTCCTCGGCGCCAATGATAAAAAGGTGGTGGCGCCGCTTCGCTATGCCGATACCGGGGAGACTCCGCAAACGGAGGGCTTTTTTACGATCGGCCCGGAGGTCTTGAACCTGCTTTGTGACACAGCCATCCGCAGCCTCGCGCTTGCCGGCCCGAACGGCGCTTCCTATCAAGTAGATCTGAGTCCCCGGGAGCAGAAAATTTTACAGGAAAAAGCCCGGGGCGCCGCGGCGATCGTGCGTGCGCGAAAGTTGGAATAGCGGTACTTGCGGGCGGCTACCGCATAAGTCAAATGCACGCTAACCAATAATCCAATTTTATTTCGCCGCCTCCGGCGGCGAAATAAAATAATGTTTGGTCGCCTGTTTTTTTGATTTTTTTAGAAAAAATCAAAAAAACAGGCGACCAAACAAAATATTTTTTGCCGAACACACCTTTCACGGACTTATGATACAACCTCAAAATATCTTTTTGTTAAAAGGATCGTCCATGGAGTTATTACACAACTCCTAATCTATATCGGAATTTTATTTTTCGGCCGATGGCCGTCAGATACTTACGAGACATCCTTCTGGCTAATTCAATCCTGCCGCAGCAAGGAGTGGACTTGCAGGCTGCCGCCCGACCAGATTTTCAAGAAATAAACGCCCGTCGGCAAGTCCGCCGCTTCGATGCGGTGGGCGTAATCCGACAGTCCGGCGCGGATAACCGCGGGCTGCCCGGCGCTGTTGTACAATTCCAGGCGCTCGATCGGCGCCGTAGCGGAAATCGTCCAGGCTTCGCCGGCCGGATTGGGTTGGATCGTGATTGCCGGTTTATGCGCTGTTTCCTGCACCGCCGTCGGATTGCACACGAGCATATTCAGGCGCGCCCACATTTGATTGTCGAATACCACCGGCACGAGGTTGCCGTTCGGTCCGCCGGCGGCCTCTCCCTGCCGCACGACGACCCAGCCTTTGGAGGGCACGACGTGAATTTTCTGGTCGTTTTTTCCGAGCGCGGCAAAAAGATCATCGGGAGCGTTGGGGATCAGTTTTCCAGGAAAGACGAACGGCACATCCGGCAGCATGAAAGTAGTTTGTCCGTTGAGCCACCACAGGTAGCCGTAGCTTTTATTCAGATCCTGCGACGGGTGCGTCATATCGAAAAAATACTGCGGATCGTGCAGGAGCGTATCGCCGTTCCACACGCCGTTGGCAAGCGCGAGCAATCCGAACCGCGCCATATCGCGGGCTCTGCCGTACATCACATGGTCTATCCAGAGACCTTTCATGCCGGTGGGATCAAAAACCCGGGTTTTGGTAAATAGATTGATCGTCTGTCCGGCTGCCGCTTCGATTACGTCGTGCAACAGGCGGTAGGGCGCGTTGTAGTACGCCCAACGGGCGCCGGCATCGGCTTTATACTGCAGGCAGGCCGGGTCGGTGCAGTTGTCGTCCAAGGTGACGTCCTCCAGTCCGCTCGTCATCGTGAGGTGATGCCAGGGCGTGATGAGGAGTTCTTTGTCGGGCGGACAGGCCGTCCAGCCCGCGCCCAAATAAGTACTTGTGGGGGCGTGGATATCGAGCAGGCCTTCTTCCTGTGCCTGGCCGACCAGAAAAGCAGTAAGCGACTTGCCGGCGGAGGCCCAGTACCAGAAGGAGTCCCGCGTGAACGTGCCGAAGTATTTTTCCAGCACGATTTTGCCGTCTTGGAGCAGGATGAAGGATTTGGTGTTATTTTCGGCCAGAAACTGATACAGGCTGTCCACCCGTTCCGGACAGAAGCCCAGCTCAGCCGGCGGCGTGCCTGCCCAGGTATTTCCAACGACGGGGGGGAAATACAGGGTGTTTTGTGCGGTAATTTTTGCGGCGAATAGGAGTAGAAAAAAGAAGGCAAAGCGCATGTCCGGTAGTTTTCCTGTTAGAGACCGTCTCTTAGACAGTACGCCTTGCCAAAGGTTTAGAGCGTGTTTTAAATTTTCTGTCTGCAACAGAAAATTCAAAACTTTCTACGCACGTTGCGCTACATATCCGCCCCGTCCATCCGGGCAATTTCAATCGCATAGCCGCCGATGATCTTTCCGGATTTTAGACCCTCCTCGCAATCAAACCGGAAGTGGATCCCGCCGTAAATACGGGACTCCGAGGCTTCCTTGGCTTTTGCCTCCATGTCGGCGGCGCTTTGCGGGAAGAAGGCGCTCAGTATTGTGGCAGCGGCGGCGGAAAACGTGGAGTGTCCGGAGGTATAAGACGGGAAATTGGGTACCCCGAGCAGACTGCGGAAACCCGGAATGGCCTGCGACGGCCGGGGGTAGCAGTAGTAGTATTTGGCATCCCAACAGCTGATGCCGGCGTCGGCAACGGCCATATTCATATACGCGAAGACGCGGGCGGTTCGGAGCGGATTCAGTTGGTTTTCGAGGATGAGATCGGCGGCGATCCGGTTCCAGTGCCCCGGCGGGGTGTAGGTACTCGGTCCGTCGGCCCAGAAATTGGCGATCCGGCGCTGTTCCGGCGTGAGATTATCTGCAATACGCTTCAGCTCCGCTACCTGCGCGTTGAAGACATCGGAGCCTACGGCAGGCGGGACGGGCGGGCGCACGGCTTCCACGTTGGGGATACACCAGGGTTTTACCCGGCCGAACAGCATGAGCATCCCGGGGCGAGGCGGACCTTCCAGGCTGTGCCAGGCCGACCAGCCGAAGGTGTTTTCAGCGGCCTGCCGCATAGAATCCTGCGCTGCGGCATTGCCGAGCGCGTTTTTCATCCCATCGGTGGAGGCGCGCGCGAGGAATTTGGCCGCTGCCGCTTCACCCAAGGCTTTGCCGGCGGCGAGGTCGCTGTCGGTGTTCACGCCGGCCCAGCGGCGGGAATTGAGGTGTTCTTCTGCCTGCTTTTGGAGATAATCCGCCTCGAGCGGAAACATGGCGGTCAGAATTTTTTGAGACACCGCCGCAATCACGGCGTCTTCGGAAGGATAGGAGGGTAAGGTGTTCTCAGGGAGCCGGGCAATGATCGTCGCATCGGTCAGATACGGCGCCGGGCGCTGATACGTATATTTATAATGCCAGGCAGCGATCAACGCGTCGAATTGCGCGGCGCTCCAGTAGGCGAACATCCGGCTGGCGTAGGGCGGATTGGCAAAGGGGAAATACGGATATACGCCCGGATTTTGGGCGCTGGGCGCCGGATACGTACCATCCGGATTAGCGGCAGGCGGCAGATTGTACTTGGCGGCGAGTTCGCGGGCGATTTCGTTCCAGCGCACCAGGGCATTGGCGCCCCAGAATTGCACGGCCGCTTCCTGGTCGGGACGAAGGGAAGCGGAAGCGGATTTCAGGGCGGCGAGCTCGGCCTGGTATTCGGCGGAATTGACCGGGAGCGGGGCTTCCAACGCGAGTTCGGAGGCCGAACTCAGCAAAATCGGTCGCCAACCGCCGCCGTTCGGATCCAGCGATCCGTAAGCGTACGGAGCCCGCTCGGGTATCGGATCCACTTCCTTGCTGCAGGAAGGGATGAACAAGGAGAGGCCGGACAAGGTCAAGATGTGCAATAGTACGCGGACTGTTTTTACTCGTTGCATGACAGGGTATATTATTAGTTCCAAAGATTATTGAATTGATAGGCGATGCCACCGCCGAAAGCAGTGGAGAATCCCACGTTGCGGCCACTCAGCGTGTAATTGCCGAAGGCGAGCAGGCTGAGGCCTTTGTCGCCTTGCAGGTAGTACTGAATTTCTGCGCCGATGCGCGTCTGATCCATATTATTCGACGGGAAGGGCATATCGTTTCGGCGGATATCCGTACCGCCGAGCGTGTTCATTCCCATATAGGCGATATTGGCCTTGATATGGGTGTTGACGTATCCCAGCGCCAGGCGAAAATCCGCAACCGCCGGCATTTGTACGGTGTTGGTGTAGTAAGGCACGCCGCCGTCGTAGTAAAAATCCCGCTCCAGTTCGATGTTGCTGCGGGAGGTATAGCCGCCTGCCGCCGTGACGAAAAGGCCGGAGTTAAACTGCATCTGCAGGATGCCCCTGCCCATAAGGTTGGTACTGCCCAGTCCGATAGACAACGGCAAATAGTCCGGATAATAATTGGAAACGGGCGTGGAGATGCTGCCCAGCGCATAACACGCCAGCGAGCCTGCGCGCAGGGGTAATTGGAGGAAACGGGCCTTGAGGCCGACCTGAACATCCTGAAATCCCTGATGTCCGCGCAAGACGCCCTGGCTTGCCCGGGTAGATACGTAAGGCAGGCCGACGATAAGGTTCAGGTAGTCGGTCAGACCGAGCGCAAACATCGGCATCACCGCCTGGCGGCTCACGCGGCCCAGGTTGGGATTGTCGCGGCGGAGCGTACCTTCGCGGTATTCCGTCCAGGAATCATAAGAATACGGCAGGGCGACGCATATTTGGGATTTTCCCATTATAAAACCGTCGTCCGGCGTTTGCGCCTGGGCAAGCAGCGCCCAAAACAAGAGCAGGCAAACCCACAAAGGGCGGAGCAACAAAACATTCATATCGCAGATATTTTATGCAAACATCCGGCGAACCTGTCAGGAACTCCTTAGAACGGTTTTAGAATGATGTTAGAAATTGCTTAGAGGGTGTATCGTAAATCCGTGAAAGATTCGTCAAACAAAAAAATATTTTGTTTTGTGGCCTGTTTTGATTTTTTTAGAAAAAATCAAAACAGGCCACAAAACATTATTTTGATGGCGTATCACAGGTCCGTGAAAGGTCTGTTAAGCAAAAAAATATTTTGTTTGGTCGCCTGTTTATTTGATTTTTTCTAAAAAAATCAAATAAACAG